>NZ_JAOWGW010000046.1:0-396864 GCF_030332945.1 Citrobacter sp. Cpo037
AATCGGCCCAGATCCGCGAAATTTTAATCAGCGAGTCAGCTTGGGAAGAAATGACCTGCTTATTCGCACCTTCCCTAATAGCGAAAAATGGACACTTTCCAGTTTATGAATGTGCAGCGAGGTATGTTATAAAAATACAATAACGACTGAGGGTATTAATAAAGTGAAAAGTGTAAAGCTAATTGTCAGTACAATGTTCTGTGGAAGTTTGCTGCTGGCAACTGTGCCTACGCATGCGGCGTATAAAGCGGATGAAACGCATGTAATCCAGTTTAAGAAAGGTACCAGTGGCGCAGATATCAAGGGGACAATTACGGGCGATAAAACAAAAGATTATACGTTTGTCGCCAAAAAAGGGCAGACCATGCAAGCAGTTTTGAAAAGCGCCTGGCCTCATCCTTTCATGAGTATTATTGCGCCGGGCGAACAATTCATTTTTGATGGCATGATGAGTGGTGACACTTATAAAAATATACTGCCTGCCAGCGGTAAGTATACCATCAGAATATATCAAAAAGGCGCGGCTAAGGATGAGGGAAAAACCAACGCATTCCAGCTGCACATGAAAATTACCAACTGATCATGAGGAAAAGATCGCCCTGGTGGTGATCTTTTCCTTTGCTATTAAACTTCTTCACCAGAATAGGCCACAACGCAATTACGGCCTCGGTTTTTTGCCATATACAGGGCGCGGTCTGCGCAATCAGCAAGTTGTTCAGGGGCTGAACGGTTATCAACTGAGGTTACGATACCCAGGCTGATGGTGATGATGCGTGGAAAATCACCTTTAGTCGTGGTCTGAGTTTGTTGTTCTACGTGTTTTCTGATTCGCTCTGCGATGTTAAATGCTGCATCAGCGTTAGTTTCAGGTAGCAAAATAGCAAACTCTTCTCCGCCAATACGCGCCACGATGTCGTTACGCCGACTCAGTCGCTGCATAATTTCTGACAGTTTAATTATCACTCTGTCACCCTGCAAATGTCCCCAGGTGTCATTGACCGACTTAAAGAAATCAATGTCGCAAAAGACAATGCTCAGGGGTTTATGGGTTGCTGTCATTTTAATCTCATTGCTGAGTGCGTTATAAAAATAGCCACGGTTGAAAAGTCGGGTCATCGGGTCGCGGACTGAATTTTCATAGGATAATTCATAGGCCTGACGTGAGGCTTTGTAGCGCTTGAAAATATCAGACATGAGCACGATCATCACGGCCATTGCGCTAAGGCACTCCAGGCCTCTGGCGAGATACCATCCAGCGGAGTCTATATGCGTGTACTTCAGCATAATGATGACACTTAACAGATTGCTCAGGGCAACCAGTGACATACTTACCCAAAACTGTGTTTTTAGCTGGGTTAATTTTGCCCCTAATAAAACGATACAGGTCCACAAGATAATGAGGACATAAATAAAGCTACCACGCCAGGGTCTAAGCCATTCAAACGTTTCTGTATCAACCAACTGAAACGATATTGGCGTAATACGGATGGAGTAGAGGATAGCCATTACCAGATGCAACATGCACCATAAATAAGTGGCGTAAATAACTGTTTTACCATGCTTTTCTTTTTTATTCTTAAACGTATATAAATAGTATGTTGCAAAAAACAGCCCCGTAATTAACATGTTCCTCATAAAGTATAAAACAGCAATGTCATTGTAGATGACACCAGGAAGGCCGTTTTTATAAAAATAAATATAGAGCGCAAGAAATAAGAAAACCCCCGAGAAATAAAACGCGCAAGCCAGGGGTAAAAGATATTTTTTGTGCCGATAACTCATGTAATTCATCGTCATAAAGCACCCCGTCTGAATGTGCAATACACCAGCAAAGGTTGCAATAACCGGATAAAAAGAGAGGCTATAACGCTGATTACTAAAAGGGATATACCAAAGAAAAATGGATGTCGTTAGGGACAGGAGTAAAAAAAAAGTTAAATTCTTTTTGTGAATGTTTATTTGTGTTGTATTCATGATTTTTATGTATATAAAACAGCGCTATATTTCGGCTATCATCTCAGCTTTGTATTTTGTCTTTTTGATTTTTATTGCTGTTGATTTTTACTGGCAGGAAAAGTCAGGGAGGAATTGGTACTAAAAAAACGATAGAAAACAGATTTGTTTTTTTATATTAGGAGTTGCGCAATGAGTTCTTCATTGCGCAAGACTATTTAACGTATTGTGCGGATGGCGTTAATCAACCCCTGAACGCCTTTTTCAAGTTTGGAACGTGGACATCCGGCATTGAGGCGCACAAAACCTCGTCCTTCTTCTCCGTATGTGTATCCGGGCATGATGGCGACTTTCTGCTGATGGATGAGTGCTTCCTGCAGTGCATGGTCATCAAGGTTGAGTGGACGCAAGTCAATCCATGCCAGATAGGTGGATTGCGGAACCTGCCAGTTCAGTTCGGGGAATGCGTTATTCAGCTCATGCGCGATGTAATGCAGGTTACTGACAAGGTAATCCCGCAGCGCATCAAGCCAGCTAGCGCCCTGTTGGTAGGCTGCGATATGTGCGCTAAGCGCGAGCACTGCAGGTGAGGAAAGACCATCCCGACCCTTTAACGCACTGAGGTAATCGTTGCGACTCTGCTCATCCTCAATAATCCCGTAAGCCCCGGTTAACGCCGGAATATTGAAGCTCTTTGAACCGGAGGTGAACAGCGCCCAACTGTCGCGCGCGACGTTACTCCACGGGATGTGCGGCTGGTCTGCCCATACCATATCCATATGGATCTCATCAGAGATGACTTTTACACCGTGGCGCTGACACAGTTCCGCCATGGTTTCCAGTTCATCGCGCGTCCACACCTTACCGGTTGGGTTGTGCGGACTGCAAAGCAGAAGAATTTTACTTTCAGGCCGGGAGAGCGCTTTTTCCAGCGCAACCATGTCGCAAACCCAGCCGTCAGCGCGCTTTTCAAGTCCGACAGCGCATACCTGGCGCTGATTACCTTCAATCGCTTTGTAAAACGCGTCGTACGCCGGTGTATGAATTACCACCGCATCACCCGCAGAAGACCACTGGCGGATCAGCTCCGACACCATATAGATGACCGAGGGGCCATAAACCAGCGACTGAGGGTCGATTTGGGTATTATGACGCGTAAGAAACCAATGACTAATTGCCGCCAGAAATTCATCATTTTTCCAGCGGCTGTAACCCAGCACGCCATGTGACAGGCGCTGAGTCAGCGCCTCCAGAATGCAAGGTGCGGTGGCAAAATCCATATCGGAGATGGTGAACGGCAGCAGGTCGGCTGAACCAAAACGGTCGGCAACGTAATCCCACTGGGTACACCAGGTACCGTGCCTGTCCACCACCTTTGAAAAATCAAACATACTGTTGTCCTTATGCCTGTACGGTGTTCATCAGAACGGCGATCTCGTCTTTCACTGACTGGACCTGCGGACCAATAACGACCTGAAGGTTATGCTGATTGAGTTGTACTACGCCAATGGCGCGATTGTCCTTCAGCGCTTGTACGTTAACAAGCGACATATCTTTCACTGACAAGCGCAGACGGGTAATGCAGTTATCCAGGCTGACAATGTTTTCCGCACCGCCCAGCGCCGCCAGAATGGCAGGGACGTTGTAACCGGATTTACCCGGTGCACCCGCCATGACTTTTTCGATATTGCTGGCAATTTCGACGTCACGACCCGGGGTCTTCAGATTGAAACGTGTGATGGCGAAACGGAAGATCACGTAGTACACCGCGAACCAGATCGCCGCCACAACAGGGACCAGATACCACTTGGTTGAGAGCCCGTGCAGGATGCCGAACACCACAAAGTCAATCAGGTTACCGTCCGTGTTACCGATGGTGACGCCAAGCACCGCCATCACGGTGAAACCAAGACCGGTCAGCAGGGCGTGGATCACATACAGAACTGGGGCAACGAACAGGAATAAGAACTCAAGGGGTTCTGTTGTACCGCCGATCACGCAGGCAATGAGGCCAGAAATTAATAACCCTTTAATTTTATGACGATTTTCAGGGCGAGCACAGTGGTACATCGCGAGCGCTGCCCCCGGCAAACCACCGAGGAACGCTGGCATTTTACCCTGCGACAGGAAGCGGGTTGCGCTTTCAGAGAAACCTTGTGTTGTCGGGCAGCTCAGTTGAGCCTGGAAAATAGTCAGTGCGCCGCTTACGCTGTGACCGCAGACTTCCTGCGTGCCGCCAGCTTCGGTGAAGCGAATGAGCGCCACCAGAATATGATGCAGACCAAACGGCAGCAGCAGACGTTCACCGGTACCAAACAGCATTGGACCAAATTCACCCGCGCTGTTGATGATGTGGCCGAGCCCGTTAATGCCCATGGCGAAAACCGGCCAAACCAGGGGAATGACCAGGCCGACGAGTCCCATCACCACCGAAGAGATAATTGGTACAAAGCGGGTACCGCCGAAGAAGGCCAGTGCATCCGGCAGGCGAATATTGTGGAAACGTTCATGCAGCATCCAGACGATGATCCCGGCAATAACAGCGCCGAGGATCCCGGTGTCGATCGACTGGATCCCCAGGATATTCTGCACGTTGTTAGCCTTCAGGATCGTGGCATCCGTGGTAGGCAAGATACCTTTCGCGGTTAACCAGAAGTTGACGGCAAGGTTCATCACCGCATAACCAACAAAACCGGAAAATGCCGCTACGCCTTTGTTCTCGCGGGCCAGGCCGAGAGGTATGGCAATACAGAACATCACCGGTAAGAAGCTAAACGCAAATGAGCCTACTTTGCTCATCCAGGTAAAAATAGCCTGCAGTACCGGATTACCCAATGCCGGGATCAGCGTTAAGACATCATGACTACTTAACGAGCTGCCGATCCCTAACATGATCCCGCAGAATGAGAGCAGAGCCACGGGCAGCATAAAGGTTTTGCCCAACTGCTGGAAAAATTCCCATAACGTAATTTTTGGTGTGGTTCTCGTCGTCATCAAACGACTCCTCGTAAAAGCTAGCTGACTAATGATGGCGAGAAGATAAAACGTTTTACCTAATTTTAGTGCGGTACAAATCACATTATCGAACGATAATAGAGCGTATAAATATAAGTGATTGATAAAACGTTTTATCCGTCACGTTATCAGGGAGTTTTCCGTTTTTATGGCTATAGCCAAAAAAATAACTATCCATGATGTTGCGCTGGCCGCGGGCGTTTCGGTTAGTACCGTCTCATTGGTGCTTAGTGGAAAAGGCCGTATTTCATCCGCGACCGGCGAACGGGTGAATGCCGCTATTGAGCAACTGGGGTTTGTGCGTAATCGCCAGGCATCAGCGCTGCGTGGCGGGCAGAGCGGGGTAATTGGTTTGATCGTGCGCGACCTCTCCACCTCGTTTTACGCCGAATTGACGGCGGGTCTGACGGAAGCATTAGAAGCGCAGGGGCGCATGGTTTTTTTATTACATGGTGGCAGAGATGGCGAACAGCTGGCGCAGCGTTTCGCTATGCTGCTTAATCAAGGGGTTGATGGTGTGGTGATCGCCGGGGCTGCCGGCAGTAGCGACGACCTACAACAACTGGCCGCCGATAAGGGGATTCCGGTAGTGTTTGCGTCTCGGGCCAGCTACCTGGATGACGTTGACACCGTTAGGCCTGACAACATGCAGGCAGCGCAATTGCTGGTTGAACATCTGATACGCCATGGGCATCAGCGCATCGCGTGGTTGGGGGGGCAGAGTTCTTCATTGACCCGCGCAGAGCGTGTCGGCGGCTATTGTACGACGTTGCTAAAGTATCGTTTACCGTTTCATAGCGACTGGGTGCTGGAGTGCTCATCCAGCCAAAAGCAGGCCGCCGAGGAGGTGACCGCGCTGTTACGTCGTAACCCAACGATCAGCGCAGTGGTGTGCTACAACGAAACGATAGCCGTTGGCGCCTGGTTTGGCCTGATGAGAGCAGGGCGTCAGAGTGGTGAAATTGGCGTAGATCGCTACTTTGAACAGCAGGTCTCGTTAGCAGGATTTGCCGATGTAGCGGAAAATGCACTGGACGATATCCCCATTATTTGGGCCTGCACGCCCGCGCGTGAAATGGGATATACCCTTGCTGAGCGCATGCTACAGCGCATTGGGCACGATGATGGTCACTCGCGTAACTTAACGCTTTCCGCCCGTCTGGTGGTGGCAAAATAAAAAAGGCCCGATAAACACACGGTTATCGGGCCTGTTATCACGCGTATTTACTGTTGCGGAATAGCCGGGGCATCCGGTTCGCCGAGAGAAGGCATACCGAACATGCCAACAAACTCATCCAGCGACATTTTTTGTCCGTTTAACGTAACCTGGCCGTTTGCGTATTGCAGGCTGGAGCCGATGACGTTGTCCTGCATCGTTGTAATACGGAACATCTGACCCATTGCCGCCAGGCCATTCACCTGTTGTTTCGCCAGATCGGCCGCTTGTTCCTGCTGATACCCTTCAATTTTGGCAATCTGCGTCATGAACTCAGTCGCCATATCAACCGGAATCGTCAGCTTAGCATCCAGTGATTTGACCGAACGATCCACTTCCTGAGCCAGCGTTTGTGGTTCCTCAGTATTTGCTGTCGGATCTTTTAGCAGCAGTGACAAATTAAATGCGGTTTCACCTTTTGCATTTTTCCAGCTCAGCGGGGCAATGGTGATAACCGGCTCGCCTTTCATCAGAATCGGCAGTGCATTGAAGAAGGCTTCAGTGACTTTTTGCTGATAAAGCTCAGGATTTTGTACCACATCAATCTGCGCCATCAGCGCCTTGGTTTGGGCGCTATACTGCTGACTGAACTGGTGTAGTGCTTCACCGTCAATCTGGCCAACTTTCAGCGTCAGTTTACCGCTACCCATGTCCTGCCCCTGTAATTTCAGGCTGTTCAGCGTGTAATCCAGCTGGCTGTTGACTGTTTTACCCTCGTTGATCAGATCGGATTTGCCATCAATACCCATGCCTTCCAGTACCGCCAACTCTTTACCTTCGACGGAAATCGACAGTTTATCGAGTGACAATTTCTGGTCGCCGATGCGCTCACCAAAGCTGGCAATACTGCTGGAACCCTCAGTTTTCAGGTTATTGAAAGTCATCTGTACTTTCTGGTCATACTCGTTGACCGCATTGACCACGCCACTTTGCGCATTGCCTGTCAGCGAGACAGCGTTACCTTCTTTGTCTGCTGTAAACTGGAATTCCCCGCCGCTGAAGGCTACTTTTTCGTCGCCTTTCTCATAGTTCAGTGGTTTGAGGGAGAGATCGGAACGGGTATCGCCGCTGTAGCCGATACGGGAGTTAATGACAAATGGCGACTCACCTTTGGCAATATCAAACAGCGGTTTGGTAACGTCGTTATTGACCAGCGTCGTTTTCACGGAGGCCATAGCCGGGATCAGATTCAGTGATTTCAGTTGAGCCAGCGGGAATGGACCGTGATCGACGGTTTCATTCAGGACGATACTTTGCCCCGGTTTTAGCCAGGAATCTGCCTGCCCGGCGATGGGTTTCACCACCATTTGCAGTTGGCTATTGAACACCCCGCGCTGGTAGTTTTGATAACTCAGTTCAATACCCGCCTCAGGGGAGAAACGTTTTAACTGATCGTTTGCCTGCGTCACCATCTCGGCGAGATGCGTTTCAAGTTTCTTACCTGTGTACCAGGCACCGCCCGTCCAGACGATACCCAGCGCAACCACCACACCCGCAGCTACCAGCGATTTTTTCATTTCGATATCCATAAAATAAAACCAGGCGTTTGAAGACGCCTGGAGGAGTGACATGTCTTTAACTCACTACAGCTTAGCAAGAGTTGTTAAAAATATCAGTATCTTGCTATAGCTTGTTATAAACCCGGGCTAAACGACCTGCGCCACTGATGTTAACCGGCGATTCATTCGCGCCAATAAAGGCCGATTCACCCGGTCGCAGAACCAGACGTTGCTCGCCTTTGCTCAATACAGCTTCACCCTCTATGCAGAACAAAATGGCTGCACTTTGCTGGCTGATATCTGCGCCACTGGTAGTAAGCTCATGCAGCGAGAACGCAAAATCGTCAACCGGGATTGGGAAGTCCAGTTCACCATCAGATTCAACCGGCGTGGTCAGTAACTGGTTTGCTGGCTTGGCGACAAACTTCACGTTGGCGACCAGTTCCGGGATATCAATATATTTTGGCGTCAGTCCGGCACGCAGCACGTTGTCCGAGTTAGCCATCACCTCAAGTGCCACTCCTTGCAGGTAAGCGTGCGGGGTTTCGGCAAATAAGAACATAGCCTCGCCTGGATTGAGTTTCACCACATTGAGCAGCAGCGGGGAGAAGAGCCCACTGTCGTTCGGGTAGACGTCAGCGATCAGACGGATGGTTTGCCAGGGTTCACCCTGCTGGCTGTTCAGCGCCGATTTCAGGATCGCCAACGCATGGGATTTCTCCTCATCCTGCATATTCAGCAAGCTGGCGAAAAGATAGCTCAGACGTTCCGCACTCGGCTCTTCCAGGAAATGCGCAATAGCCGGATGTGCGGCGGAAACGGGTTGTAACAATGCAACAATTTCAGAGAACTCGCGGAATGCGTTCATCGCCAGGAAAGGCGTCAAAGCAAATACCAGTTCTGGTTTGTGATTAGGATCTTTGTAGTTGCGCTCGGCCGCATCCATCGGGATCCCTGCGGCGTTTTCTTTGGCAAATCCAATTTCAGAGTTGTGCTTGTTAGGATGAACCTGAATCGAAAGCGGTTGAGCAGCGCAGAGCACTTTAAACAGGAAGGGCAGTTCACCAAAACGTTGGGCAACGGCATCGCCCAGCAGTGCGGATTTATCGTGCTCGATAACGTCGCGCAGAGCAACCGTCTGACCGTCAGCGCCGAGAACCTGCGAACTGCTTTTCGGATGCGCCCCCATCCACAGCTCAGCCATCGGTTGCTGAGTGGGGTTGGCAATGCCATAGAGTTCCGTTAACGCCGTTTTACTTCCCCAGGCGTAGTTCTGCACTGAATTGATGAGTTTTTGCATTATCAAGCCCTGTTTCAATGTTGAATTTTCTACGGCTATTAAACCAAGAAACCCTGAGCGAAGTAACCTGCACATGTAAAAAGTCGTACTTGTCTCAGTTTTTGTTAAAAAAATGTGTAGGATATGGTGACTCGCTTTTAATACCCTGAGTAATTCCGGTTGCAGAAAGCTCTTCCTTCTACAACCGGATCTGCGGCAGGGAAGCAGGGCAATGGAACATCTGCCCAGAGAATAACCAGACCGAGCAGTAAGTGAGAGCACAATGTCAAACAAACCCTTTCATTATCAGCATCCTTTCCCCCTCAAAAAGGATGATACCGAATACTATCTGCTGACCAGCGACTATGTCTCTGTTGCCGAATTTGAAGGGCAGGAGATTGTTAAAGTTGCACCGCAAGCCTTAACCCTGTTGGCTCGTCAGGCCTTTCATGATGCGTCGTTTATGCTGCGTCCCGCACATCAACAGCAGGTAGCCGATATTCTGCGCGACCCGGAAGCCAGCGAAAACGACAAGTATGTGGCTCTGCAATTTCTGCGTAACTCTGACATCGCGGCAAAAGGCATTTTGCCGACCTGTCAGGACACCGGAACCGCGATTATTGTGGGTAAAAAAGGTCAGCGTGTCTGGACCGGAGGGGGCGATGAGGAGGCGCTGGCTCGTGGTGTGTATAACACCTATATCGAAGACAACCTGCGCTATTCACAAAACGCCGCGCTGGATATGTATAAAGAGGTGAACACCGGCACCAACCTGCCAGCACAAATCGATTTGTATACCGTCGACGGCGATGAATACAAATTCCTGTGCATTGCCAAAGGCGGTGGTTCGGCGAACAAAACCTATCTGTACCAGGAAACCAAAGCGCTGCTCACGCCGGGCAAATTAAAAAATTACCTGGTTGAGAAGATGCGTACGTTGGGCACTGCGGCTTGTCCGCCGTATCACATCGCGTTCGTAATCGGCGGAACATCGGCAGAAGCCACGCTGAAAACGGTCAAACTGGCTTCTGCAAAATACTACGACGAACTGCCGACAGAAGGTAACGAACATGGTCAGGCATTCCGCGATGTAGAGCTGGAAAAAGAGCTGCTGATTGAGGCGCAGAATTTGGGACTGGGCGCGCAGTTTGGCGGGAAGTATTTCGCGCATGATATCCGCGTGATCCGCCTGCCGCGTCACGGCGCGTCATGTCCGGTTGGTATGGGTGTTTCTTGCTCAGCCGATCGAAATATCAAAGCCAAGATCAACCGTGAAGGTATCTGGATCGAAAAACTGGAACATAATCCTGGCAAATTTATACCGGAAGAGCTGCGCCAGGCGGGAGAGGGCGAAGCGGTACGCGTTGACCTCAATCGTCCGATGAAAGAGATCCTGGCTCAGCTTTCCCAGTATCCGGTTTCCACGCGACTGTCGCTCAACGGTACAATTATCGTTGGCCGTGATATTGCGCATGCGAAACTGAAAGAACGTCTGGATAACGGCGAAAGTTTGCCGCAGTATGTTAAAGATCACCCGATCTATTACGCAGGTCCGGCAAAAACGCCGGAAGGCTATGCTTCGGGTTCGCTGGGGCCAACCACGGCCGGGCGTATGGACTCGTATGTTGACCAGCTTCAGGCTGCTGGTGGAAGCATGATCATGCTGGCGAAAGGCAACCGCAGCCAGCAGGTGACCGATGCCTGCCATAAGCATGGCGGCTTCTATTTAGGCAGTATTGGCGGCCCCGCCGCGGTGCTGGCCCAGGGCAGTATCAAGAGTCTGGAGTGCGTGGAATACCCGGAACTCGGGATGGAAGCCATCTGGAAAATTGAAGTGGAAGATTTCCCGGCGTTTATCCTGGTGGATGACAAAGGCAACGATTTCTTCAAGCAAATTCAGACGTCGCAGTGCGCACGCTGCGTTAAGTAACGTCAGCCGCCCTTCGGGGCGGTTTTTTTTACCGCACGAACCACCAAACGACAGCTTTAACCTCGTTAATACTCATAAGACCAATGCAAATGGGCAATGTCGAAACATAACCTAATCAACTGTTAATGTAAGGAGCAGGTAATGGTAACGGTACGCCGCGAGAATGATTCAATGGGGGCGATTGATGTTCCTGCCGATAAGCTTTGGGGCGCGCAAACCCAACGTTCACTGGAGCATTTTCGTATCTCAACGGAGAAAATGCCGGTCTCGTTGATCCATGCGCTGGCGCTGACGAAACGCGCTGCGGCAAAGGTTAACCAGGATCTGGGGCTGCTGGCGGAGGATAAAGCCAGGGCTATTATGCAGGCTGCAGATGAAGTGTTGGCAGATAAACACCGCGATGAGTTTCCGCTGGCCATCTGGCAAACTGGGTCCGGCACGCAAAGCAATATGAACATGAACGAGGTGCTGGCAAACCGGGCCAGCGAGTTGCTGGGCGGTGAGCGGGGAATGGAGCGGAAAGTACACCCCAACGATGATGTCAATAAAAGCCAAAGCTCGAACGATGTCTTCCCGACGGCAATGCACGTTGCCGCACTGCTGGCGCTGCGTAAATCTTTGATCCCACAATTAAATGTGTTGACCAAAACGCTCAGTGATAAGTCCCACGCTTTCGCCGATATCGTTAAAATTGGTCGTACACATCTGCAAGATGCAACTCCACTTACGCTTGGCCAGGAGATTTCCGGCTGGGTAGCAATGCTTGAACATAACCTCAGACACATTGAAAACAGTTTACCGCATGTGGCAGAACTGGCGTTGGGGGGAACCGCGGTAGGTACAGGACTGAACACTCATCCCGAATACGCCCGCCGGGTCGCGGATGAACTGCGGGTCATTACCTGCGCGCCGTTCGTTACCGCTCCGAATAAATTTGAAGCGCTGGCCACCTGCGATGCGCTGGTTCATGCCCACGGAGCGCTAAAAGGGCTGGCAGCATCGCTGATGAAAATCGCCAACGATGTACGCTGGCTGGCATCTGGCCCGCGCTGTGGTATTGGCGAAATTTCAATTCCGGAAAACGAACCGGGCAGCTCGATCATGCCGGGTAAAGTCAATCCTACCCAGTGTGAAGCGCTGACTATGCTTTGCTGCCAGGTGATGGGCAACGATGTCGCCATCAATATGGGCGGGGCGTCAGGTAACTTTGAGCTCAACGTCTATCGACCGATGGTCATCTACAACTTCCTGCAGTCGGTACGCCTGCTGGCGGACGGTATGGAAAGCTTCAATGAACATTGTGCGACGGGAATCGAGCCCAACCGTGAACGAATAGATCAACTGCTCAATGAGTCGCTGATGTTGGTGACCGCGCTCAACACCCATATCGGTTACGATAAAGCGGCTGAAATTGCCAAAAAAGCGCATAAAGAAGGGCTGACGTTAAAAGCCTCCGCACTGGCGCTGGGATATCTAACCGAAGCGGAGTTCGACAGCTGGGTACGTCCGGAGCTGATGGTCGGCAGCATGCGGCCAGGCAGTTAATCCGCAACGTACAGGTGCAGCCGGGGAATAATCAATCTCAACGGCTGAGCCTGAGGTTTAAAGCGATGCTGAACGTTTTCGGCATCGTAATTCAGTAACTCGCCGATATCCGGTACGGTCATACCGTTGTCGTTATTAAGCAAAGCAATCAGTGGTGTCGGGCAGGCATATTGCACCTGTTTTTGCTCTCCTTTGTACCAGACGCGGGCAATAGGCTGCACTTTTACCGGCCTTTTGATCTTCAGGCGGGCCTGCTGCGGTAAGGCGGCGATATCCTGATATTCGCGTTCAAGCTTCTGCTGCCATTCTTCACGAGTCCAGGGATGTACGCTGCGCGGTGAGGTCAGGCTTTTTTCCAGTTGCTGCAGTACTTCATCGCGTTTCAGGTTTTTAATAATGTGCTTGTTAGCCCAGCCGAACCGGAGGGTGGCAGGATCTCTGACAACGGTGAGCGTGCGATAGGCATTCAGTGTAATCAGCCCCGGCAGGTGGCGATGCACCCATTCGAAACGTGCTGCCGGCGCCAGCCCTGATTCTACTGTAACAATGCGCTCGAAGGTGGTTTTCAACTGGTTTATACGCTGGATTTGTTCTTCCAGAGCACATTGCGCCGCATTATCAACCTGGTAGCACAATACACCCGGTAGGCGGACGGCCGCTTTGCTGCTGCGGTTTTCGGACTGCTGCTGAATAAACAGGTGACGGTAATGACGCAATGCCAGCGCTTCAGCCTCTTTGCCTAAGTGCTGCTTAACATCAATGTTTTGCAGAGGGGCATGCTCTGCCTCTTTGACCACTTCCGGTAACGAGAATACGCGGGCAATAAGCAACGTCTGCTGCAACAGGTTTTCGTTCAGAAGCGCCAGTTCTTGTTCCATCTGGCGAAAGGTGCCGTTCAGGCGGTCAACGAGATCGTAACGGGCCATAGGTTTACCATTTTAGTTACAACATACTTTTTTATAACACAACATCCATCGCCTGACCACCGAGCAGAATAGGTCAGGCAGCTGAAATTTCAGGAATGTTATGCCAGACGGGCCAACGGAAAGTAAAACGGGCACCGCCAAGTTCACTTTCACCACAGACGACCGTCCCTCCCATAGCCAACGCTATTGAGTGGACGATGGCTAACCCAAGCCCACAACCCCCGGTCGCCCGATCGCGGCTGGGATCAAGGCGTACAAACGGTTCAAAAACCTGTTCACGTGCGTCTGGTGCAATACCGGGACCGTCGTCTTCCACTACCAGCGTGGCTTGATTGCCACTCAGCAGCAGACTGGCTTGCACTGTAGACTGGCAATAGCGTAGGGCATTGTTCAGCAAATTATCCAGGACCCGCTCCATCAGGCGCATATCCAACGCGCCGTAGTCGCCAGTTTCGAGATGACGTAATTTCACCACACGGTCAGGATTCACGCTTTGCACATCCTTCAGATGGGTGGTTAACCAAGCAGGTAGGTCCGGTACGCTGAGTTTCAGTTCATTTTGCGGGCGATCCAAGCGGGCGTAGGTCAGTAACTCTTCGATCAACGCTTCCAGTTGGCCGATATCACGATTCAGAGCCTGAGATTCCTGCTCGGTGAGGTTATCACTCATTTCCAGCCGGTAACGTAAACGTACCAGCGGGGTACGAAGCTCATGGGCAATACCATCGATAAGCTGTTTTTTACTGGCGATCAGCGCATTGATATTGTCGGCCATTTGATTAAACGCTACGCCCAGGCGCTCAAAGCTGGAACCACTGTCAAAATGAAGGCGTTCACTCAGATGTCCTTCACCAAAACGCTGTGCGGCGGATTCGAGTCTGAGCATTTCCTGCCAGTGCGGGCGCATCCAGATCAGTACCGGGAAGGCCAGTGAGATAGCAATAAACGCCATCAGCGCGATGTCCAGCAAGCGCATTTGATGAAGAAAATAGAGATAAGGAACCGGGCCGACGGCTAGCACGTAATGGCTGCGAGGAATGCGTTGAATAAAGGTGTATTGATCGTCAAGTGCAACAATATCGCCTTCGCGCAAACGCTGCATGGTTGGGGCATCCAGTGTGTACTTATTCAGCGGTTCAACGCGAAGGTCAAATGAGAGGTTTAAATCCATCTCCTTCAGCGTCTTACCCCAGTCGCGTGGCGGGATTTCGCGTAGTTCACTGCGCATCAGGTACAACGAGCTTTTCATCAAATCGTCGAGCGACTGTCTGCCTGCGCGTTCTGCGGTGAATTTGTATACCAGACCGACCAACAGGGTCATCACCAAAAAGCAGACAAACAGCAGGAGGTAAAACTGCACAAACAGTTTCTTCATAAAAAATCACCGAACGCTCAATAAGTTAGCGAGTGCACGTGTCCCTCAGGGGAAAAGTGGGCACAGCAGTATCCGCCGATGCGTGGGTTCAGAAAGGTTCTCCGATCACCATCCGGCGTGCTTGTCCACGCAGAGTACACTGTATATCTCTTTTCTGCATTCTTATGGCCCCTACGGGCGCAGAATGACCTTTCGCTGGATCACGCATTGCTTTCTATGCTGTAAGTAAATCAAAATCGGGATGGGGTTGTTCTGGCGTACGTCACGACCGCACCTAAAAGGTTACTTCGTTTCTCAACGTAGATGGTGTTGTTATATTCGTAGTTACCTTCGGGATAGCAAATTCTGATATTAGTCCCAAGGTCTGGATCGTCAACATCAGCCCCCGAACAGCTTTTCGAACTTCCTGTAGCATAGACGTATGTGGTGGTATAGGACGAGGGGACACCCGGAATGAACCAGGTTATCGCCATAACCATGATCACTGAAAACAGCACCATGGCAATGCTGATACCACCAAATAATTTTAGATAAGTTTGGAAGGGACTTTTTTTCATTATCCCATTACCTACCAGAAATAAGGTAATTAACAATGACACTGCCAGAGAAATAAGCATGAGGTATTTGGATGTGAGCGGGTAGAGAAATGTCGCTCTGTATATCGTTACCCTCCACCAGTAAAAGAGAAAAATTGCGCCGAGAGATGAGACGGTAACAAAAAACAAATATGGATATGAGTATTTTCTCATCCTTGTGACTCCAGAACAATTTCTCCATTTGGGTTTAATAAATTACCATTTGTTTTGAATAATGAAAACGGCTCTCTTGTTTGAATTGTTAGGTACGCCGCAGACCAGAGAATTTGCGCTATCTTTGGGGATATAGGCATAATAATAAAAGGGATATTCTCACCCGTGGCAGGGATGACTGACCTTGCGTATAATGCGTGTCGATACTTCCTGAAAAGTGCTGTGACTGAAAATATGAATCTCAATCGCTGTTGTTATTCGCTACTCATTTTCGCAGCGGTCGGCTGCATTTTCACCGCTTATCCTCTTGTTATATGGTTTCTACTCGCCAACGTTTTGACGCTGCTGTTATACGGCGTGGACAAAATGGCGGCACGTAAGGACTGGCGCAGAGTGCCGGAATCCACATTGCTGGTGTTTGGCGTTGTGGGCGGGTGGGGCGGCGCGATAGCGGGTCAACAAATCTTTCGCCATAAAACACAAAAGCAGCCTTTCAAAACCTACTTCATTATCAGTGTGATAGTGAGTATTTCTGTGATGGGCGTGATTTACAAGTTCTATCCATTTTTACCTTCCTGAGCATGGTTGGTGAATAAACTGCCGGTTTATTTGAGGCAGGAAATATATTTTTCACCTGAACGGCGCACAATTTCATCGGCATTTTGCGTAATATTTTTTCCTTCAAATGCGCCGTAAAGTTGCTTAAATTTCACTGTTCTCAGGCGTTGGATGATGTCGCTGACGGTGGCGGCTGGCAACGGTAGCATATTGGGGTAGCTCCACATAAATGAGACTGCATGGGCACCTGGTGTAACTTGAACGATGTCGCCAGAAAGCACGACGCCTTCGTCACGCGCCCAGTGCAGGACGCAGCCGCCAGCAAAGTGCCCGCCGAGACGTATCACCTTGACGTCACGGGTTAACTCAATGGTGTCGCCATCCCAGAATTTAATCCACGGGCTGTCGCGCATTACCCACCTTCTGTCGCTGGCATGAAGGTAAATCGGCGCGTTAAATTCCGCAGCCCAGTCCTGCATGGTGGTGTAGTAATGAGGATGCGAAATCGCGATAGCCTTAAGGCCGCCAAGGGACGTTATTAGCGTTTTTGTGGCATCGTCGAGCGTGGCAATGCAGTCCCACAGAATATTTCCTTCTGGGGTGCGCACAAGAAACGCGCGCTGATCAATTGCAAAATCAGGAACGGTGCGGATGCTGAGGAGAGTACTGTCGTGTTGCTTCCACTTATTTGTATGCGATGCACACAGGGTGTCAAAATCGATCCATTTCTGCCCGCTTGTGGGGACATATTGACGTCCATCCAGGCAGATATCGCAATGTTCCGGATGGGCGCCAGTTACCTCATAGGATGTTCCACAGGTTTTGCATAACGTGATCATCGTGTCCTCCTCATATACCGAACACAGTCAGCATGGCACACAGATACACAAGGATGTGCCTGTTAGTGCTCTACCCGATAAGCCAGTGATGATCGAAGTGGGGTTGTGGCTCAACCAAAAGAAAACAGGAATAATGCCGACACGGATCTTGTTGATTACCATCTTCCAGAGAAAAATGAGGATATTGTTTGGAAAATCGTCTGTTCAACACCTGGCTCAACCGTTGGGGGCTCACTCCAGATGGTGAACCGTTTGAAACGCACACATCGCAGCTTTTGCCTGTGGTGGTGGTCAAGGACGGGCAGAAAGCCATACTAAAGATTACCGACGATGACAGTGAACGGATCGGCTGTGAACTCATGGTCTGGTGGAACGGAAATGGCGCAGCGAAAGTACTTGCTCATGCAGCAGGGGCGATTCTGCTGGAACGTGCGACAGGGACAGAGTCTTTAGCGGACATGTCCTGGACTGGCAACGATGCGCAGGCCTGTCGCATTATTTGCCATGCTGCCAGTAGACTCCATCTCTCCCGAAATGCGTCTACGCCTGCGTTAACACCTCTGCACCATTGGTTTCGCGATCTGGCTCCTGCCGCGAAAAAGCATGGCGGTATCCTGACGCGTTGTGCTGCGGTGGCAAACGTACTGCTATCTTCACCCCATGATGAAGTCGTATTACATGGCGATCTACACCACGGCAATATTCTTGATTTCGGAACGAGGGGATGGCTGGCTATCGATCCCAAAGGGCTGGTGGGCGAGCGTGGCTTTGATTACGCCAATATCTTTACTAACCCCGATCTTGCCGAACCTACCAGACCTGTCGCCATTGAGCCGGAAAGATTCACGCAACGAGTCAACATTGTGTCTGAAATCGCCAGAATTGAACGGCAGCGTTTACTGATGTGGATTGTTGCCTGGTGTGGGTTGTCGTCCGTCTGGTTTCTGCAAGAGGGTGACAGCGCAACGGTACCTCTGCGTATTGCGGAGCTAGCGATGGCAGAACTTGCTTCAGGTGGTAATCAACTTTGATCTACGACACTGGGTTAGTAATTCTTAAGAGTTATCATTAGCCTGGTAAACGTTGTATTAATCAATCAATGAACGGCGGTGTGGTGTGTTGTTGAGCGAAAATTTGACAGGCCGGAAACAATGAACGCATTGTTTTCATTATTAAAAAAACGCCCGAATATTGTTTTGTTGATGGTCTTACTCATCGGGGCAAACATCGTAGCGTGGCTGTGGGCTTTCACCGCGTTTAGCAACAACACGTCATTACTGGCACTGAGTCTGATTGCGTGGTGCTATGGTTTGCGCCATGCCGTTGATGCCGATCATATCGCCGCGATAGACAGCGCGACGCGTAAACTCATGCAGCAGAAAAAACGTGCCTTGACGACGGGAGCCTGGTTTTCTTTGGGGCACTCCACCATTGTGGTACTGGCAAGCATTGGCATTGCACTGACCACCAGCGTGTTTAAGCAACATATGGCATGGTTTCAGAATGTCGGCGGTCTGATAGGAACTACGGTTTCTGCCGTATTTTTGCTGATTCTGGCTACCATTAATCTCATTATTTTCTGCCAGGTCTGGAAGGCATTCCGCCATCTTAAACGCACCGGTACTTACGATGGCACCACGGAAGACATTACAGTTTCAGGCCCCCTAAACTGGCTTTTCCGCTCAGCGTTTCGGCTGGTAGGTAAAGACTGGCATATGTATTTTGTCGGCTTTCTGTTTGGTCTGGGTTTTGATACCGCCACTGAAATTTCTCTGCTGGGAATTTCTGCTTCAAGCGCGTCCAGCGGCATGTCAGTTTGGTCAATTCTCGTATTCCCGGCACTGTTTACCTGCGGTATGGCGTTAATTGATTGTCTCGACAGTATTCTGATGGTTGAGGCCTACGGATGGGCGTTCAATAAGCCGCAACGTAAGCTCTATTACAATATGACCATTACCGGGACTTCCGTGATTGTTGCGCTATTTATTGGCGGGCTGGAGGCGCTGGGACTTCTCTCTGACGCGTTTTCGCTCCAGGGTGGTTTGTGGGATACCGTCAGCAATTTGAGTGACCATATGGGGAATGTCGGTTTTGCGATTATTGGCGTCTTTATCGGCTGCTGGATTATCTCCGCCGTAAACTACCGTTGGAAAAAATACGACGGACTGACGTTTAGCTGACACAAAAGCAAGCCTTCCAGGAACAGGAAGGCTTTGATCTTTTTAAGACTGACTAATTCGCGTTCACGGGTTGTGGTTTTTCAGTACTCTTTTTCAGGATCCGGTTAGCCAGCACGCCAGACATCATCGAACCGTTCACGTTTAATGCCGTTCTGGCCATATCGACGACAGGCTCGATAGCAATGAAAATCCCCACCAGCGCGACCGGGAAGTTCAGCGTTGAAAGGACGATCAGTGCAGCAAATGTTCCGCCACCGCCTACACCCGCCACCCCAATAGAACCCAGCGCAATCGCAGGAAGCATGGCGAGCAAAAAATGTACTGATAGCGGATCAATCCCAATTGTTGGAGCAATCATCGCCACCATAATAGCCGGGTAGATCCCGGCGCAGCCGTTTTGCCCCATGCTGGAGCCGAATGAAGCCGCAATATTAGCAATGGTGTTTTGCACGCCAAATTTTTCCTGTGCGGAAATAGCCAGTGGAATAGATGCTACACTGCTGCGTGAAACAAATGCAAAAGTTAATACTGGCCAGACAGTTTTAAAATAGTGAACGGGATTATTTCCGCTCAGAACCAGTATCAGTGCGTGGACGATAAACATCATCAGAATCGCAAGGTAACAGGCAGCAATAAAGCCTAACAAACTGGCAAATTGTTCAAATCGATATGCGGAAAATACGCCTGCCATTAATGCCATCACACCATAAGGGGTGAGGGCAATAACGATGCGCACCATTTTCATCACCCAAATCTGGATAGCGTTAATACCAGCACTTAATTTTTCACCTTCTTGCGGGGCGTCTTGTTTGACCTTTAATAATGCCACGCCGGCAAGCAGGGTGAAGATAACAATGCCAATGACGGAAACGCTTCTGGCTCCTGTTAGGTCGAGGAAGATATTCGTGGGGATCAGAGATATAACCAGTTTAGGTAGTGAAATGGCGGCAGTTTTACTCACATCGTCTGCAGTCAGTGTGGACTGCATATGAACAAACGCACTGGCGTCCAGACCTAATACATGCGCAGTCAACAGCCCAATAAAACCGGCAATCATTACCAGACAGAGCATGCATCCGACAATGGTTAACGACATTTTCCCAATGCCAGCGCTGTTTTCGAGCTTATTAATGGCTGAGAGAATAGAGATGAAAATCAGCGGAACCGCAACCAGTTTCAGTAAATTAACATAACCGTTGCCGATAACATTATACCAGTCGATAACTGTTTTACTTTCGTCAGCAGCAATGAGATGCAGGGATAAGCCGATAACGGCACCCATAAAAATAGCGATGAAGACGCTTTTTGAAAGAGAGTGACTTTTTTGGTTGATTCTAAAAATTGCCCATGAACAAACCAAAAAGAACGCGATATACGCAAGCGTTACGAACATATTGTAGCCTCTTGCCTCATTCAGCACCTGAAATGCCGGAAAGAGTTTTGTTAGTGCGAAAAAACCTATGAACCATAAGGGTTCAGGACCGCGACGGATTATAGGGAGGGGGGTGGGCTACAGCCACACAAAAAGTGTGGAACGGCTTCGGATGGCGTTTATATGCCTGTTCTGTAGACGATTGCACGTGACAGTGTAACGTATTGCGAATAATCCAGCCGACCAATGAGATCGGCCCGGTGGCATTACTTCTGCGGCTCGTCGTCCCAGGCGTGCGGTGCGAACAGATAACCTTTGTTGCGTACCGTTTTGATTCGATAGGGTTCAGTCGCGTTATCGAGAAGTTTTTTGCGTAAGCGGGAAATCGCGACATCGACGCTGCGATCCATACCGTCATAACTTACGCCACGCAGGTTCTTTAGCAACGCATCACGGTCCATAATCTGCCCGGCATGGGTTGCCAACTCCCACAGTAATTCAAAATCAGCGGTGGAAAGAGAGATTTGCTCGCCGCCGAGCAGCACGGAGCGGTTGGTGGGATCGATAGTGAGTGTGCCAAAGCGCAGCGTTGTGTGCGGTGTGATGGTTGCCGCCTGAATGCCTTTAGACTGTGCTGAGTGTTCATTCTGGCGCAGGTGCAGGCGCAGGCGAGCCAGCAGCACAGCTGGCGGCGTTGTCTTCAGGATGTAGTCACAGGCGCCCATTTCCAGCGCAAGGATATGGTTCATGTCGCTGTCCAGCGAGGTGAGCAGGACAATCGGGCCTTGCCAGCGCCCGCGTAAATCGCGGCAGATAGTCATCCCGTCTTTGCCCGGCAGCATGATATCTAATAACACCAGATCGGGTTGAACGTGCAGGATTTTCTCCTCGGCCAAATCACCACGAGGTTCAAGGATAACCTCAATATCATGCCGGGCCAGATAGGCTGCAATCAGTGAGCCAACTTCGGGATCATCTTCAACAAATACGATGGTGTTCATATCATTCATTTTGAATATAAAACGCCAACATACACCGCCCCGGTTATTCCTTCCATTAATCTTTTCTAAACAAGAACGCTTCCGTTATGCTAGAGGCTGATGTTATTGATGTGTTAAGGCAGAGTGATGGGACTCGTTATAAAAGCGGCGCTTGGTGCGCTGGTGGTGGTGTTGATTGGTTTGCTGGCGAAAACAAAGAATTACTATATTGCTGGATTAATTCCACTGTTCCCGACGTTTGCGTTGATTGCCCACTACATCGTGGCCAGTGAGCGTGGGATCGAGGCGTTACGTACAACCATTGTATTCAGTATGTGGTCGATTATTCCCTATTTTGTCTACCTTGTTTCACTGTGGTATTTCACCGGGTTTATGCGCTTACCCGTCGCGCTCGGCGGTGCAGTAGTGTGCTGGAGCCTGAGCGCGTGGTTGCTGATCTTTTGTTGGATCAAACTGCACTAACGCAGATGACGCCCGCCATCAAGGGCAAAACTACGTCCGGTGACAAAACAACTGGTTAGTAGGTAGTCAATTAAATCTATGACCTCTTTTTCACCAGGCGCAGTTTTCATCAGTGATTTGTTCAGTGCCTGCTGGCGATACTCTGCATCGTCACCCTCGTTAAACAGGATAAGTGAGGGGGCAATCGCGTTCACTTTCACTTCCGGTGCCAGTTTGCGCGAGAACGAGCGGGTCATATTGTCCAGTGCCGCTTTGCTGGCAGCATAAGCAATGTGCTTGTCGCTGCCGCGCTCCACAACATAATCCGTAAAATGGATGATGTCGCTGGCTGCGTGCCCATGACCGCGTAGCAATCCTTCCAGCGCGTGGTTGAGCAGGTAGGGCGTATTGACATGAATCTGCATCATTGCTGACAGCACGTCAGTCAGCGGCGTACCGGGCTTTTCTGCAAGCCAGGCGCTGGCATTATGCACAATGGCGCGCAAGCCATCGGTTTGTGCTTTGACCTCATCAGCAAAGGCCAGCACGCCTTCATCCGTGGAAAAGTCAGCAGGGATACAAATCGCGCCAGCTTCTCGCAGGCCGTCAATGGCAGGATAGTGTGTACGGTAGCTGACGATAACTGGCTGTTTTTGGTTCAGAAAGTGCCATGCGACGGCGAGGCCGATACGACGACCACCTCCGGTGATAAGAATTGGCAAAGGAGGTTTTTTACCCATTGTTATACTCAGGCTCCATTAAAAACAGCATCTTACAAGATAAAGGGTGTAAGTGGTGTATGAAACATTGATGAGTGGTGCAAACTCATTTGTACACAGTAGCACACAGGAAAAAAGTTGTTGGGGGTTTGTTACAGCATCCTGATTTAGCGGCGAGCGCAGAGCTTGTTAAATCCCGCTTTTATAGTCGGGCTTTAGTCGCAGGAGTAATAGAGAGAGAGGGATTAACAATGATTAGTCAATAAAAAAGGGAACCAGAAAACAGGCTCCCCATTTTAACTAGGTCTTCCTAAGCTCTCTCAGCTTATCCATTATTTTATTAAATTCTTCTGTAAACTTTCTGTGATCTCTTTCTTCTGCTTCTTGCAGAATACGCTCTGCTTCAATCCTTCTTGCTTCAATCAATCTCTGTTCTCGTTCTTTGATCTGAATCTTCAATCTCTGTTCAAATTCTGTTATGTCGATGGAAGCAACAATCACCGGATTCTCTAATAGTTGGTAGAGTGGGGAAAATAAATCTGAATACTGATCTACAGCGTCTTCTGGCGGGGGTGAACGATAGAAGGTTAAACCTTTTCTCCATCGTGATAGTTGTGCATAGTTCAGCTTAGGTTTCTTGCCTGTACCTTCATACGCCTCTTTCACAGCATCTAACACAGCGGCAGGTTTTACGTCCTTGCTTATCTTTAACGCTTCTTTCATTCGGCGTTCTTGTGGCTGTGTGCTGTCTCCGAGTAAGATCAGATTTACGTTCTTCATTGTCTACCCTTAAATGATTAAGGAAGCATGATAATACACACAGCCTATTGTGTTCAATCTGATGGCTTCCAATTAGGAAAGATAGCTATCATCATATCTATTGCTTTCTGTTTTGCCTGTGTTGCTGCTTTCTCTGCAAAGGCTTTTAGTTCAGCTTGTGATTCTTCTTCGATACGTTCGACGATACCCGCAAAAATGGCTTTCTGATTGTCTTCTGAAGCGATAGACGCAATAACCTGATTCTGTTCTTGTGATGCTCTTAGTTGCTCTGTAAGACGAGCAACTTCTTCCTTTAGCTTTTCCTCTGTGCTCTTACTAGTGTGTTGCTGTGATCGTACGGGAAATTCTCTGAGGTCATCGGTAAAAAACTTGTTTAACCATCGTTCTTGTAAGCGGCAACCAGCTGCAGCATTTAACCATTTGAGGAAAAAACGGAGGTTTACATGACCTTCTTTTACAGCATAACGTAGTTTTTCTAACTCAATACTTCGTTGAACCGAAACACCTGTTTCATTGTTAGGCTTCTTAAATGGTTCAAGATCAATAAGTTCTAAAAAATCTGCTGCTGTTAAATCTGACATAATTATTTCCTCTAAAAAAGGCTGGATTAGTCCAGCCTTATTATTTTTAAAGGTACAAAACTGTACTCTTTCTTAGGCATTCCAATACAAGATGACGCTATCGCCGTGTCCATCGCGGTACACAGTGGTCGTTGGTGTTACATCAGAAGATGGTGTAACAGGGGTTACGATTGATGCCGGGACAACATGAACAACGACAGGTGGATTTACTGGAGTTGCCGGTGTGATTGGCGTTTCTGGGGTTACATGAACAACTACCGCAGGGGTAACATGAATTACCACTGGAGTGGGTTGTGGTGCTGGTTGATAGTTGGTGATCGTTTTCACTTCACCTGTTTTCAGGTTAGCCGCTTTTTCTCCGTAATAAGTGGGTCCAAAGTTACCGATTGTTGCAATCCCAAGACTATTAACTGAATGCTCAAAACCGTATTGGCCATCTCGAGTGATGCCTTTGTTCCAACCAAATCCAACATCTTCGTTACCAATATAACCCGCAGTGTGAACGTGAGTATAATCGCCATCTTTCACAGCTACAGTGTGAGAGCGTTGGGTTGGAGAAACAACGTTGTAGCCAATACGCGTAAGCTCGTCATTATGAATGACGTGGGCGGAGTAGGCTGCATTAGCTACGTCATTGTAAGCATGAACGCTGCCATAGGTGTTTACACCATCATTGTAAGCATGAACATTCAGACCACCAACACCTTCATCATAGCTATGAATCGACATTGCTGTTTCGGTGCCATTGGTTACAGCTACGCTATGAGAACGCATATCAGCAGACACAACAGTTGATGCTTCTTTTGTCACTCCATCACGATTCACTGTGGAGGTACGCATTGCACCATCCTTGCTGATTGTCGTTGTCGCGGAATATTGTTCATTAACACCGTTATAGGCAATGTTTTTAGTGACGACACCATCTTTCACACTGATGGAACGTGTCGTGTTGTCAGCGATGGGGTGATCGCTCATATTGATGGAGCCTTTAGAGAATCCTGTGAACCCACCACCTGCATTCATGCGCTCCGCAAAGTGACCACCAAACGAATGACCACTAAAAGCATGACCAATGTTACCAGCATGACCATGACCACCAAAATTGTGACCGCCCATACCGCCATGGCCACCGTGACCATGAGCAAAAGCAGATATTGGAAGAACCATTAATACTGCAACCACTGATTTCTTAAACATTTTAATACTCCGTTTAGGATTAATAGGGAGGTGTCATCATTAATTCTTTATTTATCATTTTGTTTGCCCCTCAATGACTGAATGCTGCCGATTACATAATTAATCGATGCAGTAACAGCTATTAATAAACCTATTTAATTTCCGACATAATTGACGAGGAGGGGGAGCTGGTGGGACCAGCGCACGGGTTGCATTATCATCAAACATAAATATCAACACAACGCTAAGATCAATGCAACACAAGATAAAGCACAAATAGTTAATTGTATGATGATTAATTGTTCTTTTCCTTATGCGTATCTTATGCATGTATTATGCTTTGTATGTGTTCGCTAAGTGTTTCGCCTTTATCTTTTATAAATATGAAAAGTGAACAAAAAATTGAGAAAGTAATGATGTGTTTCAGTGTGTTATGTTGTGATTCATAATAAGATAAGACAGATGATCGTGACTGATCGTTATGTCGTAAAGCAGTCTGCGATTGTGAAGTGTAGAAAGAATGACTCGGACACAATAGAGGTGATCATCGGCATGTGATGATTCATCATTTGAGGAACCGCGCAAAGCGTTTCGCACGCAGCAACAAATAATGTGGGGGTAAGAAGGGAGAGTGAGAACTATTATTTTCGATTAATAAGCGTTAACCATGATATCCCGATAATCCTTTATCAGGATATTCATAGTCCGATATTTTCCGATGCCAGCGACGGGTATAACGTTACCCCATCAGCATCCAGGTAGCCGGCACAGCAGCAACAAGCAGCAGGCCGATCAGCGCCATCTCCTGGCGTTTTAATACGTTTTCATGCGTGTGCGTTTTACGGGCATAAAGGAAAACCAACAGCCCTGGCGCATACAACACCACAGACAGCAACAGATGCATCGGACCTGACGCATACAATAACCATATGCCATAAATACTCGCGCCGATACCGACAGCCTTATGAATTGGACGGGTGGCAATTTTTAACAGAAATGCGCCGACCAGCAAATAGGGCACCAGAATCATCTCTGAGGCGATAGTCAGTAACGTATTGTAGTCTGAGCCTGTGAGCCAGATTAGCACAAGGCAGATTTGTACACAGATGTTGGTTAGCCACAGCGATGCCGATGGCGCACCCTGTGCATTCTGTCGCGCAAAAATACGCGGAAACGCTTTGTGCGTGGAGGCGAGGAACGGCACTTCCGCCGCCATAATCGTCCAGCTTAAATAGGCCCCGCACACGGAAACAATCAGACCCGCAGCAATAATAATTTCGCCCCATGGCCCCATCATTTTAACCATCAGACCGGCCATTGATGGATTGCGGATCTCCGCCAGTTCTGGCCGCGCGACAACGCCGAGAGATAGCAGGGTGACTAACAGGTAAACGCCCAGTGCGGCGAGTACAGCCAACAGCGTGGCGCGACCTACATCGCGTTTATTTCTGGCGCGGGCAGATACCACCACCGCGCCTTCCACACCGATGAAAACCCACAGGGTGATGAGCATGGTATTTTTGACCTGCTCCCAGACAGGCACGCCCAACGCGACGCCGGTAAAATCGAGAGTAAAGGTGTCGAGCTTGAACAGCATGAACGCCAGCACGATAAACAGGCCTAGCGGTAGTAGTTTTGCCAGAGTAGCAACCAGGTTAATGCTGGCCGCGGTTTGTACTCCCCGCAACACTAGAAAATGGACTATCCATAACAGTACCGATGCGCCGACAATCGACTGCCAGGTATTACCGTCGCCGAACAGACGTGATTCCGGTGTGTCGGTAAAGAAACTGAGCGCAGAGAAGACGATGACCAGATACGAAACGTTAGCGATAACAGCGCACAGCCAGTATCCCCACGCAGAGCAGAAGCCAATCAACTCGCCGAAACCTTCACGTGCATAGGTGAAGATGCCGCCGTCCAGTTCAGGACGGATACGCGTCAGGATCAGCATAGCAAAGGCGAGCAAAAGAATACCCGCACCGGTAATCGCCCAACCAATCAGTAACGCAGCCGGGCTGGCTACTGCCGCCATATTTTGTGGCAGGCTGAAAACGCCAGCGCCGAGCATTGAGCTTAAAACCAGCGCGGTCAGTGCGCTCAGACCCAATTTCTTTTCCATTTGTATCCAGTTACAAAAACGAGAGTGAGAGAATAATTATTTTGGCAAACCGCATAAAAATGGTGAAAGCCACTAAGGCGCGGGATTTTACGGAGAGAAGAGAACGCATGCAATGGGGATAGAGAGATTTGTGACTAATAGTGTGAAAAGTTGTCTTAATACTGCTGTTTTTGTTTTGTCTGGAAACAGAACTGCGCGAAATTATCAGGTCTACAAGGACTGTAGACCTGATAAGGCATTGGGTATTACTTATACAGATCGGCGCTGATCGTCACGTTGTTACCACGTTCTGACCACTGGCGGGTAATGTGATAGTACTTCGCGCCTTTCTTCGCTGCGCGTTTTGCTACCTGATAAGAGACTTCCGTCATGTTGCCGTAGTTACCGGTGAACTTGATGCTGTCGAACGGTACCATCATGGCGGCGGTCGCTTTGTTCAGCTCTTCAACTTTGGTTCCATCCGGTAGCGTGACAGTGTAACGTCCGCCTTTGGTGGATTGCGTTTCGAAGAAGCGGCCGACTTCAGCACTCGGAGAAGCGGTAGTTGCTACGCCCGGGATCTCAACTTTCTTCGCGGCTTCGCCACCTGCTGCTAATGCGGCACGACCAGCATCTGAATCTGCTGGGATCGCATCAGGGCTTTGTACAATGCGTTTTTTCGCATCAGCTTTATAGATGAATGCAGTAATACGCTGGTTGCCGCCCTGGTTGGCATCGACCTGACGCACGATATAGAAGGAGTAAGCACCTTTCTCTTTCGCTGCTTTGGTGATGGCATCGTTTACTTCAGGCTGGCTACGGTAGAAACCTTGCACTGTAACGGTGTCGTAAGGTTCTATCAGAACGGCTTGATCTTTTGGCAATTCCATAACGCCGTTAATGACACGGTTTTTTGACGCTTCCGCTTTTTCAGCGTCGGCTTTATAGACGTCGGCAACAACGCGCCAGTTACCGCCGCTGCCAAAATCTGAGGTATCAACAACATAAAAGGAGGCTGCACCGTCTTTATCTGCACGGCGCGAAACGGCAGCAACCGCATCACCGATAGCATTAAAACGACCGGTGACCACAATGCGGTCATAGGGTTTCAGGGCAGCCGCTTGCTCCGGCGTCAATTCTGTCGCTGCATTTACAGAAAAAGCAGTCGCAGAAATTAGTGCGGACGCCAGGAGAGTGTTCTTAAGCTTCATAAAAATAATCCTTCGCCTTGCGCAAACCAGGTACTGGTATTGTTATTGACTAGAAACGTCGCTGATTATTGCATTTAAATTGTGTCAGTGTCTGCGTCATTTTTCACTCATCGTGTCACGTTAGGTAACAACAGGGATAACATTTTGTGATATGCCGAAAATTTCGGCGTTTGGTGACCAAAACTGATAAAGCAGTTGAATTTCATAAGTTAATTTAATGTTAATCAATTGTTTTTGACAGGTAGGTAATCATGTTTTGCCGCTTCGCTTGAGCGAATTATCAGCCTTTGTGGGCTATTTTTAGGGCATTTTATCTGTCTGAGGTTCGATTCATCTCTATTTCGCGAATTTCATAATAAATACTGTTTTTTGGCGCTAGATCACAGGCGTCATTTTCAGTAGGTTATACAGAGTTTGTTACTGTTTTATTTTATTGAGGTAACACTGACCTCTCTCGAGAGTGCGCGCATGCCTCGTGCGAACATTGATAAACCATCATCATAATTACAGATGGAAGGGAACATTATGCGAATTGGCATACCAAGAGAACGGTTAACCAATGAAACCCGCGTTGCAGCCACGCCGAAGACGGTTGAGCAGCTGCTTAAGTTAGGTTTCAGCGTCGCGGTTGAAAGCGGCGCAGGTCAACTGGCGAGTTTTGACGATAAGGCGTTTGTTCAAGCAGGCGCAGAAATTGTTGATGAAAATGCAGTCTGGAAGTCAGAGATTATCCTGAAGGTCAATGCGCCGGAGGAGGCGGAAATTCCGTTACTCAATCCGGGCACGACGTTGGTGAGTTTTCTTTGGCCCGCGCAAAACCCTGAGCTGCTGCAAAAACTTGCAGAGCGCAACGTGACAGTTATGGCGATGGACTCCGTGCCGCGTATTTCACGCGCACAGTCGCTGGATGCCTTAAGCTCGATGGCGAACATCGCCGGGTATCGCGCTATTGTTGAAGCTGCGCATGAATTCGGTCGCTTCTTCACCGGCCAGATCACCGCCGCAGGCAAGGTTCCACCTGCCAAGGTCATGGTGATTGGTGCGGGTGTGGCAGGTCTTGCGGCGATCGGTGCGGCAAACAGCCTGGGCGCTATCGTGCGTGCTTTTGATACCCGTCCGGAAGTGAAGGAACAAGTGCAGAGTATGGGCGCAGAGTTCCTTGAACTGGACTTTAAAGAAGAAGCGGGCAGCGGCGATGGCTATGCCAAAGTGATGTCCGAAGCGTTCATCAAAGCCGAAATGGAACTCTTCGCCGCGCAGGCGAAAGACGTCGACATTATCGTTACCACTGCGCTGATCCCGGGCAAACCGGCCCCGAAACTGATCACCCGTGAAATGGTCGATTCGATGAAAGCGGGCAGCGTAATTGTCGATCTTGCCGCGCAAAACGGCGGTAACTGCGAATATACCGTACCTAATCAGGTGACCACCACCGAGAACGGGGTGAAGGTTATCGGCTATACCGATCTGCCTGGCCGTTTGCCAACGCAATCTTCCCAGTTGTACGGCACGAACCTCGTCAACCTGCTCAAACTGTTGTGCAAAGAGAAAGACGGCAATATCACTGTCGATTTTGACGACGTGGTTGTGCGTGGTGTCACGGTGGTTCGCGAGGGTGAAATCACCTGGCCTGCGCCGCCGATCCAGGTTTCTGCTCAGCCGCAGGCAGCGCCAAAAGCCGCACCTGCGCCGAAAGAAGAGAAAAAACCTGTCTCTCCGTGGCGCAAATATGCGCTGATGGCGCTGGTAGTGATTTTGTTTGGCTGGCTCGCCGACGTCGCGCCGAAAGAGTTCCTTGGTCACTTTACGGTGTTCGCGCTTTCCTGCGTGGTGGGTTACTACGTGGTCTGGAATGTGTCACATGCGTTGCATACTCCGCTGATGTCTGTGACTAACGCCATCTCGGGGATTATCGTGGTTGGGGCGTTATTGCAAATTGGCCAGGGTGGCTGGGTGAGTTTCCTGAGCTTTATCGCGGTGCTTATTGCCAGCATTAATATTTTCGGTGGCTTCACCGTGACTCAGCGCATGCTGAAAATGTTCCGGAAAAACTAAGGGGTAACATATGTCTGGAGGATTAGTTACAGCTGCATACATTGTTGCCGCGATCCTGTTTATTTTTAGTCTGGCGGGGCTTTCGAAACACGAAACCTCTCAGCAGGGTAACAACTACGGCATCGCCGGGATGGCGATTGCGCTGATTGCCACGATTTTTGGTCCGGATACCGGCAACGTTGCGTGGATCCTGGTGGCGATGATCATTGGCGGCGCGATTGGTATTCGTCTGGCGAAGAAAGTCGAAATGACCGAGATGCCGGAGCTGGTGGCAATTCTGCACAGCTTCGTCGGTCTGGCTGCGGTACTGGTGGGTTTCAACAGCTACCTGTATCACGATACGGGCCTGGAGCCAATTCTGGTGAACATTCACCTGACGGAAGTGTTCCTGGGTATCTTCATCGGTGCGGTGACCTTTACCGGTTCTGTGGTGGCGTTTGGCAAACTGCGCGGCAAGATCTCCTCTAAACCGCTGATGCTGCCGAATCGTCACAAAATGAACCTGGCGGCGCTGGTTGTTTCTTTCCTGCTGCTGGTGGTGTTTGTTCGTACCGAAAGCGTGGGCCTGCAGGTTCTGGCACTGTTGGTGATGACCATTATTGCACTGGCCTTTGGCTGGCATCTGGTGGCCTCCATCGGCGGTGCGGATATGCCGGTTGTCGTGTCAATGCTTAACTCCTATTCAGGATGGGCGGCGGCGGCAGCGGGCTTCATGCTGAGCAACGATCTGCTGATCGTTACCGGTGCGCTGGTCGGTTCTTCTGGTGCGATCCTGTCTTACATTATGTGTAAGGCGATGAACCGTTCATTCTTCAGCGTTATTGCGGGTGGCTTTGGTTCTGACGGTTCTTCTACCGGGTCTGATGAAGAAGTGGGTGAACATCGTGAGATTACTGCGGAAGACACAGCAGAAATGCTGAAGAACTCGCACTCCGTGATCATCACCCCGGGTTACGGCATGGCAGTGGCTCAGGCACAGTATCCGGTCGCGGAAATCACTGAGAAACTGCGCGCGCGCGGCATCAAAGTGCGTTTTGGTATTCACCCGGTAGCAGGGCGCTTACCAGGTCATATGAACGTGCTGCTGGCGGAAGCCAAAGTACCTTATGACATCGTGCTGGAAATGGATGAGATCAACGATGATTTCGCCGATACCGATACAGTGCTGGTCATTGGTGCCAACGACACGGTAAACCCGGCGGCGCAGGATGACCCGCGCAGCCCAATCGCCGGCATGCCGGTACTGGAAGTGTGGAAAGCGCAGAACGTCATCGTGTTCAAACGTTCGATGAACACCGGCTATGCAGGTGTGCAGAACCCGCTGTTCTTTAAAGATAACACCCATATGCTGTTTGGTGATGCCAAAGCTAGCGTGGATGCGATCCTGAAAGCGCTGTAATTGCCAGTAAAAGTAAGACGGCCTCTGCGGAGGCCGTTTTTTTAAACATCCAGTTTACGCTGGGTGATCCATTCCACACGAGCCGGATCGCGATGCGAGAAGAACGCGCTGGTTCCGCTGTCCATCGCGGCAATTTGCGTCATCTCTTCCGCCGTTAGGGCAAAGTCCAGCACCTGAATATTCTCGGCCATCCGCGCTTTACGCACGGTTTTCGCCAGCGAAATAATCCCACGTTGATAAATCCAGCGCAGCACGACTTGACCAACGCTTTTGCCATATTTTTCACCAATAGCCGATAAGACTGGGTTCTGAAACAGGTCATTGCGTCCTTCAGCGAACGGTGCCCAGGCTTGCGGTTGAATATTCCGGCTCTGCATCCAGGCTACTGCATGCGGCTGCTGATGAAAAGGATTCACCTCAATTTGGTTAACGGCTGGGATAATGCGATTGAAAGCGATTAAATCCGCCAGACGATCCGGATGAAAGTTACTCACGCCAATCGCGCGGATTTTCCCTTCTTCATATAATTCTTCCATCGCACGCCAGGCACCGTGCACATCACCATAGGGCTGATGAATCAAATAAAGGTCAATATAATCCAGTTGAAGCCGTTGCAGAGAACGTGCGAATTGCGCCTTTGCGCCTGCATAGTTGGTATCCTGTAACCACAGTTTGGTAGTCACAAAAAGCGCCTCGCGGGGGACTCCGCTTTGCTTAAGTGCGTTGCCGACCTGAGTTTCATTCTGGTAGGAGGCAGCGGTATCAATCAGGCGATATCCTGTATCAATGGCATCCCGTACGGCTTGCTCACATTCGCTGGCATCGGTCATTTGATAAACGCCAAATCCGAGCAGGGGCATCTCAACACCGTTATTCAAAACTGTTGTATTCATTGGGTTCTCCTGAGCATCATCGTTGCATTGGCTGCAGATTAGCAAATCTGTGTTGATACGATTAGTCTGTGAAATTTGCATGGACCTATGAGTAGAATTCATTTCTGAAAGGTAATTGTTGGAAGTCAGTCACCAAATATGACGCCTATGATTTCACCATTCATGATTTCAGTTCATAAACTCATGCGGTTTTAACCGTCTAATCACGGCAATACGTTGTCTATATACTGCGACCTGACTTTTTAGAACATGACAGGGCACTATGCATACACGTGAACATGCCTCACCGGTAACTACCGCAAGCCAGACCGGTCTTACTTTTATTCTGATCCTCAGTGGCCTGATGGCCTTTACATCGCTTTCTACCGATATTTATCTTCCAGCAATGCCGACGATGGCCGAGGATTTACATGGCAATGTTGAGCTGACGATTACTGGTTTCTTAATTGGTTTTACTATCGCACAGTTGATTTGGGGGCCGATTAGCGATCATATGGGGCGGCGTAAGCCGCTGTTTATCGGCATGGTGCTATTTATCATTGGTTCCGCAGGGTGTGCGCTGTCTACAAGCATCACGCAAATTGTTTTCTGGCGGGTATTTCAGGCGCTTGGAGCCTGTACCGGGCCTATGCTGGCGCGAGCGATGATCCGCGATCTCTTTGCACGTACTCGTGCGGCGCAAATGCTCTCAACCCTGGTGTTGGTTATGGCGATTGCGCCAATCGCCGGACCGTTGATTGGCGGGCAAATTATTCGCCTGAGCACCTGGCACTCTATTTTTTGGCTGCTGGTGGTGATTGGTGCGCTGATGTTTATCTCCCTAAACTGGCTGCCCGAAACATTGCCGGAAGATAAACGGGTGAAAGCATCTTTGGCTGGCGCATTTCGTAATTACCGTTCGTTGTTAACGAATGGGCGTTTTATGCGCTATACCCTGAGCCTGACGTTTTATTACGTCGGTGCGTACGCGTTTATTACCGGGTCACCGTTTGTTTATATTAGCTATTACCATGTTGATCCACAGCATTACGGCTGGTTGTTTGCGCTAAACATTATCGGTGTTATGGCGATGAGCGTGGTTAACCGCCGTCTGGTGCAACGGCACGCTCTGGAACAGCTGCTGAAATATGCGACGCTGCTGGCGGCGCTGGCTGCGGTTGTGCTTGCGCTGCTGGTTAAGCTGGAATCAGGTGGCGTCGTTGCCATTATCATCACTGTTTTTCTGTTTTTCTCGATGAATGGCATTATTGCTGCAACGTCGACTGCTGCGGCGTTGGATGCGGTACCGAACATTGCGGGTTCAGCTTCGGCGCTGATTGGCGCGTTGCAATATGGCAGCGGTATTATCTCATCGTTGCTGCTGGCCGCCTTCAGTGATGGCACGCCCTGGACCATGGCGTGGATAATAGCGTTATTTACGCTGTTAAGCGCCGTTTTGGCTTTTCGCGCGAAACGATAAAGGAAATGCCCCGCGATGGCGGGGCGAAAACTCATTCTTTGTTCAGATCGCTAAGCAGCACGGCAATGCTTTGACCGCCATTGGTTTGTTCAAGCGCGATTTTCACGATGATGGTCAGCGGCACAGAAAGTAGCATCCCCACAGGACCGAGCAACCAGCCCCAGAAGATCAACGACAAAAATACCACTAGCGTAGACAGCCCCAGCCCGCGGCCCATGATCCGCGGCTCGAGGATATTTCCGAATACCAGGTTGATGACCAGATAGCCTGCCAGAACCACCAGCGCATCGTAAAGGCCGCTGAATGCCAGCACCTGAGCAATAGGGGGAATGGCCGCCAATACCGAACCGATATTAGGGATGTAGTTCAGGGCGAAGGCCAGTAATCCCCAGACAAAGGCAAAGCGCACATCCAATGCAGCAAGCATGCCCCAGGCGACCAACCCGGTCACAATGCTGATTGCCGTTTTAAGCACCAGATAGTGGGAGACGCTGTCGATGGCGCGTTGAATCGCCGCCATACCTTCAATGGGGCGACTCATCATTTGTTTGAGTTTGTTGGGCAGTTGCGGTACTTCCAGCAGCATAAAAACTACCGTCAGTAGCAGTAAAAATATCGATGACATAGCATTTGAAAGCTGCGCCAGTAAATTGGTCACCAGCGTCATTGCCGCGTTCGGATCGATATATTTGACGAGTTCGTCCACGGAAACGCCGATCCCTGCGCGTTGTAACCATGGTTCAAGATTTTTCAGTGGGATAACCAGTGAAGAGCGATATTGCGGTAGCGTTCGCGCAAGTTCATTTAAGGATGTACCTAAATACGCCAACAGCAGCACCATTAACATTACAATAATAACGATAAGCAATGACACCGCAATTACGCGCGGTATGCGAAGCTTGACCATCCGCTGCACAACGGGATTGAGCACAACGGCTATAAATAACGCCAGAATAAAGGGGACGATGATATCTGCGGCAAAGCGAATACCGCTCAGGATGATAACCAGCATGCCCAGCATAATGACTATTTTTAGACCGTTAAGCGTGATGATCGGTTTCGCCATGTGTATTCCCGCATTTTTCATTTTTGAATCTGCATAATAATGTGATTTGCGTCGAGCCGTTATAACAAAAATCAAACGGGGCAGGTAAAGAAGTGAAAAGACTTTGAGTTCGTCTTGAAGCTATGATACAAATCATCTGTGTTTAACTACCGAGGACAATTATCATCCGCGATGATGAGAAGCAACACTGCGGATAATTGTAATATTATGGACAATATGTTCAGGATGTTTTTGCGTTTACCTACACTTCTTCGTACCTCCTCCACTTTCTTGCTTGCGGGTGAGCAACACTGGCGCAACGCGCTTTAGTCCCTTCTTCTGCCTGAGCTGGCGCTGTGCGCTTAGCTAACTAATTTTATTTTTTGGTTTACTGCATGCAGTAGGCCTAAAGGACTATATTCTCAAGCAGGAGAAGCATCATGTTTTACTGGATATTATTAGGTCTGGCCATCGCGGCTGAAATTACTGGCACGCTGTCAATGAAATGGGCAAGCGTCGGTCATGGTAATTCGGGCTTTATTTTAATGCTGGTAATGATCGCCTTATCGTATATTTTTCTCAGTTTCGCCGTTAAAAAAATTGCCCTTGGTGTGGCCTATGCCTTGTGGGAAGGTATCGGTATTTTATTTATTACGCTGTTTAGTGTGTTGTTATTTGACGAAACCTTGTCCACGATGAAAGTGGCTGGACTGGTCTCGCTGGTATTAGGCATTGTGCTGATCAAGTCTGGTACTCGAAAACCTGCCAAAACGAGCAAAGAGGTGACCCATGCAGCAGTTTGAGTGGGTTCATGGTGCTTGGCTTGGCATGGCCATCGTGCTGGAAATAGTCGCTAACGTCTTTTTGAAGTTTTCAGATGGATTTCGCCGCAAGATTTATGGCGTGCTGTCGCTGGCTGCCGTGTTAGCGGCCTTTAGCGCGCTGTCGCAGGCGGTAAAAGGTATTGACCTTTCTGTTGCCTACGCCTTGTGGGGCGGGTTTGGGATTGCTGCGACGTTAGCGGCTGGTTGGGTGTTGTTTGGTCAGCGCCTGAATAACAAAGGCTGGATTGGCGTGGCGCTGTTGCTGGCCGGAATGGTGATGATTAAACTTGCCTGATATCCGTGCTGCCCGTTAATGCGGGCAGCATGTGTTACTCCTTCGCCAACGCTTCCAGCTTATCGCGAAAGCCGGTCACGGATATGGCGCGATTATCGGCTCGCCAGCGATCTTTCGCCGCTGGAGCGGAGCTTTGTACGCCAATCAACTGCCAGCCTGAATCTGTCTTCAGCATCAACGGTGAACCGCTGTCGCCCGGGAGCGTGTCGCACTGGTGTGACAAGACGGTATTCTGCGCCCAGCCGGTCACTACACAATCCTGATGGGTGTACAAATCGTCCAGATGATCTTCCGGATAGCCCGACTGTGTGACTTTGCGATCGGCGGTTTTCAACGCCGCGGTTAACGCCGCTTTATCACCTTCAAATAATGGTAGGGGCGTGATTCCGGAAGGCGGGTAACGCAGCACCACCAGACCAAAATCCCACGGGGCTGCTGATGGCGGCACAATCCATCCATCTCCATCGGCTTTTAAACGTTTACCAAGTGAGGGATCAACCCGTCCTTCGATTCCATGGATTTCATAGCGCCAGACACCCTTTTTCGACACAAAGCGTAACGCGACGGCTTTATCCGGTTTGCCTTTCGGTGGAGCGAGCAAGCAGTGTCCTGCAGTCAGGGCCAGATGCGGTGAAATGAGCGTGGCGGTACACAGATTACCGCTGGCGGTTTCCAGTTGCCCAATAGCGTCCCATGGTGATTGCGTTGGATCAGTCACTTTTGTGCGATCGTCATGACCAAAAAACAGCGTTTTTATGTTTTCTGCTTCAGCGGTGGTCGTTGCTGGCTGATCCGCATGCGCAACAACGGGAAAAAAACAAATTGAGCCCAGTAATACAGCAATGGTTTTATGCATATCACACTCTGGTGGGGAATTATGATTATAAACAGCAAACCCTCAGTTAATACTATAGACGGGACGGCGAGAAAGTGGGAGTAAAATCAGATAACTACACTCAGGAAAGATAAAAATGCATGGCGATGAGGGCGCAAATTATCAGAGTAATAAGAATGAACTCAAAGCGGTAATGTGACACCATTTTACCCTCCGAAAGGCGGCGCTACATCAGGTCGATCTAGCGCCGTATGCTATGGCGTGGGGGACGCCATAGTGACTACAAATGCGTTATGCTGCAGGTTGAGCTGCTGGTTTAGCGGTGTCGTGTTTTACGGCTTTTTTGGTGTGTTTTTTAGCGGCCTGAGCTTTCTGCTCTGGTGCTTTTTGTTCTGCTGCTGGCTTGGTTGCCGCTTTTTTGGTGTGTTTTTTAGCAGCCTGAGCTTTTTGCTCTGGCGCTTTTTGTTCTACAGCCGGTTTAGTGGTGGATTTTTTAGCGTGTTTCTTGGCAGCCTGCGCTTTCTGCGGCGCTGCTTTGTGCTGTTTTTTATGATGCGTGGTTTTTGCCGGCGCTGCTTTGGTGGTTGCAGCAGCAGTCGGAGCGGTAGTAGCAGTTGTCTCAGCAGCAAACGCGGCAGAAGACAGACCCATAGCAGCGGCAACAACCAGAGCTAATACTTTTTTCATTCTCATACCCTCGATTTGGTTTTTCATTCAACCCCACTGCGGGGCCGTTGAAATAACTATATCGCTGTAATCAGAGGGCTTCCGTGAGTCATTGGTTTCGGCGTGTAACGATATGTACAATGACTCACGGTATGAGATTACAAATAGCGGGTTTCCAGATGAGCGCGGAAATAACGGCTGCTGAGCGGTTCGCCGGTGGCCTGGGTAATAAGCTGTTCAGTGGTAAAACGGCTGCCATGCTGCCAGATATTCTGACGTAGCCAGTCAAACAGGGGACCAAACTCACCTTGTGCAATAGACTGATTCAAATCAGGCAATGCGCGGTTAGCGGCACTGAACAACTGCGCCGCATACATGGCGCCCAGGGTGTAGGAAGGGAAGTAGCCAAAGCCGCCATCGGTCCAGTGAATATCCTGCATACAGCCGTTACGATAGTTTCCGATCGTTGACAGCCCCAACCAGGACTGCATTTTTTCGTTCCACAATGCCGGGATATCATCCACTTCAATATCGCCATTAATAAGCGCACGTTCGATTTCATAACGCAGGATCACGTGAGCGGGATAGCTTACCTCGTCGGCATCAACACGGATAAACCCGGGCTTGACCTGCTGGTTCCAGGCGATGAAATTGCTTTCTTCAAACGCTGCCTGATCGCCAAAGTGGCGCGTTACAGTCGGAATCAACCGCATCAGAAAGGCTTTACTGCGTCCCAGCTGCATCTCAAAGAACAGACTCTGGGACTCATGAATGGCGGTTGAGCGTGCCAGAGCAATAGGTTGCCCAGACCAGCTGCGTGGCAGGTTTTGCTCGTAGCGCGCGTGACCGGTTTCATGGATCACGCCAAACAGCGCGCTGAGTAATTCGTTTTCATCATAGCGGGTGGTAATGCGAACATCTTCTGGTACGCCGCCACAGAAAGGATGTGCACTGATATCCAGCCGACCAGCGGTAAAGTCGAAACCGAGTTGTGCCATCGTTTCAAGGCCCAGCTTCCGCTGGATTGCGGTTGGGAAAGGACCCACCGGGGCAATGAGCGACTGCTGAGACTGCTTTGCCACCACCTTGTTTAGCAGATCGGGCAGCCAGCTTTTAACGTCTGCGAAAAGGACATCCAACTGAGCGCTGGTCATTCCTGGTTCAAAGATGTCCAGTAGCGCGTCATACGGCGAACAACCTTTAGCTTCTGCGCGCAGTCGGGCTTCTTCGCGGCTGTACTTCACAACCTCTTTCAGGTTATCGGAAAATCCTTCCCAGTCATTAGCTGGTCGCTGGCTACGCCAGGCATGTTCACAGCGACTTCCCGCAAGAGATTTTGCTTCTACCAACGATTCGGGCAACAAGGATGCTTGGTGATGCAATCGCGACATTTCGCGCAGGTTCGCCTGTTCTACATCGTTGAGATCTTCCCGTTGCGCTGCGGCGATCCACGTTGCCACTTTCGGGTCAGTTAACAGTTGGTGTTCAAGCACGCTCAGCTCGGCCAACGCTTCGCCTCGGGCTTTACTGCCTCCTGGCGGCATCATGGTAAACATGTCCCAACTGGCGATTGCCGAGAGATGGGAGAAGCGAGAGAGCCGCTGGAACGTGCGGGTGAGCTGATGGTAATTATCATTGTTACTCATTTTTTGTTCTCGTTCTGTTTAGGTGTGGTTAAGAAGTTTACCGTGATTCACTCACTTTTCATAAACACACCTTTGTACCCGGTTTTCCGTAACAGCTTTTTATAGCGAAAAGCCAGCAGAACCACAAAACAGATGGCGTAGATAATAGGGAGCGGTGATAACACTTTTACCGACCACAGATAATGCAGCGGTAGCAAAATGGCGGCCAGGTAGACGTAGTTGTGCAATGTTTGCCAGCGTTTGCCCATTTTACGCTGAGCGGCTTGTGTCGAGGTCAACGTCAACAGGAATAAGATAATCCAACCGGACATACCCAGCATTAGCCATGGGCGTGAAACCAGTTCACGACCCAACAATCCCAGGTTTTGTATACCCAGTTCCAGCAGAGCATAGCTGGTAATATGCAGTGTGGCCCATGCAAAGCACCATAAACCTAACAACCGCCGGGTACGAAACAACAAAGGCTGCTTTGCATAGCGAGCAAGCGGCGATACCAGCAGGGTAGCCAGCAAAAACTTCAGCGCGGCAATGCCCGTAAAGTGCTGGATATCTTTTCCCGGGTCGGCACCCAACCCGCCATGCTGCGCGGCCCAGAAGAGCCATAGCAGGGGTAAAAAACCGGCGAGATGCAGCAGCACTTTCAGGCCGGTTATCTGTTTTGCAGTCAACCTCACTTAAAAATACTCCTGAAGATCCATGCCCTGATATAACGATGCCACCTCATCGGCATAACCATTAAAAGGTAACGTGGGCTGTCTCTGTACATCAAGAATGCCACCGGAACCGATAAAACGCTCAGTAGCCTGAGACCAGCGAGGATGATCGACCTGCGGATTTACGTTGGCGTAAAATCCGTATTCATTCGGTGCTGACATATTCCAGGTCGTCGGTGGCTGCTCACGCGTCAGCTTAATACTGACTATCGATTTAATGCCCTTGAAGCCGTATTTCCAGGGCACGGTCAGGCGTATCGGCGCCCCGTTTTGCGGCGGCAATGCTTTGCCATATACGCCTACGGTGAGAAGTGTGAGTGGGTGCATAGCCTCATCCAACCGCAGACCTTCGACATAGGGATATTTCAACCCACCGCCAATAAAGCGGTCTTTCTGACCCGGCATTTCATCAGGGGCGTAGCGTGTTTCAAAAGCGACGTATTTGGCGTGACTGGTTGGCTCAACCAGCGCCAGTAATTTATGCAACGGAAAACCCACCCACGGCACAACCATCGACCAGGCCTCAACGCAACGCATCCGATAAATACGCTCTTCTAATGGAAAGCGTGTGGTCAGCGCATCATGATCCAAGGTTAAAGGTTTGTTGACCTCACCGCTGATGGTTAACGTCCAGGGATCGGTTTTCAGGCTACCGGCATTGGCGGCAGGATCGGCTTTATCCAGACCAAATTCGTAGAAATTGTTGTAGCCCGTCACCTTGTCTTCTGGCGTCAGTGACAGGCTGTTTTGCCAGCGCTCGGGCTTTGTGAACTCAAGCGCTTTGCCTGCGGGGGCCGGTGGACGATCGTTGCCTTTAAACCAATCCAGCAAATTAGCCTGTGTAGGGGAGGACAGCGTGGCCGCAGCAGCACCTATCCCAAGTGCTTTGAGGATCTGTCGTCGTTGCATAAAAAATACTGACTCGGCTGTAACATCTGCTTCCCGAAGTGGACGTTTTTTTAGCATGACTTATCCTTCTTATTTTCATGTTAAGGAAAACAAGCGACGTTTCCCTGTTGATGTCTGACGTGTCTATAACGACATACTGCGCGTATGCGTATCCCTGGATCCTCACGAAAAGTTAAAAATTTTGTGATAACTTCCGCCCCTTGCCTGAGGTAAGCTTTCAGCACGACGAGAGGGGGATGACACTGATGGCAGGCGCGAAAAAGATATTTTTGGTGGAAGATGACAGCGATATTGCCTCACTTTTGCAGCTTAGCCTGAAGGATGAGGGTTACGAAATTGTTCATGAAGCAGACGGAGCTCGTGCGCTTGAACAACTGGAGAAACACGTCTGGGATGCCGTTATCCTCGATCTGATGCTGCCGGGTGTCGACGGGCTGGAGATTTGTCGTCGCATTCGCCAAATGAGTTTTTATTTGCCCGTCATTATCATCAGCGCCCGCACCAGCGAAACGCACCGTGTATTGGGGCTGGAAATGGGTGCCGATGATTATCTGGCCAAACCTTTCTCGGTGCTGGAGTTGATGGCCCGGGTAAAGGCGTTGTTTCGCCGTCAGGAAGCGATGAGTCAGAACTTACGTATGGAGGCGGGGATTATCACCGTTCATGGCGTAGAAATTGACCCATTAGCGCGGGAAGTCCGGCTGCATGGTAAATCGCTCGATTTAACGCCGCGCGAATTCGATCTGCTCTATTTTTTCGCCCGTCATCCAGGCGAGGTCTTTTCGCGTCAGGCGCTGTTAGATCAGGTGTGGGGCTACCAGCATGAAGGGTATGAGCATACGGTGAACAGTCATATTAATCGCCTGCGGACCAAAATTGAAAAGGATGCTGCGGAGCCGGAAATTATTCTCACGGTTTGGGGACGAGGCTATAAGCTTGCTGCGGTTAACGCGGAGCATCAGCCATGATTTATCGCCTGTCGCTGAGCCAGCGTCTGACCCTCGTCTTTACCTCCATTATGCTGATTTGTGCGGTTACCGTCAGTGTTGTCCAGATCCGCAGCAGTAAACAGTATGGTGACGCCATGGTGCAAAGGCTCTCGATGGAGCTGGCGAGCAAGATTGTCAAAAGTGAGTCGCTTATTGATACCAGCGGGCAGATTAATCGCCAGACCTTAAAAGGATTGTTTAATCACCTGATGACGCTCAACCCCAGCGTGGAGCTGTATCTGATTTCACCATCAGGTGAAATACTTGCTGATGCTGCACCGCCCGGGCATATCCAGCGGCAGAAAATTAGCGTGCAGCCGATCCAGGATTTCCTTAACTCAGATGCGTTGCCCGTCTATGGCAACGATCCGCGTAGCAGCCAGCAAAAGGTATTCAGCGCAGCGCCGGTTTTATATAACGGTGAGCTACATGGCTATTTGTACATTATTCTGCAGGGTGAAGACCTGAATATGCTGGCGAATACCGCCTGGCAAAAAACGCTCTGGAATACCGTGGCCTGGACGTTAATACTGGTTTTATTAGCTGGTGCAATCGCTGGATTCCTGGTGTGGCGATGGGTGACGAATCCAGTGAAAAGGCTGACTGGGCAGGTGGTCAAACTGGAACAGGACAGCATTAGCGTCATCAAACAGCTGGCGCAAAAAAATCCCGAACCGGTACCGGAGAATGAAATAGCGCTGCTGAACAATGCGTTTATCGAGTTAGCGCAGAAAATTGCCCAGCAGTGGGATTTATTAGCAGACAGCGATCGTCAGCGCAGAGAGTTTATTGCCAATATTTCGCACGATTTACGCACGCCGTTGACTTCACTGTTGGGGTATCTGGAAATGCTGTCGCTGAAAGCCGATACGATGACGCCTGAGGAAAATCGGCATTATCTTAGCATCGCGCTGCGCCAGGGGCATAAAGTTCGCCATCTGTCACAACAGCTGTTTGAGCTGGCAAGGCTGGAGCATGGCGGTATAAAACCGCAGCGTGAACGTTTTGCTATTGGTGAATTGATCCAGGACGTGGCACAGAAATTTGATCTCCCTGTTGCCACGCGTCATTTGCAGTTGCACCTTGACGTAACGGGGCCGTTACCGCTGGTGAATGCCGATTTATCGATGATAGAAAGAGTCGTGACGAATTTGCTGGATAATGCTATCCGTCATACGCCTGACGGAGGCGAAGTACGGCTAAAAGTCTGGCGTGATGAAGACCGTTTATTAGCCGAAGTGCAGGACAGTGGGCCAGGGGTAGAAGAAGCTGTGCGAGAAGTATTGTTTCAGCGCCCGACCGCGTTAATTCCCCGTGAGCAGCGGGCTGAGCGCGGCGGTCTGGGCTTACTGATCGTGCGTAGAATGCTCGAGCTGCATGGAGGGGATATCCATCTGGTTAGCTCAACGGCAGGGGCTTGCTTCCGTTTCTCGTTGCCGCTGGCGGATTCCCCTCTGAGTAGCTGACGGTGAAATTCCGGAGTAAAGAGGGTTTTGGCGTTGTACCCATGGGCATTGCGTAAAAGTTGGTAGGTTGTCAGTGATAATGAGAATTTTTATCATGCATAGATAATTCATCAACTTATCTTCGATGAGCGCAAGGAGATCGTATGTCACAGGATGCCGACAACCTGTATATCGCCAGGACCAAAGCAGTTGCTGGCTGCTTTTCAATGTTTTTACTGATGTTTGGCCTCACGTTTACCCCGTTGTTTTTCCCCGCGAGTCAGGACCTGCTTGCCAAAGGGTTACTTTTTCCGCTGCTGTTTGCGCTGGAATTTGTTGTGCTGGTTCCGCTGTATTATTTCTTCTTTAGAAAAAGAGAGGGACTGGGCAAAGGCATTTTCAACGCCAGGTGGTTTGCCATTTTGTTCGCGGCGCTGCTGTTTATTCAGCTTATCCTGCCATTGATTTTGGGTCTCAGACAAACTGAAGCGTGGGTGACCAGCCAAATATCCTTAAGTAGTTATGCGTTGTGGTTATCTACGTTGACCCTGATATTTATCGCGCCAGTTTATGAAGAAATTGTTTTCAGAGGCTGTTTATTCAACGCGTTCCAGTACTGGTTCAATAATAAAACCTGGCTGTCGTCAGTGGTGGTATCGGTCATTTTTGCCATCATGCATACGCAGTATGTGGATCTACGCACGTTGCTGATGTTGTTTCTTGTGTCGCAGGTGTTGATCCTGGCCAGACTGAAAAGCAACGGTCTGTTGATGCCAATTTTGCTGCATATAGTGATGAACGGGACGGTTGTTGCTCTGCAGATGGCGGCTCAGACGTTACAGCCAGGGTGATGAAGGTGATGCCCGGAACCCGGGCATCGTGGATTATACGTGCAGACGATGGTGCAAACGCGCACCGACCAGCAACGCCAACACCAGCATCAGGGCGATAAATCCGCCCACACCGTTCCAGCCATAGCTGTGCCAGAACACACCGCCCAGCGTACCGGCAATACTGGATCCCAGATAATAGCTGAACAGATACAGGGAAGAAGCCTGGCCTTTAGCGCGTTTTGCTCGTGGTCCAATCCAACTGCTTGCTACGGAGTGCGCGGCAAAGAACCCGGCTGAAAAGAGCAGCATCCCGGCGAAGATCAGCCATAGCGATGTGAACAGGGTCATTAACAGTCCAACCAGCATCACGCCTGTTGAAAAGAGCATTACCGGGCCACGGCCATAACGAGTGGTCATAGAACCCGCCTTTGGCGAACTCCAGGTCCCAGTCAGATACGCCACAGATAACAAACCTACAACCGCCTGGCTGAGCTCCCACGGGGAGAGCATCAGGCGGTAGCCGATGTAATTAAACAGCGTGACAAACGACCCCATCAACAAAAAACCTTCCGCAAACAGCAGCGGCAAACCTTTGTCGCGCCAGTGCAAGCGGAAGTTGATAAACAACGTTTTCGGGCGCAGCGACGTAGGTCTGAAATGACGGGATTCCGGTAAGATTCTCCAGAACATCAGTGCAGAGGCAAGGGCAAAACAGCCGATCGCCGCCAGCGCGATACGCCAGTTAAAAAAGTCGGTAAACACGCCGCTAATTAAGCGACCACTCATTCCGCCAATTGAGTTACCGCTGATATACAGGCCCATTGAGAAGGCGACGAAACTGGGATGAATTTCTTCACTCAGATAGGTCATCCCTACCGCCGCGACGCCGCTCAGTGAAAGTCCTATCAGAGCACGCATGATTAAAATACCGTGCCAGCTGGTCATCATCGTTGAAAGCAGCGTACAACAAGAGGCGAGCAGCAGCGCGGTAACCATCACCGGCTTGCGGCCAATAGCATCTGAAAGTGGGCCGGTAAACAGCAACCCTATCGCCAGCATCGCCGTTGATATGGAAAGCGAAATACTGCTGCTGGCGGGAGATACCCCAAACTCGTGCGAAAGCACTGGCAGTATGGGTTGTACGCAATAGAGGAGGGCAAAAGTCGCCAGCCCGGCGGAAAACAGCGCCAGCGTGACGCGCATAAATGGGGATGTTCCGCGTTTGATAAAACCATCCGGCGGGGTAACTATCTGTTCATCAACATCGCTTGTTGGCGCGGTATCGACAGTTGTTGTACGGCTCACTTGAAATCCTTGCTCATTCAATTACGTCTACAGGACCAGCCATAAGAGTATGAAAATCATAATATTCTGTCTAATATATTAATAATCTCAAATAATATTTTAAAAATATGAATATCGAACTGCGTCATTTACGTTACTTTGTGGCCGTTGCCGAAGAGCTGCATTTTGGTCGGGCGGCGGCGCGGTTAAACATTTCGCAACCGCCGCTAAGCCAGCAGATCCAGATCCTTGAACAGCAGGTTGGCGCCCGGTTACTTGCCCGAACTAACCGTAGCGTGGCGCTGACCTCTGCCGGAAAGCAGTTTCTGGCGGACAGTCGGCAGATCCTCGGGCTGGTTAATGAAGCCGCCGCTAGGGCTGAGCGTTTGCATCTGGGAGAAGCAGGGGAATTGCGTATTGGCTTTACGTCGTCCGCGCCGTTTATCAAAGCGGTTTCAGATACGTTATCTCTGTTTCGCCAAAGCTACCCGGCAGTGCATATGCAAACCCGTGAAATGAACACACGTGAGCAAATTGCCCCGCTCAATGAAGGAACGCTGGATTTGGGACTTCTGCGCAATACGCAGCTACCGGATACACTGGAGCGTGAAATCATTCTGCATGAACCACTGATGGCAATGATCCCACGTGCGCATCCGTTGGCGCAAAAACCCGTGGTTACGTTGGCCGAACTGGCGAATGAGCCATTTGTCTTTTTTGACCCCCATGTGGGGACAGGGTTGTATGACGATATTCTGGGCCTGATGCGTCGCTATGGACTGAAACCGACGATTGCGCAGGAGGTTGGCGAGGCGATGACTATCATTGGGCTGGTGGCCGCAGGATTAGGGGTTTCTATACTTCCTGCTTCTTTTAAACGGGTGCAGCTGTATGAAATGTGTTGGATCCCGATAGCGGAAGAAGATGCTGTCTCGGAAATGTGGTTAGTGTGGCCAAAGCATCATGAGCAAAGTCACGCCGCGCAACGCTTTCGTGAGCAGTTGCTGGCGGCCGTTCAGGGCGGTTAATTTAGTTTAAAAATGGGCGAAAATGTGCAGTAAATCACAAGGCTAAGTAAAAAGTTGACGGAAGCCATTGAAGTGCTTCACCATAGCCCGCAGATTATTTCGGAGCGCGAAAATAAAGGGAGTAAGTGGTGGTTGCTGATAGTCAGCCTGGGCATATCGATCAAATTAAGCAGACCAATGCGGGCGCGGTTTATCGCCTGATTGATCAGCTGGGTCCGGTATCGCGTATTGATCTCTCTCGCCTGGCACAATTGGCGCCTGCCAGCATTACCAAAATTGTCCGCGAAATGCTCGAAGCGCATCTGGTGCAAGAGCTGGAAATCAAGGAAGCGGGTAGCCGTGGTCGTCCGGCCGTTGGGCTGGTTGTCGAAACGGAGGCCTGGCACTACTTATCCATTCGTATCAGTCGCGGCGAGATTTTTCTGGCGCTACGCGACCTGAGCAGCAAGCTGGTGGTTGAAGATTGCCTGGACATGCCACTGGTCAGTGAAACGCCGTTGCTGGATCGCGTGATTACGCAGGTCGATCAGTTTTTCATCCGCCACCAGCAAAAGCTGGAGCGCTTAACCTCCATCGCCATCACCTTACCCGGTATTATTGATACTGAAAACGGTATCGTTCATCGCATGCCATTTTACGAAGATGTCAAAGAGATGCCGTTGGGCGAAGCGCTTGAGAACCATACCGGCGTGCCGGTGTATATTCAGCACGATATCAGCGCCTGGACGATGGCCGAGGCGCTTTTTGGCGCTTCGCGTGGTGCACGCGACGTCATTCAGGTGGTGATCGATCATAACGTGGGTGCAGGGGTGATCACTGACGGGCATTTGCTGCATGCAGGCAGCAGTAGCCTGGTGGAGATTGGCCATACGCAGGTCGATCCCTACGGTAAACGCTGCTACTGCGGCAACCATGGTTGTCTGGAAACAATCGCCAGCGTCGACAGCGTACTCGAATTGGCGCAGGTGCGGCTGAAGCAGTCAATGAGTTCTTCTCTACATGGACAACCGTTAACGGTAGACGCGCTGTGTCTGGCGGCCATGCAGGGTGATTTATTGGCGAAAGATATCATTAGCGGCGTCGGGACCCACGTCGGTCGAATTCTTGCCATCATGGTGAATTTGTTCAACCCGCAAAAGATATTGATTGGCTCTCCGCTCAGTAAAGCGGCAGATATCTTGTTCTCAACCATCGCTGACAGCATTCGTCAGCAGGCGCTTCCGGCTTACAGTCAGCATATAGTCGTTGAAAGTACCCAGTTTACCAATCAGGGGACGATGGCAGGGGCGGCACTCGTGAAGGACGCGATGTATAACGGTTCTTTGTTGATTCGTCTATTACAGGGTTAACATTTTTTAACTGTTGTACGAAAAATTGCGCTATCTCAAGCTGATCCTGGTCGTCATACCTTAGACTTTCTCCACTGTTTTATTTTCCTGACTTATATTTTCAAAGCATAACGGTGGAGTTAGTGATGCTGAAGCGTTTCTTTATTACAGGTACAGACACTTCTGTTGGGAAGACCGTGGTTTCCCGCGCATTACTACAAGCGTTAGCGTCAGGGGGTAAAAGCGTTGCAGGTTACAAACCTGTGGCCAAAGGCAGCAAAGAGACGCCTGAAGGTCTGCGCAACAAAGATGCACTGGTACTGCAAAGTGTGTCATCTATCGAGCTGCCCTATGAGGCAATTAACCCAATTGCGTTGAGCGAAGATGAAAGTAGCGTGGCGCATAGTGGCCCGGTCAATTACACCCTGTTATCCAACGGTCTCGCAAGCCTCAGCGAAAAAGTCGATCACGTTGTCGTAGAAGGCACCGGAGGCTGGCGGAGCTTGATGAACGATCTGCGTCCGTTATCGGAGTGGGTGGTGCAGGAACAACTGCCGGTGCTGATGGTAGTGGGTATCCAGGAAGGCTGTATTAATCATGCGATCCTCACCGCGCAGGCGATAGCCAGCGACGGACTGCCGTTGATTGGCTGGGTTGCGAATCGCATTAACCCTGGGCTGGCGCATTATGCGGAAATCATTGATGTGCTGGGTAAAAAATTACCTGCACCGCTGATCGGTGAACTGCCTTATCTGCCTCGTGCAGAGCAGCGTGAACTGTCGCAGTACATCCGCCTGTCAATGCTCGGCAGCGTTCTGTCGGTAGATAGAGTCGTGGCGTAACGTACGCGACAGCACCGACGCCAGGACACAGGCGATCAGTAATCCGGGGAGCAGGCGATACTCCCCGGTCATTTCACAAACCATCAACGTCGACATTATTGGTGCATGCGTGGTAGCCGCCAGCAGCGTGGCCATCCCCGTTAATCCCAGCAAAATGGCAATTTCATCCGAGCCTGGAAGCCATAATCCCCATACCAGACCCAGCAACATGCCCACCGACAAGCCGACAAACAGCGTTGGCGTAAACACGCCACCTGGTGCACCGGATCCACTGCTGGCAAGCACCGCCAGTAATTTGCAGATAAAAATCCCGCTAACCACGGCCAGCAGCGGTGGTGAAAGTAAATATGACTGCACCACGCTGTAGCCATTACCCCAGACCGCAGGCGTGAGCAATGAAAGCAGGCCAACGATCAGCCCGCCAAGCGCCAGTTGCCACGGCGGCGAGAGTTTTAAGCGCAAAAATACATTATGGCTGGCAGTCATCAACCACATGAAGAGCGGTCCGCAGATGCCAGCAGCCAGACCAGTGCTGACAATCATAACGTATTCCAGAGCATGTAATTCCCGCGACAGGTGCACGGTATACAGCAGCGCATTGCTGTCGCTAAGCAGATTGGTGGTGAGTAATGCGACTACGGCGGATACCACTACCGGTCCCAGTGAGGCGAGGATCAGCGTGCCAAACAATACTTCGGCAATAAATAAACTGCCCGCCAGCGGGGCATGATAGGCTCCAGCCATACCTGCAGCGGCGCCGCAGGCAATCCATAACTTCCATTCTGTACGCGGGGTAAAGCGTTGAGCAAAGCAGGAGGCCGCCAGGGCCGCCAGTAAAATCATGGCACCTTCACGTCCGATGGCACTCCCGCTGGCGACGACCAGTAACGAGGCCAGCGATTTCACCAGGCTTGCACTGACGTCAAATTGTCCGTCGGTTTGCAGGGCTTCCATATAATCAGTGGGAGCCTGCGGACGTAAACGGTTAAATTTTTGCCAACCCCACAGTAGTAATCCAGCCGCCAGACCGCCGAGTGCAGGTGTCAGCATACGCCTTAAAGGCGAAAGGTTTGTCGCTGCGTTGACCAGACTTCCCGTGTTGTTGCTCAGAAACAACCATTCGAGAAGCAGCATGGCATGACGAAATCCTGCGACGGCCAGCGCAGCAAGGACGCCAATCAACGCGGCGATCAGCAGGCGGCGGAACATGGCACGCAGGTCAGGGTAAGCATGTAAATGATGCATGAGTGGCCAGACTGGAAAATTCAGACGCTCTATTTTGCGGCTATTAGGCAACAGAAGCAAAAGCTCAGCGTGCGCAACATGATGATGCACCACAGGCAGGACAATTCCTGCCTGTGACGAAATTAACGGAACAAAGGCTTATCGGCTACCGGGATCAGTAACTGTGATTGCCACTGTGCCAGCGTCAGACGCGCCAGCTCACCCAGCGCCTGGTAGAACGGGTGGTCGGCTTTTTCGATAAACACATTAAGAAAGCGTGATGACCATGGGAAGAGATGCCAGGCCAGCAGTTGCTCGCACTCGGTGTGGCGTTCGTTCTCGGCAAGCCAGGCCGTCAGCAACAGCAGCGAACCAAAGTGATCTTCTGGCTCATTTTGCTGCATCGCAAACTGGATGCCGTTGTCCCGCATCCACTGACGTAATGCCAGCGTGGAGTCGCCAAACAACACGTTTTCACGATCCAGCCAGACGGATCCCCATGGCGGAGAATGGAGCGCATAAGGACCAACAAACAGACGTTGCCAGGCCTGCGGGAGAGACTCATCGGCCTCAGCCTGAAACTGAGCGGCTAACGGCGAAAGCGTTGTCTTTTCAAGCGGCCACTGCGCCTGCCAGCCATCGGTTCTTAACGCACTGACCAGTGCCGAAGCTTCGGCACTGTCTGGGGCATAGTAAAACAGCGCGCCGAGCACACGCGCTGCAGTAGAAAAGTTGTCTCGTTGTGAAAAATGGGTCATGCAAACAATCCTGAACAGTGCGGGTTGCCCCGCACCCGAAAGTTAACCTGCGACAGTCATTCCGACTGTCATATGTAAACCGTAAAACAATCCGCGGCCAATGATTTCACCGACAAGCACCAGAATTAATCCGAGTGCCAACCCGCCAACGGACGGTCCTTTGCAACGGATCAACGGACATATCCAGCAACCCAGACCCGCAGCCAGCAGCAGGACTCGCCAGACCTGTAAACTGCCGTAGTCGGGAACCAGCGCGCTGGCGGATTGTACCGAACTGTGGATCTCGCCGAGTGACAGTCCCTGCAGCACAATAACCGCCACGGTCACCAGCAGGGCCAGCACGCTGATACCGGCGAATCTGGCGGCGTTAAAAGAAACACCTGCAGCACGCAGCAGCAGAGCGGCAAAAAACGGTCCACTGAGCAGCATCGTCATGAAAAATGCCAGTGTAGTATAGCCGTTATACCAGGTTGGGACGGTGTCTATCTGGTAGACGTTGGTCATCGCAAAGATAAATACCAGGCCCAGCAGCATGCTCAACAGCAGCCAGATTTTACCTAACGCTGCGGGCATTTTACCGAGAAACGCCACCAGCCACCACAAGCCCCCGACGGCGAAAAACAGTGAACCACCGGCGATTTCGTTACTCAGCGCCGATGCGCCAATTCTGTTCAGTGAGTTAAACGCGCGCAGCGGCGAACCTAAATGCATGATCGAGGCGAGAAAGGCGATGCCCATCACCAGCCAGAGAAAAAACATACTGCGAACGATACGTCGTTTTACCAGCCCATCCTTAGCGGTCAGCCAGCCGTAACCACTTACGATCAGCGCCCCGGCTACGCACTGGCCCAGCACCGTGAACAGTACCAGCGGCCATTCATGCCATCCATTTCCCATTTTACACCTCCTTTGGATTAGCCAGAAAACCCGTGGTATCCCCGGTCGGGCGGCAATTGGCGTTTGGTTTGATCACAATATTTGGTTTGGTGAAGTGCGCACCCGGCAGCGGGGCGACGGCAGCCAGTTCACCATGTTTTTTGCGCAGTTCGTCGATGGGGCCAAAATCCAGCGCACGCAGCGGACAGGACTCGACGCAGATGGGCTTTTTGCCGTCTGCCGCGCGTTCATGGCAGCCATCACACTTGGTCATATGTCCTTTCGCAGCATTGTACTGTGGCGCACCGTACGGGCAGGCCATATGACAGTAGCGACAGCCAATGCACACGTCTTCATCGACCACCACAAAACCATCCTCACGCTTATGCATCGCACCACTTGGACAAACCTTGGTGCAGGCCGGATCCTCGCAGTGGTTACATGAGATGGAGAGATAGTAGGCAAAAACGTTCTGGTGCCAGACGCCGTTGTCTTCCTGCCAGTCACCACCTGCGTATTCGTAAATCCGCCGGAAACTGACGTCAGGAGTGAGGTCTTTGTAGTCTTTGCAGGCCAGCTCGCAGGTTTTGCACCCGGTGCAACGACTGGAATCAATAAAAAATCCATACTGAGTTGTCATGGGTTAGTCCTTAAACCTTCTCGATCTCGACCAGATTAGTATGCTGTGGGTTACCTTTTGCCAGCGGTGAAGGGCGCTGTGTTGTCAGCGTATTGACGCAGGCGCCATGGTCAATCTTGTCGCCGGCCATATCTGCATCGTGCCATGCACCCTGGCCCATTGCGCTGACGCCAGGCAGGATCCGTGGCGTCACTTTGGCCGGAATACGTACTTCCCCGCGATCGTTAAAGACCCGCACCATATCGCCATTTGCAATACCACGCTTTTGGGCATCGACGGGATTGATCCACACTTCCTGACGACAGGACGCCTGCAGAACATCGATATTGCCGTAGCTGGAGTGCGTACGGGATTTGTAATGAAAGCCAAACAACTGCAGCGGAAATGCGCTGCGTTTGGGATCGTCCCACCCTTCAAACGTGGAGGCGTAGACGGGAAGCGGGCTAATTACTTCATCCTTCTGCAACTCCCAGGTGTTGGCAATTTTCGCCAGTCGGCTGGAGTAAATTTCAATCTTTCCAGAGGGTGTTTTGAGCGGATTGGCCTGCGGATCGTCGCGGAATTTTTTATAAGCGACAAAATGCCCGTTAGGATCTTTGCGTTTATAGATCCCCATTTTTTTTAGCTCGTCATAAGAAGGGAGCGCGGGGTCCTTGGCCAGCATTTTTGCATACAGATACTGGAGCCACTGTTCCTGAGTACGGCCTTCCGTAAACCGTTGATAGATATCATTGCCAAGGCGTTTGGCGACTTCGCTCATTATCCAGTAGATCGGTTTGCGTTCGAACTTCGGTGACGTCGCGGGTTGAATAAAAATGAGGTATCCCATGTTGCCTGCATAGTCGTTAGGAATGATGTCTTCCTGTTCGACGGTCATTAGGTCCGGCAGCAGAATATCGGCATATTTCGCCGAAGATGTCATGAAATTTTCGATGACCACTATCATTTCGCATTTCGTATCATCCTGAAGGATCTCATGCGTTTTATTGATATCTGAGTGCTGATTAGTAATGGTGTTGCCCGCGTAGTTCCAGATAAATTTAATCGGTACATCAAGCTTATCTTTACCGCGCACGCCATCGCGGGTTGCGGTCATTTCCGGACCGCGGGCGATGGCGTCGGTCCAGCTAAAGCAGGATATCTGGGTCTTGATGGGATTATCCGGCAGCGGCATGCGTTCAATCGTGATGGTGTAGGTTGATTCTCGCGCACCGCTATTGCCGCCGTTGATGCCAACGTTGCCGGTCAGGATTGGCAGCATTGCGATCGCGCGCGAAGTCAGTTCGCCGTTAGCCTGACGTTGTGGACCCCAACCCTGACAAATATACGCCGGTTTTGTACTACCGATTTCCCGTGCCAGTTTAATGATGCGCTCGGCCGGGATCCCTGTGACATGCGAGGCCCATTGGGGCGTTTTAGCGACACCGTCATCGCCATTGCCAAGTATATAGGCCTTGTAATGTCCGTTAGCGGGAGCGTCAGCGGGTAGGGTTTTCTCGTCATAACCGACGCAATATGTGTCGAGGAACGCCTGGTCGACGAGATCTTCGTTAATCAGGACCCAGGCGATTCCCGCCACCAGTGCGGCATCGGTTCCCGGACGGATAGGGATCCACTCATCTTCACGACCCGCAGCGGTATCGGTATAACGCGGGTCGATGACGATCATGCGGGCGTTAGAACGCTCCCGGGCCTGCTCAAGGAAGTATGTTATGCCACCGCCGCTCATGCGCGTTTCGGCAGGGTTATTGCCGAACATCACCACCAGCTTCGTGTTTTCAATGTCGGATGTACTGTTGCCGTCATTTGAGCCGTAGGTGTAAGGCATTGCCGCCGCGATTTGTGCGGTACTGTATGTGCCGTAATGGCTCAGGAATCCGCCATAGCAGTTCATCAATCGAGCGACCAGCGAGGCATAAGGGGAGGAGCGAGTAATATTGCCGCCGACAATGCCAGAGGTGTAGTTGATATACACGGCCTCATTACCGTATTTCTGTACGGTATTTTTTAAACTGGTGCTGATGGTATCCAGTGCTTCCTGCCAGGTTATGCGTTCGAATTTACCCTCACCGCGTTTGCCCACGCGCTTCATAGGATAATTGAGGCGATCCGGATGATTGATCCGTCGACGGATTGAGCGTCCACGCAAACAGGCGCGCACCTGGTGCTGACCATAAATATCGTCTCCGGTCGTATCAGACTCCACCCATACGACTTCGTCATCTTTGACGTGGAGTTGCAGGGCACAACGACTTCCGCAGTTCACGGAACAAGCACCCCAAACCACTTTCTCTTCAGCCGGTTGTATCGCCTGTTATGATCGACATAGACTAAGATTAGCATTTCTGGTGTAAATAACTGTATTTGCTAATATGATTGAGAATTATCTTCTTATCCCGGTGAAAAATGTGAAGAAACAGACCCTGTTAGGTTTCCTGTGTGTCGTGCTGGTTGGGTGTGATAATGCCAAAGGGCTGGTTTCCTTTACGCCGGAAATGGCCAGTTTTTCCAATGAATTTGATTTCGATCCGCTGCGCGGGCCGGTGAAAGATTTCAGTCAGACGCTGCTCAACGACAAAGGTGAGGTCACCAAGCGCGTCGCTGGTACCCTGTCACAGGAAGGGTGTTTCGATACACTTGAACTGCACGATATCGAAAACAATACCGGTATGGCGCTGGTCCTGGATGCTAACTACTATCGGGATGCCGAAACGCTGGAAAAACGGATCCGTTTACAGGGCAAATGCCAACTGGCGGAACTGCCTGCTGCAGGTGTGGTGTGGGATACCGACGATAACGGTTTTGTCGTTTCTGCAACGGGGAAAGAGATGAAGGTGCAGTATCGATATGATGCCGAAGGCTACCCGCTGGGTAAAACAACCGTCAGTAAGGACAATACCTTACAGGTTGATGCCAAACCGTCGGTCGACCCGTTGAAGAAGCTGGATTACACCGCGGTGAGCCTGCTCAACAATCATCCGTTAGGCAATGTCAAACAAACGTGCAAATACGATGAATACGCAAATCCGGTCAACTGCCAGCTCGTTATCGTTGACGAGAGCGTGAAGCCGGCAGTTGAACATCATTACTCGATTGAAAACACTATCGATTACTACTAATCGCCTTTACTGAGCGGTAGGTTGCAACAGGTTAGGGCCTGCCGTTTTGTGTTCTGCCAGATACTGCTGCTGGAAGATGCACATGCGGATAGTGTTGCGGTATTGGCCGTTGATAAAGAATTCATGAATCAGCTCGCCTTCCACCATAAAACCGAGTTTACGGTAAATGTGGATAGCCTTTTCGTTCTCTTTATCGACGATCAGATACAGCTTATAGAGGTTGAGCACGGTAAAGCCGTAATCCATCGCAAGCTTAGCCGCCCGTGAGGCCAGACCCTTCCCCTGATATTCCGGCGAAATAATAATCTGGAATTCGGCCCGGCGGTGCACGTGGTTAATTTCAACCAACTCCACCAGCCCGGCTTTTTCACCGTCGCACTCCACCACGAAGCGGCGTTCGCTTTGGTCGTGGATGTGTTTGTCATACAGGTCTGACAGCTCAACAAACGCTTCGTAAGGCTCTTCGAACCAGTAGCGCATTACGCTGGCATTATTATCAAGCTGATGGACGAATCGTAAATCTTCACGCTCCAGCGGGCGCAACTTAACACTGAGGGCGCTAGTCATATCGTATCCTTTAAATATCCTTCAAAGTGCAATGATTATGGGGCAACGGTGCGGCCAGTACGGCGGTCGAGGCAGCGCAGGGTGTTAGGTTCCCAGTATGCATTAATATTAGCGCTCTGCTCGCACTTATCACGGCTATCAAAGGCCGTATCGGCTTTGTCCCATTCTTTCTCTGCACGTTTATTGACTTTCTGGCGAAGCTGGCGCGTATCGTTCCATTGTTCCTTTTCCATTGCGGCTTGTTGACGACTTTGCGCACTGTCTCCGGATTCAATGACCAGTTTACTGGTTTCAGCAAATGCGGAAGAGGTGTACACAGCCGCAGCCAGCGTCAGCATAGCCGTCAGGCACAGGCGTTTGGTCAGTGTAATTTTCATGGTGAATTCCTTTTATGGGAAAGGGTAAAAACGATAAAACAGGGTTAAATTCTACACTATTCCAGTTTGCGGGCATACCCACCCGGTAGATATGGATACGTTAACGAGATTCTGTCGTATCATGGTTAAACCGAAGGTAACTGAATAACATCAATGCTTAAGACCACATTTCTTTTTTTCGTCACCGCGTTATGCGAAATCATTGGCTGCTTTTTACCCTGGCTCTGGCTTAAGCGAGGGGCTACAGCCTGGTTGCTGATACCCGCCGGGGTATCACTGGCTGTATTCGTTTGGTTGCTGACGCTGCATCCGGCAGCCAGCGGGCGTGTATACGCAGCCTATGGCGGTGTTTACGTGGTGACCGCGCTGCTATGGCTACGCATTGTCGATGGTGTAAAACTCAGTTTATATGACTGGTCTGGCGCGCTGGTGGCATTGTGCGGCATGTTGATCATTGTGGCTGGATGGGGGCGCGCATAGCGCCTTTTTTGTGATCAAACAGCTTTTTTTTGATCTTTATACTTGTATGGTAGTAGCTCAGCTGAGTAAATTTACTGCATCACAAGAACAGATGTAGGGAATAAGAAATGAAGATTGTTGGGGCTGAAGTGTTTGTCACCTGTCCTGGGCGTAATTTTGTAACGTTGAAAATTACGACAGAAGATGGGATCACCGGGCTGGGAGATGCCACGTTAAATGGACGCGAGTTGTCCGTGGCGTCGTATCTGAAAGATCACGTGTGTCCGCAGCTTATTGGTCGCGATGCGCATCGTATTGAGGACATCTGGCAGTTTTTCTACAAAGGTGCGTACTGGCGTCGTGGTCCGGTCACCATGTCGGCGATTTCTGCGGTGGATATGGCTCTCTGGGACATTAAAGCGAAAGCGGCGAATATGCCGTTGTACCAGTTGCTCGGCGGTGCTTCTCGTGAAGGGGTTATGGTCTACTGTCACACCACAGGCCATACCGTTGATGACGTACTCGAAGATTATGCGCGTCATAAAGAAATGGGCTTTAAAGCTATTCGCGTGCAGTGCGGCGTGCCGGGTATGAAAACCACTTACGGTATGTCTAAAGGCAAAGGACTGGCCTACGAACCCGCCACCAAAGGGCAATGGCCGGAAGAGCAGTTGTGGTCAACGGAGAAATACCTGGATTTCACACCAAAATTGTTTGCTGCCGTGCGTGACAAGTTTGGTTTCAACGAACATCTCCTGCACGATATGCACCACCGTCTGACGCCAATTGAAGCGGCCCGTTTTGGCAAAAGCATTGAACAGTACCGTTTGTTCTGGATGGAAGACCCAACGCCAGCTGAAAACCAGGAGTGCTTCCGCCTGATCCGCCAGCATACGGTCACGCCGATTGCGGTAGGGGAAGTGTTCAACAGTATCTGGGACTGTAAACAGCTTATTGAAGAACAACTGATCGACTATATCCGCACCACCATCACCCATGCGGGTGGTATCACCGGTATGCGCCGGATTGCCGATTTCGCGTCTCTGTATCAGGTTCGTACCGGTTCACATGGACCTTCCGATCTGTCGCCTGTGTGCATGGCCGCCGCGCTGCATTTTGATCTGTGGGTGCCGAACTTCGGCGTACAGGAATATATGGGCTATTCCGAGCAAATGCTGGAAGTGTTCCCACATAACTGGACCTTTGATAACGGCTATATGCACCCAGGAGACAAACCTGGTCTTGGGATCGAGTTTGACGAAAAACTGGCGGCGAAATATCCGTATGACCCTGCATATCTGCCCGTTGCTCGCCTGGAAGATGGCACGCTGTGGAACTGGTAAATATAAATTTTACGTACGAAAGATGTTGATTAACCCAATACCCTACAGAAGGTTAAACTTATGGTTAGTTCAGTCGATATTAAAGATAACGTAGATAATAAGCCCATTATTCGCCGAGTGGCTTCAGCATCCGCAATTGGTACAGCAGCTGAGTATTATGATTTTTTTGCATACGGGACAGCTGCTGTACTCTTTTTTGGTCATTTATTTTTCCCAAGTGATGATCCGTTAAAAGTACTCTCGCTGCTTTTGCAACCTATGCTGTTGGTTTCCTCGCAAGACCATTAGGAGGAATTGTCTTTGGTCATATTGGCGATAAGGTTGGGCGTAAAAAAGCACTGGTTATTACCATATTAATTGTAGGTTTGGGGACGTTTTGTATCGGGTTATTACCTACATATGAGAAAATTGGTGTCTGGGCTCCAGCTTTACTTATTTTTATTCGTGTATTACAGGGATTTGGTGTTGGAGGAGAGCAAGCCGGTGCTGTACTGATGACTGCTGAATATTCTGAACCCAAAAATCGTGGATTTTTTTCCAGTTGGGTTCAAATTGGTGCCCCGGTTGGTTTTCTTCTGCCGTTAGCACTCTTTGCGCTGTTAAATGCCACACTTTCTCCAGAGGCAATGATGGATTACGGGTGGCGTATACCGTTCCTTTTGAGTCTGTTACTGGTTATTGTAGGGCTGTTTATCCGCTTAAAAATTGATGAGTCACCGGTCTTTGCTCAGATTAGGGAGACAAAAGCAGAAGAATCACGTCCATTAGTTGAAGTTATCCGCGATTTTCCTGGCATTGTTGTCAAGGGGGTCTGTGCGAAACTAATTGAAGCTTGCACATTTGCAATGTTCACAGTGATTGTTTTGGCTTACGGTAAGGCAAATAATCTTGATGCTAATATTTTGATGGAGACAATGATCGTTGCGGTCATAATAGAAATCATTGCAATACCGTTGATGGGGTCGCTATGCGATAAAATTGGACGTAAACCAGTTTATATTATCGGCGCGTTGCTGCAGGTCGTTATGATTATTCCTTTCTTTCTTGCGATTAATCAGGATAGTTTTTGGCTTACACAAATAGTAATGATCCTGGTTCTGAGTATTGGGCATAGTATGTGCTACGCACCTCAGGCCTCTTATTTTCCAGAGCTTTTCCCAACTCATATTCGCTGTAGCGGAATAGCATTAATTTGGCAACTGGGGTCGCTAATAGGCAGCGGGATTCTTGGCTTAGTAGCAGTAAAAATTCTGCAAGTAACAGGTGGACATTACTATGGACTTGCAACCTATGTGATTGTGCTTGGAGTTATTTCAATTATTGGTTTGTTGATGATGCCGGAAACTGCACCGCAAAGACTTAAACGTGAATATCAGCAGTGGCAGAAACACTAATATCGATTGGCGGCAGTATGCCGCCAAACTCACCGATTTTGGTTCATAACTCAATAAATGATGTCATACCAATCATAAAAAGCTTAATGCAAATCAAAACATACAACCATACAGGCGTTACTCTGGAACAGTCCTGATTTCATTTATAAGTAGGCCATACCATGCAAAACAAGCTCTTAGCGGCTAAGGCTGCACTTCCTGACTACGATCGTACAAAACTGGTTCCGCGTATTGTTCATCTGGGGTTTGGCGCGTTTCACCGCGCACATCAGGGTGTTTACGCTGACATTCTGGCCGCCGATCACGGCAGTGACTGGGGTTACTGCGAAGTGAACCTGATTGGCGGCGAGCAGCAGATTTTCGATCTGAAACAGCAAGATAATCTGTATACCGTTGCAGAGATGTCTGCTGATGCCTGGACTGCGAGAGTCGTGGGCGTGGTGAAAAATGCATTGCATGCGCAGGTTGATGGTCTGGAAAGCGTACTGGCAGCGATGTGTGAACCGCAGGTCGCGATCGTTTCCCTGACCATCACCGAGAAAGGATACTGCCATTCTCCGGCGACCGGCCAACTGATGTTAGACAATCCAATGATTGCAGCCGATCTGCAAAACCCCAAACAGCCTAAAACTGCGCCGGGCGTGGTGGTTGAAGCCCTGGCTCGTCGCAAAGCTGCGGGTTTAGCCGCCTTTACCGTGATATCCTGCGATAACATGCCAGAAAACGGTCATGTGATGCGCAATGTTGTCACTGCATATGCCCGAGCGGTGGATATGGAACTGGGCGCGTGGATCGAACAACATGTGACATTCCCATCAACCATGGTTGACCGCATTGTCCCGGCGGTTACGCAGGAGACGCTGGACAAAATTGAACATATCACCGGTGTACGCGACCCGGCAGGCGTGGCATGCGAACCGTTCCGCCAGTGGGTAATTGAAGATAACTTTGTTGCCGGCCGTCCTGAATGGGAAAAGGCCGGGGCGGAACTGGTGGCTGATGTCATTCCGTTTGAAGAGATGAAACTGCGTATGCTCAACGGCAGCCACTCTTTCCTTGCGTATCTTGGGTATCTGGCGGGATATCAACATATTAACGATTGCATGGGTGATGAAAACTATCGTCTTGCTGCACGTGCGCTGATGTTGCAGGAACAAGCACCTACGCTGAAAGTAAAAGGTGTTGACCTACAGCGCTACGCCGATTTGTTAATTGAACGCTACAGCAATCCGGCGCTGCGTCATCGTACCTGGCAGATCGCCATGGACGGTAGCCAAAAACTGCCGCAGCGTATGCTTGATTCCATTCGTTGGCACATTGTGCACGGTAGTGACTTTGCGCTGCTGGCACTGGGTGTCGCTGGCTGGATGCGTTACGTCGGTGGTGTGGATGAACAGGGCCAGGCGATTGAAATTAGCGATCCATTGTTGCCGGTGATCCAGAATGCCGTGCGTAGCAGTAACGAGGGCGAAGAGCGCGTTCAGGCGCTGCTGGCAATCGATGCTATTTTTGGTCGTGAACTGCCACAGGTTGAACTGTTCAATCGGCAGGTCACACAAGCGTATCTTACTTTACTGGCTGAAGGGGCGAAGGCGACGGTTGCGAAGTATGCAGCAAAACTGATGTAACGAAGATTATGCTTTATGTCGCCATCTGGCTTGCAACGGCCAGATGGCGCTGTGTTTTCTGGCATTCACACCAATTAGTTCATGCCTAAACGAATCAGCTCGAGGGGGGCGTATTTGCCTTCACATCCTTCGATTTCCACTGTTTTCCCGCGGCGAATCTGCTCAGCGGTCAGGCCATCGGTATCTATCGCTGTAATGCGGCCTGTGAGTCCGGTGTCGCTGATCATGACGCGGCTGCCAGTGGTGATTGCGTTACGGTTACGATCGTATGTTTTCATGGTGTTTTCTCCTTTCCAACTTACCGTCAAAGCCCGTGGGCTTTTAGTCCCACGTAACGGGCGCAATATAAATACGCTTCTCGTTAATGATTTTTTTTGTTTTCGATCAAAATCACAGCTTTTTTTATGCAGCTATGCGGGAGAGGGGAAAACGCAGGAGAAACTCACCCCGGAGTGAGGTGAGCGTAGTATTAATCTTCGCTGAACCAGTCGCTATTTTCCTGACGAATAAGCTGAACGGACTCACCAATTTCCTGAAGATGGAGCATCATTGCGCGCTCGACCGCATCGCCATCATGCTTCTCAAGGGCGGCAAAGATATCGTGATGCTGACGTAGCAGCATTTCAGGCGGGGAAATATGATCCAGGCTCATATAACGAACGCGGTCAATTGTAGCCTTTATATTCTCAACGGTATCCCAGGCGAGTTGGCACTCGGCGATTAAAGCCAGTTTCTGATGAAACTCATCATCAAGCTGGAAGAAATCATTAATCTGTTTTCGGTCAATTGCGATGCGCTGCTGATGCAAATTCTGTTCAAGCTGATAGCACTGTTGATCGTTGATCAGCGATGCGGCGCGGCGTACCACGGCACATTCAATTGCCTGGCGAACAAAACAGCCGTTTTGCACCTGCGACAGCGAAATTTTATTCACGTAGCTGCCACGTTGCGGGCGGATCTGAATCAGACCGTTCTCAGCCAGTTTGATGAATGCTTCTCGTACCGGCTGGCGTGACACATTAAAGCGTACAGAAACCTCTTTCTCCGACAGCGGTGTACCGGGTGCAATCAGACAATGCACGATATCACGGCGAAGAATACGGTAAATCTGTTGATTTACTGGTTGTGTAGGGTTGAGCTGCGTTTCTACGGTCATTCATTCTTACTTTTTAGAGAGTTAACCCGGATATTTTATCACTTCTTTCAGGCTATCTATACCCGGCACAAGGCCGGGCAGAGAAATTAGCTCCGGTGGATACTCAGCCCGGCAAAAGACTGTGTGACAGGCATCATTTCAAGGGTGTTGATATTGACATGAGCCGGTAAAGAAGCCACCCACCATACCGCTTCTGTAACATCTTGCGGAGTCAGCGCCGTGGTATTTTCGTAGGCTTTTTCAGCTTTGGCGTCATCACCTTTGAAACGGACATTAGAGAATTCCGTACCGCCAACCAGACCCGGCTCGATGTCGGTAACGCGAATTGCAGTGCCGTGTAAATCAGTACGTAAATTCAGGCTAAACTGGCGAACAAACGCTTTAGTCGCACCATAGACGTTACCGCCAGCGTATGGCCAACTGCCCGCGGTAGAACCGATATTGATAATATGACCGCGGTTGCGTTCAACCATACCAGGCAGAACGGCACGGGTCATATAAACCAGCCCCTTGTTGTTGGTGTCGATCATATTCTCCCAGTCTTCAATGCTGGCCTTGTGAGCAGGCTCAAGGCCCAGCGCCAGACCTGCGTTGTTGACCAGAACATCAATATTGCGCCATTCTGCGGGTAAGGCGTCCATCATCTCTTCAATCGATGCACGATTACGTACGTCCAGTTGCGCGGTATAGAGGCGGTCACCCAGCTCATCTTTGAGCTCCTGCAGGCGCTCCTGGCGGCGTCCGGTGGCAATAACTTTATGCCCATTCTCAATAAAACGACGCGTAATGCACTCACCAAAACCTGCGGTTGCTCCGGTTACTAAAACGATCATCTCACTGTTCCTCAACGCTTTTTATGTCGTACTACCATAGCACGTCATTTCCGTTCAGAGCTATTCCTGCGTAACGCGATTGCGGTTGATTCCCGGGAAGTCTACTCTGGTAAACAAATCGTTTTCAGGAGTGGAAGATGTCGTTAACGAATCCCTTTTTACACCACAGCACATTGCCGTATCAGGCCCCGCAGTTTGATCAGATAGAGGTGCAGCACTATCGCCCAGCGTTCGATGAAGGCGTGCGGCAAAAACGTGCAGAGATCGAGGCGATTGTGCAAAACCCGCAGGCCCCTGATTTTGCCAATACGTTGCTGGCGCTTGAACAAAGCGGCACGCTGCTCACACGTGTAACCAGCATTTTCTTCGCGATGACGGCGGCACACACCAACGATGAACTACAGCGCCTTGACGAAGAATTTTCCGCGGAACTGGCGAGCCTTGCCAATGATATTTATCTCAATGGCGCGCTTTTTTCGCGCGTTGAAGCGGTCTGGCAACAGCGAGGTTCACTGGGGCTGGATAGCGAATCATCACGCTTGCTGGAGGTCATCCACCAGCGTTTTGTATTAGCCGGCGCGCGTCTGAATGAGGTCGATAAAGCAAACCTTAAAGCGCTCAATACAGAGTCCGCCACGTTGACCAGCCAGTTTAATCAACGGCTGCTGGCGGCGAACAAGTCCGGTGCTCTGGTGGTGGATGATGCACGTTACCTGGACGGACTTAGCGCAGAGGAAATTGCTGTTGCCGCCGAAGCTGCAAAGGAGAAAGGGCTTGAAGCGCGTTGGGTTATCCCGCTATTGAATACGACTCAGCAACCGGCGCTTGCGGCGTTACGCGATCGCCAGACCCGTGAGAATCTGTTCAACCGCGCATGGACGAGAGCAGAAAACAATGACGCTAACGATACTCGGGCGATTATTCAGCGACTGGTCGAGATCCGGATGCAGCAGGCGAAACTACTCGGTTTTGCCAATTACGCTGCATGGAAAATTGCCGATCAGATGGCAAAAACACCGGAGGCGGCACTGAATTTCATGCGGGCGATTGTTCCCGCTGCGCGAGCCAGGGCATTGGATGAACAGGCCGAAATCCAGAATGTTATCAATCACGAACAGGGGCAATTTAACGTCGAGGCCTGGGACTGGGCATTTTATGCCGAGCAGGTTCGTCGTGAGAAATATGCTCTTGATGAGGCGCAGCTCAAACCTTACTTTGCCCTTGATACGGTGCTGAACGAGGGCGTTTTCTGGACAGCTAATCAACTCTTTGGCATAAAATTTATAGAACGGTTCGACATTCCTGTTTATCACCCGGATGTTCGGGTATGGGAAATATTCGATCACGATGGCGTAGGGCTGGCGTTATTTTACGGCGATTTCTTTGCCCGGGAATCGAAAAGCGGTGGTGCCTGGATGGGCAATTTTGTTGAGCAATCGCAACTCAATGAAACCCGGCCGGTTATTTATAACGTGTGTAATTATCAAAAACCGGCAAAGGGTCAGCCTGCATTGTTATTGTGGGATGATGTTATTACGTTATTTCATGAGTTTGGGCACACGTTGCACGGCCTGTTTGCCACTCAGCGTTATGCCACACTTTCAGGAACCAATACTCCGCGGGATTTTGTTGAGTTTCCTTCGCAGATCAACGAACACTGGGCGAGTCATCCGCAGGTCTTTGCTCGTTTTGCTCGTCATGTTGATACCGGGGAGCAAATGCCGCAGGCGTTGCGGGATAAGATGCAGCGGGCCAGCCTGTTTAACAAAGGTTACGACATGACCGAACTGCTCAGTGCCGCATTGCTGGATATGCGTTGGCACAGTCTGGAAAATAGCGCGTTATCTCTTTCGGTTGATCAATTTGAACAGCAGGCGCTGGCAGCAGAAGGTTTGGAACTCAAGGCTGTGCCGCCTCGTTATCGTAGCAGCTATTTTGCCCATATCTTCGGCGGCGGTTATGCCGCAGGTTATTACGCCTATTTGTGGACGCAAATGCTGGCCGATGATGGCTATCAGTGGTTTGTAGAGCAGGGCGGATTAACTCGTGAAAACGGGCAAAAGTTCCGTGAAGCTATTTTGTCCCGCGGTAACAGTACTGATTTAGCTGAACTCTATCACCAGTGGAGCGGGCGCGATCCCCGAATGGAGCCGATGCTGGAACATCGTGGTTTGAGCGCGTAAGGTTTGTTCAGAGGGGGAAAGTCCTCAATTCAGCTTAGCTAAACATAATGACGCCGATAAATTCATCATTGTGCTGAAAAGGGAATTACGCTGTAGGCCGGATAAGCGAAGCGCAATCCGCTGCTTGTAACAGATTGCCGGATGGCGGCGTAAACGCCTTATCCGGCCTACTGCTCACTATCGTTTCGTGCATCCCCAACCGGGTGTAACGCCCGGTTTTTATATTACCTAAGAAATAACCTTGCAATTTAGGTCTCTAACCGGAAAAAGATAGCTATAAAAAGCTTAAAGCATACACATCAGCTTTCTTAGCGGTTTTTATCTATCCGCGAAAATAAAAGGCTCAATGGCCGTGTTCAATTTGAGTCTGGTATGAACTGAGTGATGTACGCTATGCCGCGACCAGTGGCATAGCGCAATGCTATTGTTAATCGCGGCTTATTAATTACTATTAAAAAATTTACATAAATTTTCTTTTTTATCGTTAAGATAATTCCATCAGAAACGCTCGAACAGGGAGAGAGAACGTGATGATGAGAAATACGAAGGAAATAGATACAATTTTGATTGAGTTGAACAAGTCCATTGATGCCCACTACAAATGGCTGGTAAAGATGTTCCGCTGCGTGGTGTCTTCAGATGTAACACAGCCTGATATTATGGGTGAAAACTCGCATTTTGTTTGTCGATTTGGACTGTGGCTTAATAATCAATCGCGGTACAATGAGGATGATTGTAGTTACGTGAGCAAGATAAGTGCCACTCACGAAAAGATGCATTTATTAGGCAAGGAGTTGCTATTGGCTATAGTGGAGAAACGTAGCCATTCATGGCATTTCGACAGTTTCCAGGACGCGCTTCTGGCATTTACCTCATCTGTAATGGACTACAAAATATATTTATTGAGTATCCGCAGTAATATCGATGTATTAACAGGTTTACCTGGCAGAAGAATGCTCGATGAGTCTTTTGATCGGCAGTTGCTCGACGCCGAACCGCTTAATCTCTATATATTGTTGTTGGATATCGATCGTTTTAAATACGTTAACGATACATACGGTCATCTGGTCGGTGACGTGGTATTGCGCGCTCTGGCATCAAATTTATTGTCATGGACGCGATATGATGAGGCGGCGTACCGCTACGGTGGAGAAGAGTTCATTATCATCATCAGAACAAAAACGGACGAGCAGGCATGCCTGGCGGGTTTGCGACTTTGTCGTCTGATTGGTCAGAAAAAAATTCCCTACGCTGATGGAGAGATCGGTATCACGGTGACGGCAGGCATAACCCGGGTTCAACAGGGTGAAACGCTGGATACCGCGCTTGGTCGGGCCGACAGGGCGATGTATCAGGGGAAACAGACTGGCAGGAATCGCTGCATGTTTATGGATGAAAATGAGCGGATCGCGTTGGTGGACACCAATGACGGAACCTCGTATCCCCTCAGTGCGTGAGTTTTTGAAAAACGTTTTGAGGTAGTTGCGTTTCGTTTAACTTTCATTGGGGTTGTCGATGATAGGTTAGCTGACTATCCGTTATCTTCGCAGGGAATTGCCAGATAGCGTATAAAAGCAAAACACAAATCTATCCATGCAAGCATTTACCGCTGGTATATCCGGCGGTTTTTTTTATCTGTAAATCACGATAAAGGTACAGCGAGCGCGATTCAGGTAAAAAAATGGCCCCTTGTGCAGCTACGCAACAAGGGGCCGGGTCGGTGCAGGACTATCTCCGTTCATCAATCATCCCATCTGTGGCTAAAATACGCGGCCAGAAAACCGGAAAATAAAATAATTCCCAGAACAGCCATAAAAATATTCATATTACCCAGCATAGTAAATGCTCCTTTATCTGTGAGTTTCCTCTCTTACCTTAAGTTCACCTCGCTTATGACTATAGTAGCAATTCAATCTTAAACAAAGGCTGAACTGTGTGATTATTTCGACTGAAAAGTAAATTTTTGACATGATCACGTCGAATAAAATAAATAATAGTGACGAGACACATTTATCTGCGCACAAATAACCTTGTTTTTAAACCCTGAGACGCTGTTATGACGGTGTGATGCTGACACAGATTGTTGCACGTTTATAATGCAGAGTTGTCTCATGGTGGTTCATTTTTTCGTGTGATTAATCCTTTTGGCGGGAAAATGTAATACTGATTTTTGTGCGCGGGATGCTAATTTATTGATTTTATATGAGGTTTTAATATCTGGCATCGTTTTTGCCTTATCACTTCTGAATACCCTTAATTTGCACCGTTTTGTCTGCCCGGCTGCACCGGAGCTTTCAGCAAGTCTAATTTCAGGAGTGAAACTATGCAGCGTCGTACATTTTTAAAAGCTTTTGCACTTTCTGCCTCTGTTGTTGCAATGGGCGTGAGTTTTAGCGTTCAGGCAGCCGACACCATCAAGGTTGGCATCATGCATTCGTTATCCGGCACGATGGCCATATCCGAAACGCCGCTAAAAGATGTGGCGTTGATGACCATCGATGAAATAAATGCTCAGGGCGGTGTGTTGGGTAAAAAGCTGGAACCGGTGGTGGTTGACCCGGCCTCGAACTGGCCGTTATTTGCTGAAAAAGCAAGACAACTGCTGAGTCAGGACAAGGTGGCGGCAGTTTTCGGCTGCTGGACATCGGTTTCGCGTAAATCAGTTTTACCGGTATTTGAAGAGTTGAATGGTCTGCTGTTTTACCCGGTGCAATATGAAGGTGAGGAGATGTCGCCTAACGTCTTCTATACCGGCGCAGCCCCCAACCAGCAGGCGATCCCTGCGGTTGAGTATCTGATGAGTGAGGATGGCGGTAGCGCGAAACGCTTCTTCCTGCTGGGCACGGATTATGTTTATCCGCGCACGACCAACAAAATTTTACGCGCCTTTTTGCACTCAAAAGGGGTCGCCGATAAAGACATCGAAGAGGTGTACACCCCATTCGGACATAGCGATTACCAGACCATTGTCTCCAGTATTAAAAAATTCGCCGCAGGGGGAAAAACGGCGGTGGTATCAACCATCAATGGGGATTCTAACGTACCGTTCTATAAAGAGTTAGCGAATCAGGGGCTGAAAGCCACCGATGTGCCGGTGGTGGCTTTTTCCGTGGGTGAGGAGGAGCTACGCGGTATTGATACCAAACCGCTGGTGGGCAACCTTGCTGCCTGGAACTACTTTGAGTCTGTCGATAATGCGGCCAACAAGAAGTTTGTCGCGGATTACCGGGCGTATGCCAAAGCGCACAAATTACCGAATGCTGATTCGGTAGTGACGAACGACCCAATGGAAGCCACATATGTTGGCCTGCACATGTGGGCGCAGGCGGTAGAAAAAGCCGGAACTACCGATGTGGATAAAGTTCGTGCTGCTATGGCGGGGCAATCCTTCGCTGCACCATCAGGTTTTACCCTGACCATGGATGCGACCAACCATCACCTGCATAAACCCGTCATGATTGGCGAGATTGAAGGCAACGGCCAGTTTAACGTGGTGTGGCAAACCGATGAGCCGGTCCGCGCCCAGCCGTGGAGTCCGTACATCGCTGGTAATGATAAAAAATCTGAACAGCCTGTGAAAACCGCCAGCAACTGATCTAACGCCCTCCTGCGGGAGGGTAATGCTTTGGAGAACGCTCATGAAAGCTATGCGCTTGATTCGTGGTGTGTTGTTGCTGATGTGGTTTTTGCCGTGGATAGCCCAGGCCGCAGATGCTGATTCCTTTACCGCCGCCAACCGTGCTCAGCAGGCCGCCTTGCTTGAACAATGGGCGGTGAATCCCGACGTTCAGCGCATCCCGCTGCTCAGCGCGCTGCGAGATGAGAACCTGCTGACCGATAACACGAAAAATGCCTTCATCATGAACGGCTCGCACGTACAGCCGTTAGGAACAGCGACAGCCCCAAACGGCGAGCTAAAAAAAACTCGCCTTACTAACCGCCTGCGTAATTTGGTAGCCGGAGCGTTGGCTGTCCATCAGCTTTTAAGTGACAGTGTCACGGTAAGGGGAGAGGCAGCTCGTACATTACAGCGTGAGGCGCAGCCGGGCATGCTGCCGTTTTTACAACAACGACTGGCTCAGGAGTCAGATGGTGATGTGAAATCCGCACTCGCTATTGCACTGGCAAATCTGCAACTGAGTAGCACCTCGCCGGAGGTCAGGCTTCAGGCAATCGAACTATTAGGGGCGTCAAATGATCCTGAAACTCAGGTGCGCCTGCAGCCATTCACCCGGGCTGAACATGAACCCGATGCCCGAGTGCGTGCTGCCGCTGACGAAAGTCTGAATTCCATCTCGCATCGCATGAAGGTTGGGGATCTTCTAGGGCAGGCTTTCATGGGACTGTCACTGGGTTCTATTTTGCTGCTGGCGGCATTGGGTCTGGCGATAACCTATGGATTGCTCGGCGTCATCAATATGGCGCATGGCGAGATGTTAATGCTCGGGGCGTACTGTACCTGGATGGTGCAACAGTTGATGGGGCAGTTTTTCCCGCACGGGTTAGCCTGGTATCCGGTTATTGCACTTCCGGTCGCCTTTTTGCTGACTGCGGCAGTAGGAATGCTGCTCGAGCGAGGGGTGATACGCCATTTATATGGCCGTCCGCTTGAAACGCTACTGGCGACCTGGGGGATCAGCCTGATGCTCATCCAACTGGTGCGAATGACTTTCGGCGCGCAAAACCTGGAAGTCGCCAATCCGGCATGGCTTTCCGGCGGTATTCAGGTTTATGCCAATCTGATATTGCCATGGAACCGAATAGTGGTGCTTGGCTTTGCCATGCTGGTGCTGTTCTTCACCTGGCTGTTGTTGAATAAAACGCGCCTCGGGCTGCGCGTGCGTGCCGTGACGCAAAATCGCAATATGGCGGCCTGCTGCGGCGTACCCACCGGACGAGTCGATATGCTGGCCTTTGGCCTTGGTTCAGGAATTGCCGGACTGGGAGGCGTGGCGCTCTCGCAACTAGGTAACGTAGGACCGGAGCTGGGGCAAAGCTACATTATCGATTCGTTTTTGGTGGTGGTACTGGGCGGCGTTGGACAGCTTGCCGGGAGCGTGGCTGCGGCATTTGGGCTGGGGATCTTCAATAAAATTCTGGAGCCTCAGGTGGGGGCGGTTCTCGGCAAAATCATGATCCTGGTGCTGATCATTCTGTTTATTCAGAAACGACCTCAGGGACTGTTCGCGCTGAAAGGGAGGGTTATTGACTGATGACGATGCCAATGACAATAACGCTGGCGCGTAAAGCGCCGCGTGCAACACGCGTGCTGGGTCTGGGCTTACTGCTGGCGTTGATTATTCTGCCGTTTCTTGCGCTGTTACCTGCGGAGCATCCGCTGGCCATATCGGTGTGGACGTTGACGCTGGCCGGGAAAATTCTCTGCTATGCCATTGTGGCCGTTGCGCTGGATCTGGTGTGGGGCTATGCCGGAATGCTCTCGCTGGGACACGGTATCTTCTTCGCGCTGGGGGGCTATGCGATGGGAATGTACCTGATGCGTCAGGCTTCCGGCGAAGGATTACCGGCCTTTATGTCATTCCTGTCGTGGAGCGAGCTGCCCTGGTTTTGGTGGGGGACGCAACATTTTCTCTGGGCGATGCTGCTGGTTGTTCTGGTGCCGGGCCTGCTGGCGCTGGTATTTGGTTGGTTTGCCTTCCGTTCAAAAATCAAAGGGGTCTATTTCTCCATCATGACCCAGGCCCTGACTTTCGCCGGAATGCTGCTGTTTTTCCGCAATGAAACCGGCTTTGGTGGAAATAACGGTTTTACCGGTTTTACCACCATTCTGGGGTTTCCGGTGACCGCGACGTCCACCAGGATCGCGCTGTTTCTGGCGACGGTTATGCTGCTGGTGCTGGCAATATGGCTGGGACTTGCGCTGGCCCGCAGTAAGTTTGGTCGTATTCTGACCGCCGTGCGCGACGCCGAGAACCGACTGATGTTCTGTGGTTACGATCCGAAAGGTTTCAAGTTACTGGTGTGGACGCTTTCCGCTGTACTGTGCGGCCTGGCCGGGGCGCTTTATGTCCCGCAGGTAGGGATTATCAACCCCAGCGAAATGTCGCCGACCAACTCGATTGAAGCGGCGATTTGGGTTGCTCTGGGCGGACGTGGAACCCTGATCGGCCCGGTATTTGGCGCAGTACTGGTGAACGGTGCTAAAAGCCTGTTTACCGTCATTATGCCGGAATACTGGCAGCTGTTTCTTGGCCTGATCTTTATTGGCGTTACGCTTTTTTTACCTAGTGGTGTGATTGGCCTGTTTCGCAAAGGAGACAAATAATGCAGCCGGATGAAGGACTTTTTACACGCCAGATGCCGGGCGATCGGTTTCGCGAACAAACGGACCCGGTACTCCAACTGGAAAAAATTAACGTTAATTTCGACGGATTCCAGGCGTTAACGGATCTCTCGCTCAATATTGGCGTCGGGGAACTGCGCTGTATTATTGGCCCCAACGGCGCCGGGAAGACGACGTTAATGGATGTCATAACCGGTAAAACCAGACCGCAAAGTGGTCGTGCGATATACGACCAGTCGACCGATTTAACAACGCTGGATCCCATCGCCATCGCGCGTCAGGGGATTGGACGGAAATTTCAGAAGCCCACGGTATTTGAAGCATTAACGGTGGAGGAGAACCTGGAGCTGGCGCTGAAAAATGATAAATCTGTCTGGGGTTCTCTACGGGCACGACTCTCAGGCGAACAACGGGATCATATTGATGAAGTACTGGCGCTGTTGCGGCTGGGTAATGAGCGGACCCGCCGCGCCGGACTGCTTTCGCATGGGCAAAAACAGTTTCTCGAAATTGGCATGCTGCTGGTGCAGGAGCCGCATTTACTGCTACTGGATGAACCCGCGGCGGGGATGACGGATGCGGAAACGGAATACACGGCGGAGCTGTTTCGCCAGCTTGCCGGTAAGCACTCTCTGATGGTTGTTGAGCACGATATGGGATTTGTTGAAACCATTGCCGATCGCGTCACAGTATTACATCAGGGACGTGTCCTCGCTCAGGGGAGCCTTCGCGATGTGCAGGCCAACGAGCAGGTTATTGAAGTCTATCTCGGGCGTTAAGGAGTTCATATGCTGCAGGTGAAAGAACTAAATCAATATTATGGTGGCAGCCATATTCTGCGCGGGGTGAGCTTTGAAGCGCGTATCGGCGAGGTGACATGCCTGCTGGGGCGTAACGGCGTGGGGAAAACAACACTACTAAAGTGTCTGATGGGGATTATTCCGGCCCGTAGCGGAAGCGTGCTCTGGCAGGATAAAAATGTCACTCACTGGAAGCCGCATCAGCGGGTCAGGGCCGGTGTGGCGTATGTCCCACAGGGGCGTGATATTTTTCCGCGTTTGACGGTAGAAGAGAATCTGCTGCTCGGTCTTTCCCGTTTTTCAGCACCGGAGGCCCGGCATGTGCCAGATGATATTTACGCGCTCTTTCCGGTTTTACAGGAGATGAAGCATCGGCGAGGCGGAGATTTGTCCGGCGGGCAACAGCAGCAACTGGCGATTGGGCGAGCGCTGGCAAGTCGCCCACAGCTGTTGATCCTCGATGAGCCCACCGAAGGGATTCAGCCTTCGGTAATTAAAGAGATTAGTCAGGTTATTTCTCAACTGGCGCACCGGGGTGATATGGCCATTTTGCTGGTGGAGCAGTTCTATGATTTTGTGCAGCAGCTAGCCGACAAATACCTGCTGATGTCGCGGGGCAGCATTATTCAACGCGGCGACGGTAAAAATATGGAGGCTGAGGGCGTACGGGGACTGGTTGCAATCTGAGGTATGCGACAGAGCGGTTTCGGCTCTGTCGCTATACTCATCAGCAGACTGCCGTCTGCCCCCAGGGCTTGGCGCGCATGCCTTTTATCATGAGCGCCCAGGCAAGAACGATCGCCACTATCAGCGCGACAAACAGCGACCATGGCGGCAATGTGGTTAAAATGACGCCGCTGACTAATGGGTTAACCGCTGCGCCAAGCCAGCCCAACGACTGGGCGGAAAAATAGCTGGCTTTCATGCCTGCTGGCGCGATGTTGTCGATAAGCATATATTCGCCCGGCGCGTAAATGACTTCGCCGATAGTGAAAAAGGCAGCAGAAATTCCCCATAACAACAGACTGTTGCCGGAAAAGGCGAAACCGATCAGGCCAACGACAAAGAAGACTGTACCCATTGTCATTAACGGGCGGATATTCGTGGCGGTGAGCCTGCGGCCAAGTGCGTATTGCAGTGATACTACGATGGCGGCGTTCACGGGCAGGACCACCGCCACGACTTTCTCGGCAAAATCGCCATCGGCGACCACCATAACGTATTGCGAAATACAGGACGCAAAAGCACCGCCAACAAACGATGCCAGAAAGGCCGATAACGTAAACCAGAATAATGCCCGGTCGCGCAGGAGTACCGAAGGGGACCACACCGCGGCGTTTAAACCTTCTGATGGTGCTGTTGAATGTTTTACCCAGGTCTGGATAAACACCAGTGGCAATGCTGAACAGGCGGCAGCCAGCCAGAATGGCAGGTTAATGCTTTGCATCACCAGCAGCGTGCCCAGCGGTGGACCAACGGTCCAGCCAATATTCAGCACGGTATAGTTAAGCGAGAAAATTTTAGTCTTGTTGGTAGCAGACAGATTATCGGCAAACCAGGCCTTCAGCACCGTGGCGAAGACGGAGTAGGCACAGTTGATCAGAGCAAAGAGCAAAACCACGACCACCACGTTATGCACCAGTGGGATCGCAATAAAGCCGGACGCAAAGCCACAAATTGCCAGCAGCATAAAGCGTTTTTTTTCAAATTTATCGGCCAGGATGCCGAATCCAAGACTGAAAACGACGCCAATAGTCAGTGCTACTGTCATTGCATAACCGATCAGATCGACACCCAGGCCATACTGACGACTGAGGTAAATCGTCATGAATGGCAGAGTGGCGCCACGGCCAATTGTTAATAACAAAGATGACGCGAGTAACGCGAGAGTGGACCTTCTCAGAGAGATATTCATTTTCCTGCCCGACAATGCATGTTGTTATGTTTTTTTTAGATATAAGAAACAAATAGCATGCTAAAACTGTGATGTACACTCAATAAGTTGTCCGAAAATGCCTTGCGTGGCCTACCTGAAATAATGATCTGTTACGGCACAACGATTTCCGTTACCTTAACTTGTTTACAAAAATTTAATATTTGCAGGGGCGGTGGTATGTCGCGTAAAGACGGGTTATTAGCGTTACTGGTCGTTGTGGTTTGGGGACTGAACTTTGTGGTCATCAAAGTGGGGCTGCATAATATGCCCCCCTTAATGCTGGCAGGGCTGCGTTTTTTACTGGTGGCGTTCCCGGCAATACTCTTTGTTGCCAGGCCGAAAATCCCACTTTCGCTGTTGCTCGGCTATGGGCTGACCATCAGTTTTGGGCAGTTTGCGTTTCTCTTTAGCGCTATCAAATTCGGTATGCCTGCCGGGTTAGCTTCTCTGGTATTACAGGCTCAGGCGTTTTTCACCATCATTCTGGGGGCATTCGCCTTTGGCGAACGTCTGCAGGGTAAACAGCTGGTAGGCATTGCGCTGGCGGTATTTGGCGTGCTGGTGCTGATTGAGTCCAGTCTGAACGGGCAGCATGTTGGCATGCTCGGTTTTATGCTGACGCTGGCGGCGGCGCTAAGCTGGGCCTGCGGCAATATCTTTAACAAAAAAATCATGCAGCATACCTCGCGCCCAGCCGTTATGTCGTTGGTGGTATGGAGCGCGTTAATCCCTATTGCTCCGTTCTTCCTTGCTTCATTAATTCTCGATGGTCCAGCGCAAATTACCCAAAGTCTGGTGGCGATAGATATGACCACCATTCTGTCACTGGTTTATCTGGCGTTTGTGGCGACCATCGTGGGTTATGGTATCTGGGGTTCGTTACTCGGACGCTATGAGACCTGGCGTGTAGCGCCGCTGTCGCTGTTGGTGCCGGTCGTTGGACTGGCGAGTGCGGTTGTGCTGCTGGATGAAACGCTGACCGGATTGCAACTGCTCGGTGCGCTACTGATCATGGCTGGGTTGTATATCAATGTGTTTGGCTTTCGGTTGCGTAAGGTTGCGTCGGTGAGGGGCTAAAAAAAGCCCCGCAGTGGCGGGGCAATATAATTACAGGTTGCGCATATTGTAATAAGGCACACCTAATTCGTCGGACTTGTCGCTGCCTGCACCCATATGATTAAAATCGAACGGGGACTGATCGTGCGCAGGGGGCATAATCATCGCGTCGCGACTGTTTTGGGTGGCAGGTTGCGCGGTCTGTTCCGCCATGCTCTGGCCCGAAACAACAAACAGCAGGGCCAGCATTGCATAAGACAGAAGTTTCATGATTTCCTCGGTTACGTCGTTAACTGGCGTTTAGCAATTACATTGATTAAGTGGGAGCAAATAGCGTGATTCGCCGTGCATATTCGTCATACGGTATTTATGCGGCGGAACATCAAAATAGTTTTTGAATGTCCGGGTCAGCGTCTGCTGAGACTCAAAACCGTAACGCTCTGCCAGATAAAGAATAGGCTCGTTACTTTCTTTTAGTTTTTGCGCTATTTCAGTCATTTTACGGCTGCGAATGTATTGACCCAGTGAATGACCGGTTTCTTTTTTAAACATCCGTTGCAGGTGCCATTTGGAGTAACCTGAACGCTCTGACACTTTTTCCAGTGAGAGCGGCGATTCAAGGTTATTTTCGATCCAGTCCAAAATGCTATGAATAGTGATTGTGTCAGTATTGCGTCTGGACATCGTCATACCTCTTTCTGGTTACGGCAGGATTCTCTTAAGCAAGTGCTCAAGTGTGGCTACTTCATCCGCCGTTAAGTTTTTTGTTAGTTCCTGGTGCAGGTCTTGCCCTACTAATTGATGACACTGCTCGCAAATTGCTGCGCCATGCTCGGTGAGTTTCACCAGCACGCCACGCTTATCATGTGGATTCGGAAGCCTTTCTATCCAGCCTTTACAGGCCAGTCTGTCCAGCATCCGCGTCAGGGCGCCAAGGTCGACAGACAGCACTTTTTTCAATTCGACAGGGGTGATGCACACCGCGCAACGGATGGAGCAGAGCACCTTGAACTGCGATGCCGTGATATCCAGCGGTGACAAATAGTCGTTTAACAAACGATCTTTTTTCTGATTAACCATATAGATCAAACGACCCAGTGGGATGATTTCGTTAAACAGATCACTGGTGTTTTTCACAATGGTTGCCCTGGCAAGTAGTTAGTCACGGCTGATATTATTGCTTAGGCAAATATAAGTCAAACGAATGAATCCGCAAATGCCACGTTTTGCTAAATCATCAGACTCAATACCTGGAATGTGGAAATTTAACGATCTGATAATTATGGTTTATACGTGCGGATGAAAAATGAATCCTTACATCGCGAAAATGGCTTATCTTCTGGATTTCACCGTATACTTGCCGTTGACGATTAACGCACAGGAAAGATGACATTATGATGGACTTGTTTAAAGCAATAGGGCTGGGGCTGGTAGTCCTGTTACCGTTGGCAAACCCGTTAACCACCGTGGCGTTGTTCCTTGGCCTCGCGGGCAACATGAACAGCGCAGAGCGTAACCGTCAGTCACTCATGGCATCTGTTTACGTGTTTGCCATCATGATGGTGGCGTACTATGCCGGGCAACTGGTGATGAATACCTTCGGGATTTCGATTCCCGGACTCCGTATTGCGGGTGGGTTAATCGTTGCGTTTATCGGCTTTCGGATGCTGTTTCCGCAGCAGAAGGCACATGATTCTCCGGAAGCGAGAAGCAAGTCAGAAGAGCTGGAAGACGAGCCGACTGCCAATATCGCCTTTGTACCGCTGGCTATGCCAAGCACTGCCGGTCCGGGGACGATTGCGATGATCATCAGTTCCGCGTCAACCGTGCGCCATGGCTCCGAATTTCCGGACTGGGTGATCATGATCGCGCCGCCGATTATTTTTGCGGTTGTCGGGATTATCCTGTGGGGCTGTTTGCGCAGTTCCGGGGGGATCATGCGCCTGGTCGGCAAAGGTGGTATCGAAGCGATTTCTCGTCTGATGGGCTTCCTGCTGGTGTGTATGGGCGTGCAGTTTATTATTAACGGCGTGTTGGAAATTATTAAAACCTACGCTTAGAACACTGTGCCTGGTAATCGGTAATGTCTACCGGGCACATTTTTTACGAATGCTGAGGCTGTTCTTCCAGCGATACCGGCCATTTACGAAAGATAATCACCGACCATATCAACGCCACCACGGCAGGCACTGCGCCGACGTAACCAATCGTAGACATTGACCAGTGCAAACTCACCTGATTGCCTACCAGCGCGCCAGCGCCAATACCGATATTAAAGATGCCTGAGAACAGTGCCATTGCGACGTCAGTCGCATCAGGAGCAAGCGCCAGCACTTTCACCTGCATACCCAGACCTATCAGCATGATGGCGACGCCCCAGAAAATACTCAGGATAGCAAGGTGCATTTCGCTGTCAGCAGCGGGAAGTAACAACACCAGGCATACCGTCAACAGGGCAATGGCACTGCTAATCAGTACGGAAGCATGCAGATTCCCCAGCTTACCGAAAATGACGCTACCGACAATTCCCGCGCCACCCAGAACCAGCAACAGCACGGTAGCAAAGTTTGCGCTCAGACCCGCGACGGTCTGCACAAACGGCTCGATATAGCTGTAGGCCGTGTAATGTGCGGTGACCACAATCACCGTCAGTAGATACAGACTCATCAATGCCGGACGATGGAATAACACCGGCAGGCTTTTTAAAGAGCCGGAGTGCTCACTGGGTAGTTTGGGCAGGAGCTTAATCAGGCAAAGCAGGGTAACTAACGCCCCCATGCCGATGGCGAAGAAGGTGGTGCGCCAGCCAAAATACTGACCGACAATGCGCCCGATGGGCAGACCCAATACCATAGCCAGCGCGGTGCCGGTGGCAATCAGGCTGAGAGCCTGTGCTCGTTTACCGGCAGGAGCCAGGCGGATCGCCAGCGATGCGGTGATCGACCAGAAAATAGCGTGCGCAAAGGCAATACCAATACGGCTAATTACCAGCACGGTAAAATTCCATGCCAGGAAAGAGAGAACATGACTGGCGATAAACACAACAAACAGACAGATCAGCAGTTTTCGGCGCTCCACCTGACTGGTAAGTAACATAAAAGGGAGCGACATCAGGGCGACAACCCAGGCGTAGATCGTCAGCATGATCCCGACCTGAGCAGTCTGCATATTAAAGCTTTGTGCGATGTCGGACAGCAAGCCGACAGGGACAAACTCTGTGGTATTGAAAATAAAACCGGCAATGGCAAGCGTAACTACCCGTAGCCACGCGACCTTGCGGGAAACAGTGTCTGTTGTCATATCAAATAAGAGGATTAGCTGCGAAAAGGTAAGGCCACGATCTTAAAACGTTTGCTGGCGAAAATACAATCATTTTGTGATGCGGATCTCATTTCATTGGCAGGGCGCCACAATTTGCTGCCGAACATTCCTCGTATTTTTAAGTATTTCAATAATAATGAAATTCCGGGCGTATGACTTCACCCGGATTTACAGGTATTCATGTTCTTTGAGGAGCGCCAGTTACTCCGGGCTCTGTGATAACTGAGGGTTCAACACCTCAATAAACGCTTCCAGCTGACGTGTCATTGCACCTCTGCGCCAGACCAGCCATGTATTCAGCCAGCGCCAGTTCTCGCTTAGCGGCCAGGCGTTGACCTGATGATGCCCTGGCATGCTCTCCAGCATCGAACGCGGGATCAGTGCGATACCCGCGCCGGCAATGACGCAGGCCAGCATGCCGTGATATGACTCCATTTCATGAATGGTGCCGGGCATGGCGCGATCGGCATGAAACCAGCTTTCAAAATGGCGGCGATAGGAACAGTTGGCGCGAAAGGCGTAAATACTGCAACCGTTGACGTCACTGGCCCGCTTAATGGGGGGATGACCGTTAGGCGTGACAATCATCATCTCTTCACGGTAGACCGGCATTCCTTCAAGTCCCGGATGGGTAATTGGACCATCGACAAAGGCAGCGTTCAATGTACCGTCGAGCACGCCGTCAAGCATTGTGCCTGAAGGACCTGTCGCCAGCGCGAACTGAATTTTGGGGTAACGCTGGTTATATTCAGCCAGCGTGGCGGGGATGCGAACTGCTGCTGTACTTTCAAGCGAGCCGAGAGAGAAGAGTCCTTGCGGCTCATCCCCGGCGACGACCATCCTGGCTTCCTCAACCAGTGCCAGGATCCGCTGGCTGTAGCGCAAAAAGTTGTGCCCGGATGGGGAAAGCCGCAGGCGCTGGTTTTCACGAATAAATAGATCAACACCCAGGTCGGCTTCAAGCTGACGTATACGGGTGGTGAGATTGGATGGCACGCGATGCACCTTCGCGGCGGCCTGCGTAATACTGCCAGTCTCCGCGACGGCATTGAACATTTCCAACTGCGTCAGATCCATAATATTCTCTATTCGTGAATGGTATGGTTAATATTATTCATTTTTCAGAAATAGTAAATATGCTCATGATATAACCATACCCTGCGATAAAGAGAGGCACTTATGACTATCACAGCAGCAACACATGCGATTTCCTTTGACCCTGCCAGCGGTGAAAGGCTGACGGCGACGCCGTGGGCAAGCGCGGAAGAGATTGATCATGCGCTGAACCTTGCCGCGAATGGCTATAACGAATGGAAACATACTTCCGTTGAGCACCGTGCGCAAACGCTGCGCCAGATCGGGCAAGCTCTGCGCCATCGTGCGGAAGAGATGGCGGAGTGTATCTCACGTGAAATGGGTAAACCCATTAAGCAGGCGCGTGCTGAAGTCGCCAAGTCAGCTGCATTGTGTGACTGGTACGCCGAGCATGGACCGGCGATGCTCAATCCGGAACCCACGCTGGTGGAGAATAACCAGGCGGTGATTGAGTATCGTCCGGTAGGAACCATTCTGGCGATCATGCCGTGGAACTTCCCGCTCTGGCAGGTAATGCGAGGTGCCGTCCCGATTCTGTTGGCCGGAAATGGCTATCTGTTAAAGCATGCGCCTAACGTAACCGGCTGTGCTGCAATTATTGCGCAGGTTTTCGCTGATGCTGGTGTACCCGCGGGGGTTTACGGTTGGGTGAATGCCGATAACGCCGGGGTCAGTCAAATGATCAATGACCCGCGTATCGCGGCGATAACGGTAACGGGAAGCGTACGTGCCGGTGCGGCGATTGGCGCCCAGGCGGGTGCCGCGCTGAAAAAATGTGTGCTTGAACTGGGCGGCTCCGATCCGTTTATTGTCCTCAATGATGCTGACCTCGATCTGGCCGTTAAGGCGGCGGTCGCTGGGCGTTATCAGAACACAGGGCAGGTTTGTGCGGCAGCCAAGCGCTTTATTATCGAAGAAGGGATTGCGGCAGAATTTACTTCACGCTTTGTGGCCGCTGCGAGTGCGCTCAAAATGGGCGATCCGCTAAACGAAGAAAACGATCTGGGGCCGATGGCGCGATTTGATCTGCGTGACGAACTGCACCAGCAGGTAGAAGCCACCCTTGCCGAAGGGGCACGGTTACTGCTCGGCGGGGAAAAAATTGCGGGTCAGGGCAATTACTATGCCGTGACGGTACTGGGCGATGTCACTCCAGAGATGACGGCGTTCCGCCAGGAGCTGTTTGGTCCGGTTGCGGCAATTACCGTGGCGAAGAATGCGGAACATGCGTTAGCGCTGGCGAATGACAGTGATTTCGGCTTATCCGCCACGGTGTTTACTGCGGATGAAGCGCTGGCGCAGAAGATGGCGTCACGCCTGGAGTGTGGTGGCGTATTTATCAATGGTTACAGCGCCAGTGATGCCCGCGTTGCGTTTGGTGGTGTGAAGAAAAGTGGCTTTGGCCGCGAACTTTCGCACTTTGGTCTGCATGAGTTTTGTAACGTGCAGACCGTCTGGAAAAACCGCCTTTGATGGTGTGGGTGCCTCCGCTGGGGGCACCTGTCTTATTTCTGCAATTTTTCTGTCATTTACTCTCCGTACACTCGCGACTAACGCTTTGATACAGAAGAGTAATATGAACATAACGCAAATTTCCCATCGTCTAATACCCCGTCAGTTCGGTCTGTTAACGGGCATTTTTTGCATTATTGCGCTGTTCTCTGTTTTGCAGGTCGTGTCCTCCTTGATGCTCTCGGCCTCAGTCAGTGACGCACAGCAGAATGAAGGGCGTAATCAACTCGCGCTTTTGCAGCAGGCAAAGGTTGATGAAGCGCGGGTGGCGTTATTATCTGCCAGCGATTTACTTAACCGTGCGGGGATTTATTTTATGCAGGATGCCGCCACCGGATCGGACGGGAGTTGGCGTCCGTTAATGGAAGAGGCGTATCGGGCGCTGGCGCAGTCAAAAATTGCATGGGATGCCTGGCGGGATATGAAGCCGCAGTCGGATCCGGATCTAACAGAGAGCTATCAGCGTTTTTATAGCGGTATTAAGGAGCAGGCGGACGGGCTGATGCAGTCAGGTTCCATTGATGCGTTTTTTGCCGTACCCGTGCAGGCCTTTCAGACAGACTTTAACGGTAATTACGCGCGCTTTCAGCAGGGCAGTGGGCGACATGCGGAAGTTGGGCGTCAGCAGCTGTTGACCAGTCTTGAGCGTTTACAGAATCTATTTTTGTTTATTCCTCTGGTACTGGTGGTTATCGCCTTTCTGGTCTGGCGTAGTATGTTCCGTTGGGTGATTATGCCGCTGCGACGGCTGATCGATCATATCGATATTTTAGCGGCGGGTGATCTTTCCCGGCCAGCCCCGCAGGTGAGTCAGTTTAATCGGGAAGTGACGCAATTAAGTTCGCGTATTGCTGCAATGCAGCAGGGGCTCTGCGCGCTGGTACGGCAGGTGAATGATGCCACCACCGCAATGGTAGGAAATATCAACGAACTTGCGCAGAACAATAAACAGCTATACCAGCAGTCGGCAAAACAAAGTGAAGAGTTGAGCACTGTGACATCGCATATTTCGGTTCTGGAAATGCATGTTGAGGATAACAGTGGCTTTGCTGAACTGGCGAATCAACGCGCAGTGCAGGCGCGTGATATTGCGGCAGGTGGAGACCGAATGATGGCGACGGTAAATGCGTCAATGCAGGCGATTGTGACTCGCTCGTCTGAAATGCGAGGGATTACAACGCTTATCGACAACATTGCATTTCAGACAAATATCCTGGCTCTCAACGCCGCAATCGAGGCAGCACATGCCGGGGAGCAAGGGCGCGGGTTTGCCGTGGTTGCGAAAGAAGTTGGGCTGCTGGCGCGAAAAAGCGGTCAGTCTACGCAAAACATTCAGACACTGATTAAACACTCGTTACAGGGCATTGAAGAGGGCTTTCACGCGGTTAATGGACTGGATAAGAATTTGCAGCAGGTTATCGCACTGGTGGAAAACCTCGGCGCGTTACTGAACGACATTTCGACTGCAACGTTAAATCAGGGGAACAGTATTCACCAGTTAACCCGTCAGCTCCATGTCCTGAACGGCGAAGCCCGACAAACCAGTGATCTGGTGAATGCTGCATCTGATTCTTCCTTACAGCTTCACCATGAATCTAACCAGCTTATGCAGGCCGTGGCCAGATTCCGCCTTCCGGCCTGACGTTGCGTATTCAGCTCTGTTATACTCGCAGGCCTTTCATACCTGCGAGCAAGGAGCATGTTGTGGCCAGGGCCATGGACAATTCAATTTTAGAGACCATTGTGCAGCAGGTTCGTCCGCTGATTGGTCAGGGTAAAGTCGCTGATTACATTCCGGCATTAGCCTCCGTCGACGGTTCAAAACTGGGTATTGCTATCTGTACCGTTGATGGGCAGCACTATCAGGCGGGAGATGCGCAAGAACGTTTTTCTATTCAGTCAATTTCAAAGGTGCTCAGTCTGGTCGTGGCGATGCGTCACTATCAGGAAGAGGAGATCTGGCAGCGCGTCGGCAAAGATCCTTCCGGTCATCCATTTAACTCCCTGGTGCAGCTGGAAATGGAGCAGGGTATCCCTCGCAACCCCTTTATTAATGCCGGGGCGCTGGTGGTTTGCGATATGCTGCAAGGGCGTCTAAGCGCACCTCGTCAACGGATGCTGGAAGTGGTGCGGGCATTAAGCGGCGTTTCGGATATCGCCTATGATGCGACGGTCGCGCGATCGGAGTTTGAGCACTCGGCGCGTAACGCCGCTATTGCATGGCTGATGAAATCCTTCGGCAATTTTCACCATGACGTGCCCACCGTTTTGCAGAACTATTTTCACTACTGCGCGCTGAAAATGAGCTGTGTGGAACTGGCGCGGACTTTTGTCTTTTTGGCAAATCAAGGGCATGCCTTTCATCTTGCGGAGCCTGTGGTCACACCGATGCAGGCCCGGCAGATCAATGCGCTGATGGCGACCAGCGGCATGTATCAGAACGCAGGGGAATTTGCCTGGCGGGTTGGGCTTCCGGCGAAATCTGGCGTCGGCGGCGGCATCGTGGCGATCGTGCCACACGAGATGGCGATTGCTGTCTGGAGTCCGGAACTGGATCCGGCGGGAAATTCACTGGCCGGTATCGCCGTGCTGGAACAATTAACACAACAGCTGGGGCGCTCGGTTTACTGATGAAAACGCTCGATCCTCTTTTTGCCCGGCTGGCGAAATCAACGTTTCGCTCGCGGTTTCGTCTTGGTCAGAAAGAAAGGCAGTATTGTCTGGATAAAGGGGCACCAGTTATCGAACAACATGCTGCGGATTTTATAGCTAAACGACTAGCACCTGCGTTTCCCGCCAATGATGGTAAACAGACTCCTATGCGTGGTCACCCGGTATTTATCGCTCAACATGCTACGGCGACGTGCTGTCGAGGGTGTCTGGCGAAATGGCATGATATACCTCAGGGTGTAGTGCTAAACGATGAACAGCAACGTTACGTTGTCACGGTTATTTACCACTGGTTAGTACTCCAAATGAACAAGCCATAGATAATATTTTCCTATGATATGCCCCCTTGTGTTGTGTAATTGTTAAAAGCAGTATGAAGGGGTCAATCTAAGGAGAAACCATGGCTTCCGGCAAACCCTGCTTTGTGCTGAGCGCGACACAGATTCTGTCGCGAATCGACGAGCTCAGCGATGTTCTTGAACAGTGCGTCAATGACGGCGCCTCCATCAGTTTTATGCTGCCCTTTAATCGCGAAAAATCAGAGCCTTTCTGGATGAAGGTCGCGCAAAGTGTTTCTCGCGGAGAACGGATCGTTCTTGGTACGCAGAATGCGCAGGGGGTGCTTGTCGGTACCGTCCAACTCATTATCGATCAACCCGAAAATCAACCTCATCGTGCTGATGTCGCCAAACTGCTGGTTCACCCCTCAGCGCGACGCGGTGGCCTGGCCCGTGAATTGATGAACGAACTGGAAAGTTGCGCGCGTCAACAAGGTAAAACGCTGCTGGTGCTTGATACGGCGACTGGCAGTGGTGCGGAGTTGTTCTACCACAATTGCGGGTGGAAAAAGGTAGGGGTGATACCTGACTATGCCCAAATGCCCGATGGGACGCTGACCGGAACCACACTTTTCTATAAAACGCTCTAATTTGTCGCCGGGGATTGATCAAAACAGGGTTTCAATGTATTAAAGTTTGCTAACCTATTGGACCAATTCAATCAGGTTGTATGACTAATCATAAAGGGAACCCATTGTGCAAACACTAAATCGTCGCGATTTCCCCGGTGCTCAGTATCCTGAACGCATTATTCAGTTTGGTGAAGGAAACTTCCTGCGCGCCTTTGTAGACTGGCAGGTAGATCTGCTCAACGAACATACCGATCTGAACGCTGGTGTGGTCATTGTTCGTCCTATCGAAAGTTCCTTCCCGCCATCGCTGAGTACGCAGGATGGCCTCTATACCACTATCATTCGTGGTTTGAATGAGAAGGGCGAGGCCGTCAGTGATGCCCGTCTAATTCGTTCAGTTAACCGTGAAATCAGCGTCTATAGCGAATACGATGAGTTCCTGAAGCTGGCGCATAATCCTGATATGCGTTTTGTGTTCTCTAACACCACGGAAGCAGGTATCAGTTACCACGCGGGCGATAAGTTTGACGACGCGCCAGCGGTTAGTTATCCGGCTAAACTGACGCGTCTGCTGTTCGAACGCTTCAGCTATTTTAACGGCGCATTGGATAAAGGCTGGATTATCATCCCTTGCGAACTGATTGATTATAACGGTGATGCGCTGCGTGAACTGGTTCTGCGCTACGCTCAGGAATGGGCGCTGCCGGAAGCGTTTATTCAGTGGCTGGATCAGGCCAATGCATTTTGCTCCACGCTGGTGGACCGTATTGTTACCGGCTATCCGCGTGATGAGGTAGCTAAGCTCGAAGCTGAACTGGGCTATCATGATGCTTTCCTCGATACCGCAGAACATTTCTATCTGTTTGTCATTCAGGGGCCGAAGTCATTAGCCGCAGAACTACGTCTGGATAAGTATCCGCTGAATGTCCTGATCGTGGATGACATCAAACCGTACAAAGAGCGCAAAGTGGCGATTCTCAACGGTGCTCACACCGCGCTGGTCCCTGTTGCCTGGCAGGCAGGGTTGGACACCGTGGGTGAGGCGATGAATGACGCTGAGATTTGTGCTTTCGTGGAGAAAGCGATCTATGAAGAGATCATTCCGGTACTGGATTTACCACGTGATGAGTTAGCTTCTTTTGCCAGCTCGGTAACCGGTCGATTCTGCAACCCGTATATAAAACATCAGCTGCTGTCTATTGCCCTGAATGGCATGACCAAATTCCGCACCCGTATATTGCCGCAACTGCTGGCAGGGCAACAGGCCAGCGGTAAGCTGCCGGCGCGTTTGACGTTTGCGCTTGCCGCGTTAATTGCTTTTTATCGTGGAGAGCGCAACGGTGAGTCTTATCCGGTTCAGGATGATGCGCACTGGATAGAGCGTTTTCAACAGCTGTGGTCCCAGCATCGCGATCGCCAGATAAGTACCGAAGCGTTGGTCAAATCTGTACTGAGTGTCAAAGAACACTGGGAACAAGATCTGACGCAGGTTTCTGGACTGGTGGAACAGGTCTCTGCCGATCTGGATACCATTTTGGCAAAAGGTATGCGTGAAGCCGTTAAGCCACTGTGCTAAGACGACTACCGACAACCCGGCTCAGGCCGGGTTTTTTCTTGATATACATTAGTTACAACATACTATGTGGTTTATATCATAAACCCGGTCTGTGACTTAGGTGCGGCTTCATTTTAAGCAGAACAAAAGTTGTTGGGATAATGTTGCGATTAACTTGCAACATTGATCGCTATCGCGTCTAATGTGACGGATTTCACATTTTCCCGAAGATAACCATGATCGTTCGTCCCCAACAACACTGGCTGCGCCTGATATTCGTCTGGCATGGTTCCGTATTATCTAAAATATTCTCACGGTTGCTGCTGAACTTCCTGCTCTCCATCGCCGTTATCATCATGTTGCCCTGGTATACGATGTTGGGTATCAAATTTACCCTGGCACCGTTCAGTATTCTGGGCGTGGCGATTGCTATCTTTTTAGGTTTTCGCAATAACGCCTGCTATTCACGTTATGTCGAAGCCCGACACCTGTGGGGGCAGTTGATGATTGCTTCCCGATCACTACTTCGCGAGGTGAAAACCACCTTACCGGATGACGCCGAACTGGGGCAGTTTGTTCGTCTGCAAATCGCATTTGCCCACTGTTTACGCATGACGTTACGTCGAAACCCACAGGCAGAGCCGTTGGCGAAATATCTCAGCGAGAAAGATCTGCAGACGGTATTTTCCGCACAATCGCCAGCAAACCGCATTTTGTTGCTGATGGGGGAGTGGTTGGCCGTGCGCAGACGTGATGGACAGCTGTCCGATATATTATTTCATAGTTTAAACAACAGATTAAATGATATGTCGGCAGTACTGGCAGGTTGTGAGCGAATTGCGAATACGCCAGTGCCGTTTGCTTATACTTTGATCCTTCATCGCACTGTTTATCTGTTTTGTATCATGCTGCCGTTCGCCTTAGTGGTGGATCTGCACTACATGACGCCGTTTATTTCAGTGCTTATTTCCTATACTTTTATCTCTCTCGATGCGCTTGCGGAAGAGCTTGAAGATCCGTTTGGTACTGAGAACAATGACCTGCCGCTGGATGCGATTTGCAATGCAATCGAAATCGATTTACTGCAAATGAACGATGAAACCAATGTGCCAGCAAAACATATGCCGGATAAACATTACCAACTAACTTAGTTTCGTTCTGTTTCCCACCATGCTGGCCGCATATCAGAAAACGAATGAAACTCCGGCGCCAGATCTTCATCATTAGGATCGTCAAAAGCGCCGGCTAAAAGCGCAATGACCGGAGCGTCATCGATGGCGCCCACGGAACTCCCGCACTGAGGGCAAAAAGCCCGACTGGTGGTTTCAGATGAGCGCCAGGTTGTCGGTTTTCCGGCTTTTCCCGTCCATTCTACATTTTCTGCATCAAACTCAATCCAGACGACGGTCGGGGCACCAGTATGTTTCCGGCATATATCGCAGGAGCAGGTATGGGAATTATTAGGACTGCTGGCTGTGAAACGGATCGAGCCACACAGACACCCACCAATGTAGACTTTAGACATAACAACTCCCGTCAGAAACATGTGGCAAGACACTAGCAGATGCCTGACATAGCCACTAGACCCTTATGATAAAAAGGCGAGGGCGCGCATACTCGGTAGCCCAATCCTGTGATCTGTCTGATGATAAACGCTTAACTATTGCGTCTGGCAACAATAAACAACCGCGGAAATGCCAGCAAAATATTGCCGTTTTCCTGCAACGGATATTGTTCCTGGAGCAGTTCATGGTAGCGAGCCAGGTAATGACGTTGCTCGCTTTCGCTCAAATCCTGCAGCCAGGGGCGGAGTCCCGTTGAGCTTACCCAGTCGATAATCGCCTGATGCGAATCCATAATGTGATAATACGTTGTACGCCAGATATCCACATCACAACCCGCTTCGGTCAAAATATCATAGTAGGCGTGAACGCCAGGAAGCGGAGCACGCCCCCGGTCGGGGTAATCTTGTTCATAAGCCACTTCGCGCATCAGTACATGCGTGGGCTCCAGCCAGTTATCCGGCATTTGCACGGCCAGAACGCCGTTGTGACCGAGTTGTGAGACCAAATGTGGGAATAAGTCATAGTGATCGGGCACCCACTGTAACGACGCATTTGCATAAAGCAGATCTACGGGATGCTCGGGCTTAAACTGGCTAATATCCGCTTCGAGAAAATGGCAGTCAGGTAATGCGTTGCGCGCTTCATTCAGCATAGCAGGTGAAGAATCGACACCTGTTGTCTTTGCCGTGGGCCAGCGCTGATGCAGCAATGCCGTACTGTTTCCCGGACCACAACCAAGATCAACAACTGAGCGGACATTTTCTAACGCCACACGGCTGAGTAATTCTGCTGCGGGTCTTGAACGTTCAGTTGCATATTGCAGATAAAGCGAAGGGTTCCAGTCGGCCATGTATAAATCTCCAGTATGAGAGGAAAAGTCGGAAAAGGACGGTATAAGACCTTGCCGATGAGCCACTTATTTTAGAAGATTATATGAAAATGAATGATAAGGGCAGGAATATGCTGGAAACATCAAGGTTGATATTACGACAATGGGAGGCTAAAGACCGGGCCCCTTTTGCTGCACTCAATGCCGATTCTGACGTGATGCGCTTTTTCCCCGCGCCGCTAGAGAAAGCTGAAAGCGATAACCTGGCCGATAGATTTAGTGAAGGTATTGCAGAACGCGGCTGGGGATTTTGGGCCGTAGAGCTAAAAGAAACACACCAGTTTGTGGGCTGTGTGGGGTTACATCCACAACCTGATAAATTTCATTTTTCACCCTGCACCGAAATAGGCTGGCGCCTTGCTAAAGCATACTGGCACCAGGGTCTGGCGTTAGAAGCCGCGCAAGCGAGTCTTGCATTTGCTTTTGACGTACTGGCGCTAAATGAAGTCGTTTCATTTACTTCTGTGCTGAATAAACCGTCAGAGGATCTGATGATACGAATTGGTATGAATAAAACAGAAGAGTTTACGCATCCCGCGTTGCCGCCAGATCATCGATTGGCACAACATGTTCTGTATCGTCTTTGCCGATAATTAATCAGTCTATTTTGCTCCTTTTCTCATATCAGAGAAAATAACTAAGCCAATCCCAGCCAAAATAATGACGCTTGCGAGAAGGATTCTGACGGTGAGCGTTTCGCCCAAAAATATGATCCCACCGAGAGTGGCCAGACAAGGTACGCTGAGTTGAATAGTACTGGCCGTTGTGGACCGGAGTAAGGGGAGCAATGAATACCAGAGCAGATATGCACCTCCCGATGTAATTGCACCAGAAAGCACGCCCAGAACTAATCCATATATATCAATATGAAGATGAGAGCGGAAGAACAGAGGAATAATCAATGCGACCGGGATTGCCAGGATGAAATTCCCCCCGGTTGAGGCAGCAGCATCCGTGATTTTCTTCCCTGTGATACTGTAGAAAGCCCAGGCTAACCCAGCAATAACCATCATTATTGCGGCATAAAAGGAAGGACGCTCCACACCAGGAAATAGCAAAATCGCTATTCCAGCCAATGCCCCGAGTATTCCTGTTATTTTTAAAATTACGAGTTTCTCTCCCTGGGCTATTCCCCATACCGTCATGACGAGCTGAACGGTACCAAAGAGCAGCAGGGCACCAGCGCCGGTGCTAAGAGAAACATAGGCAATGGAGAATGAAAAAACATAGATGCAAAGGAGCAGGGCATTTAACCACTTGAACTCAAATTTTCTGCTGTCAGATGTTATCGCGATAAATAAAAAAAGGGCAATTGCGCCACTTATCAATCTGATGCTGCTGAATGAGATAGCATCAGCATGCATACCCTTCAATGCGAGTCGGCAAAGCACTGAATTTCCAGCAAATGCGATCATTGCGATGATGATTCTGATGAGCAAGATAGCGTCCTTTAGTCAATACGAGGTTTAGCGCAATATGCAGGTGTTGCCTTCAAAAACAGGTGTGTTGATTAATATAGTTGCCAACATCAACGACTGTGTTCGTGCTGGGCTCGACATTAAGAACGACAAAACGCATTTGCGGGCAGAACAGCTCTGCACTTTTCTTGCTGCACTCAGTTTGTAGCCATCGATGATCACCCTGTTCGGTTACAACCGTGTTCACGTTTCCGTATTCGCTGCACACAAAACCTTTTTCAGTTGCTCTTTGCCTTGCTGCCTCCAGGCTCAGACCAATAACATTCAGCTCATCGACCTCTTTGGCGAGTGTGCTGTCGGAAACACGGGTTAATGTGCAGCTCGACAGCGTAGAGGTAAATAGTAGCAAGAGCGCGAAGCGTAGGATGGTTTTGCTTTTTTTGTTTCGCATTGTCCGATATGTACTCAATTTTATTATCGTATTTCTGAAAGTAAGTGAAGTCACCTGGTTCAGTATATAACGAACGATTACATACCATTGCTTAAAAATCACAGATGTGCGGCTTTATATTTTTAAATGAAAGCTACTAAAGACAGAATCTCATGACGTAATAATTGAGGCTATGTACTTTTGGTCAGAGATATGCTTTTCAAATTAGCGACGATGAAGATAAGAGCCTTCCCAGAGAAATGTCATCTTTCACATCAAATGAAGATCTCATTCTCACTAACATTGCGTAAGTGAAAGGCTGGTCTATGCTAAAAAAAGCAATCAAATTTGCGTTGGCTTTTTGAATAATAACGATAATTCTCGCGTTTTCGGTGGCGAATATGAACAGGATTGTGATCGCTTTTTTAATGTGCTTTCTTTCCTCTTTGGTTGTTAACACATATGCGGCGGAACCTCGTCAGGAGCCCACCGAAAAGGAACGCGCGCGGACGGTTTATATTTTTCATCAACCGATTGTCATGCTCCAGGCGAAATTCGGCCTTACCACGCCAGAAGAGCGGGTGCTGCGCATCCGCAATACGCTACGAAATTTCACTGAAGCCGATGTTCGCGAACCGCTACAGGTTGTGTCGGTCACGCGTTATAACCAGCCGGGAAGGCTTATCGTGATGAACGGTAAACCGGTGATGTTGCTGACACAAGGTGATCTCGACGAAGGAGACGATCTTACGCTCGACCAGGCAGCGCAGCGCGTACTGGCGCGCATAGAGGCGCAGCGGTCTGCATTGAGCGATCAGTATAACAGCGGCTGGCTGGCGCTGTCGGCGGTGAAAACGGTGGCTGGTCTGGTGGGACTGGTGCTGTTTTGGTTCGGTGCATACCGTTCCTGGCGTTGGGTCAGACGCGTTTATCGTCGTCGCATTTTTGAGAACAAAAGCTGGATCCCCCAGAGTTGGCGGCGTTTTATCGGCGCTATCGAGACACGCCTGTACGCACTGTTGATGATCCTGCTTGGTATCGTTGCACTTTACATTTGGCTGAGTTGGGTCTTTAGCCTGTTTCCCTGGACGCGCGTCTGGGGAGAGTCCCTTGGTGACTGGTCTGTACGCGTAGTGCGTGATATTGCATTGTCGATTGTCTCAGCGTTACCTGGCTTGATGATCGTCCTGATCATTTTTCTCATCACGGCGTTCATCCTGAAGTTGCTTAAAGTGGTTCTCAACCAGGTGGAGGCAGGGCGTTTGCAGTTGCCTGGAATTCACCCTGAAACCGTGGGCGCAACCCGGAAGTTGATCTCTGTGGTGGTGTGGCTCTTTGCGCTATCTGCAGCTTATCCCTTTTTGCCCGGAGCCAATTCACTGGCGTTTAAAGGCATCAGCGTTTTCTTTGGCCTGATGCTCACGCTGGGGTCGGCCGGGGTGATGAACCACGCAATGAGCGGACTGGTTTTGATCTATTCGCGCGCGCTGCGCAAAGGCGACATGATTCGGGTAGCGGACAACGAGGGATTGGTAAGCGAAATTGGTATGCTCGCGACCAAAATTATCACTCGTGAAAATTACGTGGTCACAGTGCCAAATGCGGTAGTGGTTAGTGGAAAAATTACTAACCTTAGCGCGCAAAGCACCAACGGCGGCGTCAACCTGACGGTCGGCGTTACCATTGGCTACGACACGCCCTGGCGCCAGGTCCACGCAATGCTGGAGTTGGCAGCCAAGCGGGCCAAAGGAATCGATCTTTCACAGCCGCCGTTGGTGCGTCAGCTGAGTCTGATGGACTGGTATATTTCCTATGAATTGCAGGTGCGCCTGCTGCCGGATGTATCACTGGCAGATGCCCGTAATGAACTGCATAGCAATATTCAGGACGTCTTCAACGAATTTAACGTGCAGATTATGTCTCCGAATTTTGTGCTACAGCCAGAAAACAGCGTGATGGTGGCCAAAGAGAATTGGTATGCCGCACCCGCAACACCGCCAGAAGGCGGGAAATAATGCGTTGGCTTTTTCTGCTAATTCCTCTGCTGTGCTGGCGCGCTATGGCGACAGGGCTTATCGGTCCTGAAGACGGCATGGTGGACATGAGCCGTTATTTACAAGAAAACCCGTACGGTTTTCTACCGATTCCGCTGGTTATTACCGAACCGGCCGTTGGTTATGGCGGCGGCCTGTTCGGTCTGTTTCTGCATGGCAAGGGACGACAGGTTGATGGGCAGTTTATTCCCCCGGCCATGAGCGCGTTTGGCGGTGGCGGAACGTAAAACGGTACTGCATAACCAGCTGTAGTCAAGAGCCATCATCCAAAACTGTTAGCGCTGTTGAGGCAACTGCGCTTGAAAGGGTTTTGAGGCGTCATTATGGAGCAGCACAAGGATGACCATAAAACAGCAGATTCCGCCTTTATCTATGTTAGTACGCATAATGTATATTATGTTAAATGCAATTGCTGCGTACTCAGTTGAGACTCCATGTGGCCCACGTTTGGCCATTGACCTCCTCTGCTCATTACAATCATGAAAGCCTGAGGAACAGAGTTCGTTCCTGCAGTTGAGATGCTTTGAATCCGTGGTGAAGATAAAAACGTTTAGCTTCGTCTGTGAGCGCATGTACCATAACGGCACGCACGCCAATATTTTCTGCCACTTTGTAACACCGCAGTACCGCATCGTGAAGCAGATCGGCCCCTAACCCTTTTCCACGAACAGAAAGATCTACGGCCAATCTGGCAAGGATAATTACGGGGATTGGATCTGGCATGTTACGCCGAAGATTGCCTGTTGCTTCTGTGTGGTTGACGCTACCTGTGGCCAGTGAATAAAAGCCAGCGACTTGTCGCGTGTTTGTTTTGCAGACAACAAACGTCCTGGCTGCGCCGAGAGCCTGATTTTTTAGCCCTTTTTGCTTTAACCAATCATCGAGAACAATTTCTCCGCTGACAAATTCCGCTAATTGATGAATGTGAGTTAGTGGTTCCGGTGCGGTTACAAATCCCACTGTGGTTTCCTTGCCAGTAGCTTCCTGATAGCGGGATCTTCGGCAACCGGAGCATCAAGCATCTCGATAAACTCAGCGTATTGTTCATCATTAAAATTAAACACTCGGCGATCGAGAATGACGTTCTCTGCCGCCTGGCAGGCCATTTCCAGAATAAAGTCTGTACGCGATTTATGTAGAATCTCTGCGGCCGCATCAATAAGCGCGCGTTGGGATTCTTTAGCTCTAAGGTTGAGCTGGACATCTGATTTCATTATTAAGCCTCTTGTATAGCAATTGCTTTACAAGCATATCATAAGGCTTATGTATAGCAACTGCTATACAGCATCGTTCAACTCAATACTCTGATAAGCAACAATAAAAAACCCGCCAGTGCTGGCGGGTTATGGCATGGTTTGTCTCTACAGTTAAGGCGTTACCATGTTAAACCAGAAATCAAAGCTATCTAAATACCCGAGGAACTCATCAAGCTTGGCATGATTGCCGGAAATTTGTACATCACCCTTCTCTTCTGCCTGTTTCAGCGATTCTTCCTTAAGAATGATTTTGTTCAACGTTGCACGGTTAAGCGTAATGGAGGCGTCAGCATTACTGGCCTGTGCATCAGCGCTATGGTTAAGAACACCGTTTTCCAGTTCCAGTTTGTATTTACCGCCGTCAGCACCTAAATCGATGTTGAAGACTGCCTGCGCATTTGCCGCTTTTTCTCCGTTAATATGTACCGCGAGATAATCAAAGAACATCTCCGGCGACATGGCCTTAACGGTATCCGGGCTGGCGGTATTTGGCGTCGCGCCTTTTACCACACCGTTGCGTAATTCTTGTGCACCTGTCAGATAAAAATTACGCCATGGGCCGGACTCAGCCTGGTAACCCATTTGTTCAAGGGCATCGGCTTCCAGATTACGGGCTTCTTTATTGCTCGGATCAGCAAAGACGATATTGTTAGTGACTTGCGCCACCCAACGGTAATTGCCCTGGGCGTAATCCGTTTTCGCTTTTTGCATGATTGCATCAGCGCCGCCCATGTAATCGACATATTTCTTCGCGGCATCAACGGGCGGTAATTCATTCAGTGTTGCCGGATTACCGTTGAACCAGCCGAGGTAAAAGACATACGTTGCTTTCACATCATGGCTTACAGAACCATAGTATCCACGGCTGGCCCATGATTTTTCCAGACCAGACGGCAGTTTGAAGTTAGCGGCGATTTCGTCACGGGTCAGCCCCTGGTTAGCCATACGCAGCGTCTGATCGTTGATGTAACGGTACATATCACGCTGACTTTTCATTAACTTCACCACATTTTCATTACCCCAGGTCGGCCAGTGATGCTGAGCAATAATAATGTTTGCCTTTCCACCCCAGCGGCCAATAACGTCATTGATATATTTTGACCATGCCAGCGGATCGCGGATCTTCGCGCCACGTAATGAATAAGTGTTATGTAGCGTATGGGTGACATCCTCTGCAGCTTCGATCATTCCCTTCTCTTCTACATACCACAGCATTTCAGAAGGTGCTTCCGATCCCGGTGCCATCATGAAGTCATAGGTTAGACCGTCGATAACTTCTTTCTGCCCGGTGTGGGTAATATAGTTAGTGGGTTCAATCAGCGTCACCGTACCGGCGGAGGTTGTCGTCCCCAGACCCGCACCGACCTGACCTTTTGCATCCGGTTTCAACAGATTGCCATACATGTAACTAGCTCGGCGACTCATGGCGTTACCTGCCATAATATTTCAGATACAGCTTCCTTCATAAAACCAGCCGGTGCATATACCTTCACTTTACCGGATTTCACATCCGCTTCATCAATCACGCCGCGGACACCACCGTAGTGGTCAACATGGCTGTGCGTATAAATGACGGCAACAACGGGTCTTTTACCGCGATTCTTATAATAAAGGTCCATTCCCACTTTCGCGGTTTCTGCAGATACCAGCGGATCAATGACCGTAATACCCTCTTTCCCTTCCATAATTGTCATATTCGAGAGATCAAGATTACGGATTTGATACACGCCATCAGTGACCTGGAACAAACCGCCAATATTGATCAACTGCGACTGACGCCACAGGCTTGGATTAACCGTGTCGGGGGCTTTTTCGCCCTCTTTGATAAAGGCATATTGCTGAGGGTCCCAGACAACATTTCCCTGCTTCCCTTTAATCAATTCACTGGGAAGCGGAGCAATAAAACCTTTATGTGCGTTCATAAAATCGGTTTTATCAGTGAATGGCAATTGACCATATAATGCGTCATTCGCACTTTTGGTCTGAGCAGTCGCATCTTTTGCTCCTTCCTGTGCCAATACAGGTAGTGATATTAATGATGTTGAACACACGCCAGCTAAAGTCAGATAACTTACTAGTTTATTAAGTTTCATAAATCCTCGCTAATAATATATTATCCAGAAGAAAGAAATCCTGCAGTTCTGATTGTTGAGAAGCTTCCGTAATACTGTACTTATCAGGTTTCTATAATCTAATGCTCGTAGGCTAACATGGTCTTATGAAACAATGTAATGCAATGGCATTTAATTTTAAATTTCCTTTTGTTTTTATTTAAACAAAATAGCTGTAGACACCTGACTGTATAAAAAGATAATAGCTGGCATCCATTGTCTTTAGAACACTATATATGCGCACTCTCTATCTACTTCTCATCGTTGGGATACTTTCTGGCTGTAATACTTCTCCCCCAGAGAAAGTTGTTAAAATCAATAAAATGGTGATCCCTGTTGTTCAGGCACAACCCGAGTCAAAATCAAGTAGTGACTCGGCATCCCTGTCCTTATATCAGGATAATAAACAGCAAATTGAAAACGTCGCGAGTTCATTAAAAAATGAATATCTTCATGAGGTTAAGCCAAGAGAGATGTTTGACGTTCATAGCCAGGCATACCAGGTTTATGCTTCTTTAACCAAGCTCGAACAAATGCAGCAAATGAACAATTTTTATTATAAGGAGCATAATCAAACAGGACTGTTAAGCATTAATCAGTCCGTGAACTCTCTTATTGAATAACAAGAAATCCTCCTCAGAAAATGATGAGGAGGATTTCTTACGATTGATATATGGCATACCACAACAATAGAATATTAAATTTAGATAATCGATTTGTAACTTGTTTGTGGGTTTATTTAAAATCGCTCAGGCAATTTATTGATGGAAGTAAGATACCCTCCGCGTTCAAAATCAATATACCCTCCTTTTTTTAACGCAGACACAACATTTAAAACACTGCTGCGCGATAAGTGGGTCCGATCCTGAATATAATCTAAAATAGAGACTCGCGTGCGCGTCTCTTCCGGCAACAAAATCATCTCTTCTAGGTGGTTACGTATCACTGAATAAGTACGCTGCTGTACGACTAAATCATCACGATAAAAGAGATAGCCCGTATGATATGAAAGCACTGCCGCCGCATCTTCCCACAAGCCTTGTTGATGAAAGAGTTCTCGTGCTTTATCGGCATCGACGCGTAATAATGTTGACTCAGCTTCAGCGCGCAATAAATGGCCGTGTACCGGTTGGATCATTTCGGCAATACCGAACAAATGGGGTTCATAGACGGTCACGATTAACAGACCATCAGAAGAACGTAAAATAGACAGCTCCCCTTGCAAAAAAAGGTAGAGTTGAGGCTTATTCTTGTATTTCCACATGATACGCCGCCGCGGCACAACCTTCATCTTTTCTGCAATCGGTTCAAGTGCTTGCATTAAGCGTTGTATGCTTTGTTCTGGGCGTACCGGAGGTGAAATTTGCATAATCAAACCTGTATTATTTAGATTGAAAACAATATACTTTTACCTATATTCCATGAAGGTAGTACAGATTCATATTAAAACCATAAATTGCTCAATAATAAAAGTAGAAATTTATTTTTATTTAAACCAGCGTGTGTGATAAGACCACCAGCAGACGGTTACCAGACACTGTCGGATAGATAATCCGCCATGGTGACTATTAACAATGCGTGAGATAGTTAATCGGGAATAACGGCGCTAGAATTGATAGCTGTAGTTGACACTGGCAAACCATAGCCACGGGTTCTTATACTGGCCTGCAAAGATATCAGATTTGACGTTGGACGACTGCATGTGCAAATACTCAACGGCAACGCCAATATTGCTGGCTGGCGTAATCTGGTACTGTGCACCGGTGGCAAGTCGCCATTCATCGCCGGTTGGCATCGAAAGCGCTACATCACTTTGCGATTTGTACGGTGAACTGTCATAGGCAATACCGGCATTAATGCGCCACTGCTCATCGGGATGATATTGCACGCCCAGCGCTGTATGCCATGTATCTCTCAGACGATTATCACGATCGCTTTGCTGACCATTTATTGTAATCTGCGGGCTGCCAAACTGACTCCAGTCCTGCCAGCCAAGATCGCCCATCACTGACCATTGACAGTTGATATCGTGAACCAGACTAAGCATCACCTGCTGCGGAGCACGGACCTGTGTGGAGATCGGCAGATCATATCCAATATTAGGTATATTGGGGAAACGTGCCGTCCCGTCAATATTGAAATGATAATCAGCCTTGCTGGTCCAGGTTACTCCCGCCCGCGTTTTGTCGGTTAAATCCATTAATAAGCCAAGGTGGTAATTCATCGCCCAGTCATGATCGCTTTGTTTCTCATCGTGGCCATCGACATCTCTGCTTAGCGACAGAAAACCATAGTTTAGCCCTGCTGCTGCGCCAACCGACACCTTATCACTTAGTTTCCATGCAACGGCGGGACTCAGCGTCATCGCAACCATGGTACTTTGTTTAATTAACCGATCCCCTGCCCAGTTTCCGAAGTCGATACCTAACCCATAGTTGCCGTACAAACCCAAACCGGCAGAAACGGTATCACTCAGCCGTTGCGTATAAAACATGCTGGCATTGGGGAAAAGCGTCATTACATTACCGGGGCTTTGCCTTCCATCTGTCGTATTGTTCAGCGTATAGGGAATATCTCCGCCCATCGCCTGTAATCCTCCGCTGACCATATGGTCAGGTAAACGGGTCATCCCCGCAGGGTTCGTTAACAGCGTAGAGGCATCCTGAGCACGAGCGGCCTGCCCTGCACCAGCCAGTGCGGTATCCTCCGTTCCGACTTCATAGAAGTAGAGCGCACTGGCGTGACCGACTGACGAAAAAATCATCCCGGAGAGAAAAATTATATTTTTTTTCATTGCATTACCTGTTTGGAGGAGGCGTTCTTTACTAAACGTAGGGTCAGCTATCACACTGTATTGATTTATGCTAATAGCATAATCAGGCATCAGGAATGATGTCGTGTTAAATTTCATCCAATATTAAATTTTATAATTCAACACAATGACATCTTAAAAGTCGACTTAATGAGAATTCTTCTTAAGAAGAGATTTGACATAAATTCTAATGTAAAGAAATGAAAATTTAATCTTTTCATAATAAAGTATGAGTGAAGTCGCCAACGGAAAAACCATAGTTATGATCATCACATAACTGTAATATGCGTTTTAAAAAGTAAAACCTTTACAGCCTTGAGGAGACCTTGTCTTCTCAAAACTGCGTGTCTCGAATATACCTTTAATTTCAATGGGGCACGAAGACCATCAACCGCTCAAACCTAATATATAAGTGAGGTGCATATCTTACTGTGCTAACTAAATTTCAGGAGAATAATGCTAATCAAGTCGTAGATACTTCATTTTTTTAAATATGGAGTTTTAATCATGTAATAACAATCAGGTATCTTATACGACTCATTCTTCTGTCAGTTTTTGTAAGTGGAAGAAAAGAGTGATGATAGCTAATACAGGTAAAGATAGGGGTAATGACTTATGGCCTCACAATATGACTTTACTGTCACTCTGCACGATCTTGCTTTTATTCTTAAGCAGATCAAAATATCCGAAGCGGCAACTAACCCGGATGGTAGCGTTAATGCTGAATTGCTTAGAGAATTAGTTTCCAGTCCGCTATTGCCTTATGGACTTCGCACGGTAGATGGTTCATGGAATAATCTTCTACCAGACCAGGAGTTATATGGCTCTGCCGACCAGACAATGCCGAGATTAACCGCGTTAAACTGGCAAGATGCGGACCAAATGACCAGTTATATCCAAATTGGTGGCACCGTTATTGATGCCGACCCACGTATTATTAGTAACTTAATTTCCGATCAAACGGCATCTAACCCAGCCGCACTGGAGGTATTTAACGCGTTAAAAGATGCTCCCGGCGGGGGGACTATTACAGGAGACGGAGAAACGTTATCCATTCCTAACCAGTCTCCCGATATCGGTCTCTCCCCTGCTTTTAACGGCTGGATGACCTTCTTTGGCCAGTTTTTTGACCACGGTCTGGATTTGATTCCCAAAGGCGGCAACGGTATCGTTTTCATTCCGCTACAGCCGGATGACCCTTTATATGTGGAAGGGTCGTCGACAAACTTTATGCTATTAACCCGGGCAACGGTGGATGAAAACCGAGAGACAGTAAACCTGACGACCCCCTTCATCGACCAAAACCAAACCTACACCTCCCATCCTTCACATCAGATTTTCATCCGCGAATACGTCATTATTGATGGGAAACCTGAGCCTACCGGGAATTTATTAGGCGGTGCGAACGGTGGACTGGCGACCTGGGCCGACGTTAAAAACCAGGCTGAAACTCTGCTAGGCATTAAACTCACCGATCAGGATGTGTTTAATGTTCCCCTGCTGGCAACGGATCGCTACGGTAATTTGATTTTAAGTGAAAATGGAAAGGTACAGATTGTTACCACCGGGGGACTGGTTGAAGCCAACGGCGGTCTGTTGCCTGAGGGAACATTCCGCACCGGCCATGCGTTTCTTGATGATATTGCGCATACTGCCGCGCCAAAAGCGGGTCTGCTGGCAGATGATGACACTGCGATTGGGGGCGAAGGAGCGCAACCGGCAGGAACCTATGATAACGAACTGCTCGATCGTCACTTTATTACCGGTGACGGGCGTGGGAACGAAAATATAGGTTTAACCGCGGTGCACGCCGTTTTTCACAGCGAGCATAACCGTCTGGTTGAGCAATATAAAACAACACTGCTGGAAACCGGTGATATCGACCTCATTAATCAGTGGTTGATGCCCAATCATCAAATCACGGAATTACCTGCCGATACCAGTACGCTGGTATGGAACGGTGAGTACCTATTCCAGGCAGGTCGTTTCTCCACGGAAATGCAATATCAGCACCTCGTATTCGAGGAGTTTGCCCGTACCGTACAACCCGCCGTCGATCCGTTTGTTTTCTCCAACACGGCGGATATAAACCCGATGATCTTTGCCGAGTTTGCGCATGTGGTTTACCGTTTCGGGCATTCAATGCTGACAGAAACCGTGGCGCGCACCGACATTGATATGCAAAGCGGCGATATTGACCTGATTTCAGCATTCCTGAATCCGGTAGCATTTAATCAAATCAACGGGGCCACCGTCACGGACGATCAGGCTATTGGCGCAATTGTGCGTGGTATGACGCGTCAGGTGGGTAACGAAATTGATGAATTTATTACCGATGCTCTGCGTAATAATCTCATCGGCCTGCCCCTCGATTTAGGCGCGCTTAATATAGCCCGTGGCCGTGACACCGCAATGCCGACGCTGAACCAGGCCCGCGAGCAGTTTTTTGCATTAAGCGGTGATAGTCAACTGAAGCCTTATACCAGTTGGGCTGACTTCACTACCTACCTGAAAAATCCCGCTTCAATCATTAACTTTATGGCCGCCTATGGTCAGCATGAGCTGATCCTCAATGCCACCAGCCTTGAAGGTAAGCGTGCAGCGGTAAACTTCCTGTTGTTTGGTGATGCTAACAATGCCCCGCCTGCGGATGCGATGGATTTCTTTAACAGTACCGGAGCGTGGGCAACCAAAGAGACCGGCCTGAATATGGTCGATTTCTGGATTGGCGGGCTGGCAGAGCGCAAAAATGAATTTGGCGGCATGCTCGGCTCAACCTTCAACTTCGTCTTTGAAACACAAATGGAAATGCTTCAGGACGGCGATCGTTTCTACTATCTGAGCCGCGTTCAGGGACTGAACTTACTCAATGAACTGGAGGCCAACTCGTTTTCCGCGCTGGTAATGCGTAACAGCGATCTTGGTGATGAGGGATCCTCCCACCTGCCCGCTAATCTGTTCCAGACACCGGACCATATTTTTGAAGTGAACCGCGTGCTGCAAACGGAAATCGACCCGAAATGGGGTAATCCGCTGAAGGATCTGCTCTCGCCGTTGTTGGTGCGTCGCGACCCAGGAGTGGATGTTGACGGCGATAGTTTTGCCGATGGCGGGTATCTGAAATATACCGGCGATGGGCATGTGGTGCTTGGAGGGACGGCAGGCAATGATACGTTAATCGGCGGTAAAGGGATCGACAGTCTGTGGGGTGATGGCGGAGATGACCGACTGGACGGCGGCGACGAAGCAGACGTGGTCCATGGTGGTGACGGTGATGACATTATTACCGATACCGGTACGCCTGTTGGTGATGCGGACTTCCTGCACGGTGATGCCGGACATGACGTTATCTTCTCCGGTAACGGAAACGATCTGGTCTTTGGTGGCAGCGGTAGTGACTTCGTGGTGGTCGGCGAAGATGCACAGGAGGTCTTCTCGGGCCAGGATAACGACTTTGCACTTGGCGGCTCGGGTGGTGATTTCCTGATGGGCAACGAAGGTGATGACTGGCTGGAAGGCGGCGACGGGTTTGACACGCTGGCGGGTGACAACTCTGAGTTGTTCTTCAACAGTACCATTATCGGTCACGATGTCCTCAACGGTCAGGGTAACGACACCGACTACGATGGCGAAGCCGGTGACGACATCATGGTTCAGGGCGCGGGGATCCAGCGCAATAATGGCATGGCCGGTTTCGACTGGGCTATCCATAAAGGCGACCCAAATGGCGCTAACTCTGACCTTGGGATCCCTATTTTCGTCAACCAGCAGGAGTTTATTCTACGCGACCGTTTTGATCTTGTTGAAGGGCTGTCGGGCTGGAAATACGACGATATCCTGACCGGGACAGAACAGCCGATAGGTACTGCGCCTGTTCAGGGCGTTCCCCTCTCTAACAACCTGACCCAGGAAGGTGCGGACCGGATCACCGGTTTACAGGCTATTCTCGGCGTAGAGCGTTCTACAAATCCGGACGCGGTGCTACTGAACCCTGATGATGGTAGCGATATTTTACTCGGCGGTGGCGGTAGCGACCGCATTATGGGTAAAGCCGGTAACGATATCATTGATGGTGATGCATGGCTCAACGTGCGTATTGCCGTTACAGGTATGGCGGGACTCACCAGCGCCGAAGGTATGGCCGAACTGAAATCGTACATGCTGGCCGGCACGCTGAAACCGAATCAGCTGTCGATTGTGCGAGAAATCCTGCATGAAGGTAACGGCACGGAAACTGACGTCGCGGTGTACCGTGATGTCAGCAGCAACTATGTCTTTACCCGTATGGCGGACGGTAGCCTGCGCGTCGATCACGCCACGCCGGATGCCGCGCTGAACCTGAATGATGGCATCGATCGTCTGTTGAACATCGAAAAACTGGAGTTTGGCGATGGGAAGCAGCTGTGGGTGACGGCGCAGCAAGCGACGGGCGATCTGACCATCAGCAATCCTAACCCTTCGGTGGGCGACCTGCTGCGCGTCAACGTGGCGAACTTGCTGGATGGTAACGGCCTGGCGGCGGATGTGGCCATCACCATGACCTGGCAGGCATTCGTCAACGGCCAATGGCGAGATCAGGCAACCGGTGTTGAGTTCAGAGTGCCTGGCACTATTCAGGGTGCTCCGCTGCGTGTGGTAGCCAGTTTTAACGACCGCATGGGTGACGCTGAAACCCTGGTGTCGGCACAAACTCAGGCGATCCTACCGCGAAATCAGGCCACGACCGGTGTGCCGGTAATTAACGACCTCACCCCAACTGAAAGCCTGACGCTGACCGCGGTGGTTTCAGGCATTGCTGACGCCGATGGTCTGAGCGGCGGTAATTTCACTTATCAATGGAGAATGAGTTCGCCAACCGGATTCGTCAACATTAACGGTGCGACTTCCGCCACCTATACGCCGGGTCAGGCTATGGTTGGCAGAACGTTGCAGGTGGTCGTTACCGTCGTCGACGATGAAGGCAACCCCCCTGTTGTCCTGACGTCGACCACCACCCAGCCCGTGGGCGATCTGATTGTGGGTACCAACGGGGCTAACACCCTCGTCGGCACTGCCTGGAGCGATATCCTACGCGGTGAAGGCGGTAATGACACCTTACTCGGCGGTGCAGGTGACGATCTGCTCATCGGCGGTGCGGGAAACGACAACCTCTCTGGTCAGGCGGGGCAAGATATTCTGCAAGGTGATGCTGGTAATGACACGCTTGATGGCGGGCTTGGTGCCGACAGTATGACCGGCGGCACGGGCGATGATACCTACATCGTTGATGATTTCGGTGATGTAGTTATCGAAGGTGTGAATGGGGGCACGGACGTTGTCCGAACCAACCTTAGCAGCTACGACCTCACCGATAACGTGGAAGAACTGGTATTTACCGGCAGCGGCAGTTTTATCGGTACCGGTAATGCCATTGCGAACACCATTACGGGAGGGACCGGTAACGACTATCTGTTCGGTATGGGCGGTAACGACCAGTTGTTTGGTGGTATCGGGAATGACTTCCTCGATGGCGGAGATGGCGCTGATAACCTGCAAGGCGGGGTTGGTAACGACGTCATGATTGGCGGTGCGGGCGCGGATACCCTCTCCGGCGGTAGCGGGGACGATATTCTCAATGGTCAGGAAGGTAACGACATTCTGGACGGTGGTGCCGGGAGCGATATCTTCGCCTTTGGTGCCAACTTTGGGCAGGACCGAATTACCGGTTTTGACAGTAACCCCAACGGCGGGCAGGACTTCCTTGATCTCGTCTTGTTAGGTATCAACGCGGGTAATTTTGCCAGCAGCGTGTCTATCACCGGAAACAATGGCAACACCATTGTGACTATCGGTACAGATACCATCACATTGGTGGGCGTCAATTCGAACACCGTGAATATTGGTGACTTTTATCTGGAAATGCCCACTACCCTTGCCAGTAACAATGGCAATAGTTCATTGATCGTATAAGGAGATGACTATGTCGCGCCAGCATACGCCAACAGAACTGAATGATGCATTAAAGGGAACGAAACCCACTTTTCTGATGCTGTTGTTTTTTAGTTGTGTGATTAATATGCTTATGCTGGCGCCGGCAATTTATATGCTACAGGTTTACGACCGTGTGCTGGTCAGTAAAAATACCACCACGCTGTTAATGTTGACCTTATTGATTGTCGGCTTGTACATCGTTATTGCCATGATTGAATCTGCCCGCGCGCAGGTTATGGTCAGGCTTGGCAACAGGCTGGATATAAAGCTAAGCCAGTTGGTTTTTAACGCAGCCTTTAAAAGAAAGATGGTTACCGGTGATAACAACCCAGCGCAATCTTTAGCCGAATTAGATCAGGTTCGTCAGTTTCTTTCCGGGAATAGCCTGTTCGCCTTACTGGATATTCCCTGGACGCCAATATATCTGTTCATCGCCTTTTTGGTCCATCCCCTGCTGGGATATCTTTCTCTCGGCGGAATAACATTATTATTTATTCTGACGTTGGTATCTGAAATCTCTACCAAGCGCCCGATTCAGCAAGCGCACGCCTTAACCATTAACAATGCCAGCAAACTGAATAAACAGCTGCAAAACGCCGATGCCATTGAAGCGATGGGGATGCTTTCGACCCTGAAGTCCAACTGGCAGGAGCAACATAACAAAGTGCTGGCGCTACAAACGCAGATTGCCGACAAAACGGCCGGGTTAAGCAGTCTCAGCCGCTTTGTGCGGGTGTTGCTGCAATCTATTGCGCTGGGCGCCGGGGCTTTACTGGTGATCGGCGGCCATATTACTCCGGGCCTGATGATCGCCGCCTCGATCATTCTTGGCCGCGTCCTCAACCCGGTAGAACAAGTCATTGGCAGCTGGAAGCAGTTCGTGCAGTTTCGTAGCGCGTGGCATCAGCTCTCAACCTTGCTGAAGGAGTATCCGGCACCGAAAGAGGTACTGACCCTGCCGCGTCCTAACGGCAACATCAGCGTCGAAAGCGTCTTCGCCGCAGCCCCCGGCCAGCCTTCCCCGCTACTGCGTAATATCTCATTCCAGCTGGAGCAAGGTGAAGTTCTGGGGATTATCGGCCCCTCAGCCTCAGGGAAAACCTCGCTGGCAAAGGTTCTGGTTGGCGTCTGGAAACCGCTATCAGGGAAAGTCAGATTAGACGGCGCAGATATTTGTCAGTGGGATAAAGCGCTGCTGGGCCCGTCTATTGGCTATCTGCCGCAGGATGTGGAACTGTTTGACGGTACCATCGCGCAAAACATTGCCCGCTTCGCGCAGAATGACAGTGAGCTTATCGTCGCCGCCGCATTACTGGCAGGCGTTCATGAGATGATCCTGCGCTTGCCACAAGGTTATGACACGCTGTTGGGAGCAGGTGGATATCAGCTCTCCGGCGGGCAGCGGCAGCGCATCGGGCTGGCACGCGCCGTGTATAACAATCCTGCATTCATCGTGCTTGATGAACCGAATGCCAATCTTGACGACGCGGGCGAATTCGCACTCGTTAAAGCCATCAATACCCTGCGTACCCAGGGACAAACCACTGTCATTATCTCACACCGCCCGACGCTGCTCGGCGTGGTCAATAAGGTTTTGCTGCTTAACGATGGCGCTATACAGGAGTTTGGTACCCGCGATCAGGTTTTTGCCCATTTGCGTCAGGCCAACGTACTGAAACCAGTGGCTACGCCTTCTCCATCCACGACTGAACAGCAACGTGAGGCCTGATGATGAAAAAGAAATCTGAGAACGCGGCCTCTGCTGGCGTTGATACTAATATCTGGTCGCCGATTATCCGGGGCGTGATCGTCATTGTGCTTGGTGTCGGTAGTTTTATCCTCTGGGCAGTGCAAGCGCCGTTAGATGCGGGCGTGGTCGCCGATGGTACGGTAACCGTATCGAGTAACCGCAAAACCATTCAGCATCTGAGCGGCGGTCGGGTAACGGATATCTTTATCAAAGAAGGCGACCTGGTGAAGAAAAATCAGGTCCTCGTCCGGTTGGATAAAATGCAGCTTGAAATGCGTTTCAGCGCGTTAAATGCCCAGTATATTTCTGCAAAAAGTATCGAAGATCGCCTGTTGGCAGAACGCGATGGCCTGGATGCGATCGTCTTTAATACGACGCTGACGCAGCAATTATCTGGCAATAAACGGCTGGCAGAAGTCAGAAATCTGCAGGCTAAACTTTTCGATACCCGTCGCAAAACGATTCAGGATGAACTGTCGATGATTCAGGAAACGCTCGATGGTCTGGTAGGACAAACGGATAATCTCAATAAAATAAAAGGCTATCGCGACCACCAGTTTTCTCTGATTAACCGGGAGTTAGGGGCTATTCGCGCGCTGAGCGAAAAAAACTATTATCCCAAAGCGCAATTACTGGTGCTGGAGCGCGAGGCGGCAGAAATATCTGGCAGCGTTTCAGAAGATATTCTTAACATTGCCAAACTGAAATCGCAGCAAAACGAATTAAAAATTAAAGCCTACCAGGTGCGTCATCAATATTTACGTGAAGTTGAGTCTGAACTGACGGAAAACCAAAAAGAAGTGGCAATGCTGGAGGATGAACTGGCGTCCACCCGTCACGAGCTGGATAACACCGAGATCCGCTCGCCGATTAACGGCATCGTGCTGGATGTTAAAGTCAGTACCGTTGGCGGCGTCATCCAGCCTGGAGAACATTTAATGGATATCGTTTCCGCCGGGCAACCGATGCAAATCGATGCCAAAATACCCGTGCATGTCATTGATAAACTGGTCCCTGGTTTAACCGTTGATGTGCTATTCCCTGCCCTTAACCACGCGCTGTTACCGTCGGTTCCGGCTCGGGTTCTGACTATCTCTGCGGACCGTTTAATTGATGAAGCTACACAGCAGCCTTACTACCTTGCGGAAGTACAGGTTTCAGCAGAGGGTGCGCGTTTGCTGGGCGATTACAAAATTAAAGCGGGAATGCCCGCCAGCGTGACGATCAAGACCGGTGAACGAACCCTGATGAGTTACCTGTTTAAACCGTTGATTGCCCGTCTGGAACTGGCTTTTAAAGAGTATTGAGCCATCCATTGCCGGTATGGCGTACGGCTTGTCGCGCCATACCGCTTTCTGCCATTGCTGGCAGCTTTGCTTTCTTGTAACCTTCTTCCCGTCACACTACTGACAAAATCTGGAACCACTGAACTGGACTTCATATGAATGCTCATATTTCTAAAGACCCTTTACATGGCGTAACGCTTGAAATGCAGGTCAATGCCCTGGTTGAACGTTATGGTTGGGCTGAACTGGCGCAACGCATTAATATCAACTGCTTTAAAAATGAACCGAGCGTTAAATCCAGTCTGAAGTTTCTGCGCCGTACGCCGTGGGCGCGGGCAGAAGTTGAAGCGCTGTACCTTGATTCGCTGCATGACCTGGCCTCAAACAACACCCCCGAACCGGCCTTCGATCCCTGGGCTAACAGCCGCAATAAAAAGAAATAAGAGCAAAATCAGATGGCAGCATCCGGTTTCTTTTCAGGAAATTATCAGAAAAAACTGGCGAAGATTCTCGCCCGTTCTCGTGCCAGACTACCGCTGACCAACATGAAATGGTTTGCTGTACTTGTGGGCAGTATGTTGTTACTTGGCAGCTGTTCTTCACAACCACCCGGTTACAAGACCACTCCGCTACCTCCGGTGAGCAAACCCCAGCAGAGCAAGGAGCCAGTGCGCGGGATCTGGCTGGCGACGGTTTCACGTCTTGACTGGCCGCCGATTTCATCCGTGAACATCAGTTCGCCTGCCGTACGCATCAGCCTGCAGCAAAAAGCGCTGACGGATAAGCTGGACAACCTGAAACGGCTTGGTATTAACACCGTTTTTTTCCAGGTTAAGCCCGATGGGACCGCATTGTGGAAGTCAAAAATTCTACCGTGGTCAGATACCCTGACCGGCACGATTGGCCAGGATCCGGGTTACGATCCGCTGCAGTTTATGCTCGATGAAGCGCATAAGCGCGGAATGAAAGTTCATGCTTGGCTTAACCCCTATCGCGTGTCCGTAAACACCAAACCTTCGACGGTCACTGAATTAAACAGCACGCTGTCACAGACGCCGTCCAGCGTATACGTCCTGCATCGGGACTGGATCCGCACTGCGGGCGAGCGTTTTGTGTTAGACCCCGGTATTCCCGACGTGCGCGACTGGATCACCAGCATCGTGGCGGAAGTGGTTGAGAATTACCCGGTTGACGGCGTGCAGTTTGATGATTACTTCTATACCGAATCTCCCGGCTCTGCGCTCAATGACAGCCAGACCTTCAGAAGATACGGTCAGGGGTTCGCTTCCAAAGCTGACTGGCGGCGCGATAACACGCAAAGGTTGATTGCCCAGGTATCGCGGACCATCAAGAAACTCAAGCCTGAAGTCGAGTTTGGCGTTAGTCCTGCGGGCGTGTGGCGCAACCGTTCGCACGATCCAGCGGGCTCCGACACGCGCGGCGCGGCAGCGTATGATGAGTCGTATGCAGACACCCGCCGTTGGGTGCAACTAGGTTTGCTGGATTACATTGCACCGCAACTCTACTGGCCTTTTGCCCGTGACGCAGCGCGTTACGATGTACTGGCAAAATGGTGGGCAGATGTCGTGAAATCAACCAACACTCGCCTCTACATTGGTGTAGCGCTGTATAAAGTCGGTGAACCATCGAGAAAAGAGCCGGACTGGACGGTAAAAGGCGGTGTGCCGGAACTGAAAAAGCAGCTCGATTTAAACGAATCCGAACCGTACATCAACGGCACGATCCTGTTTCGCGAAGATTATCTTAATCAACCGCAAACGCAGGAAGCTGTGACCTATATTCGCAATCGTTGGGGACGTTAATGGTTGTCCTCTCGTCAGTTTAGCGGGGAAATGTAGCGGGGAAACCTTGCCCCGCTCAGCTTTAATTTTCCGGGAAGTGTTGCGGCCGTATCTGCGTCACCGGGACATTAGCCGGCGGACATTATCATTAATTTGTTTCTGTATCGTATTCAGCGTAGATAGCGTTATCTGATCGGGGTATTTGTCCCTGGCGATAGCGCTCAATGCAGTGGCAAAGTGACAGACTTTTTCGATTACGCCGTTCACATGGTCAGCAGATAACTCAGCTTCCTGAACGCCAAGCGACTGAAGGTGCTTTCTTTCGATATCCAGCGCCTCTCCCAGCACGTCCATTTGGTGATACCCGCCAGGTCCTTCGCACCAGGTGACATCGTAAGCCGGAGCCAGAGTCCAGTTTCCATCGGCTGACATTAAATAGGCAAAATTCTTCGGATGATCGTCGCGGTTGTTAAAAGCCACGTTGAAAACCACGCGTTCGAACGCTTTTGCCTTTTCTCTGACATCATTGGTACAAATCTGCGTGGCGCGCAGAAAATCCCGGTAGTCTAAAGCGCCGGGTATCTGGTAATTTGCCCCGGTAAGTGCCGCCAGGCTCTGCATAGGAATACGTATCGACTGGTCACGGTCGAAACGGCGAGTGGCAAATGCCGCCTGTCCGCCGGGCAGATTGAAATACGCCGTATCAGGCGTGGTGATCCCACATTGGCGCAAGCATTCAGCATAAACCGCTTCGATGGCACATACCTCAGCATGCTCATGCCTGGCGGGAAATTTAATCAGCCAGCTTTCGCTCCCGGGTTGCGGCACCGTGATGAATTTAGACGTGACAGTGTCACGATAAAGTAGCGCCTTAGGCCTTGCTCCTTGTGGCGAACCGCCCATCTGGAGCAGTTTGTGCAAAAATTCCCCGCCTTCGCCGCTCAGGACTTCCTGAACCTCAGCGGCCAGTTGTTCGAGAGGAACATTCTCTTTTGACAGCATCTCGACATCTGACTGAACGGGCTGGAATGTCATGGCGCCCATCGCGTTGTTGCCGACCCAGGTTAAACGCTCTAATGGACCTATGCGTGCTGCGTTGAGTCCGCGGCGTTTAAATAGTCGGTCCATCAACAGCATGCCCCAGCCGTCAGGTAGCGAATCATAAACCGGTCCGGGTAATCCCAACTGATGAGTCGGGAAATCCCTGCGCAAACGGGGACCGTTCAGCGGTAACATCAGACGGGACAGCTCCAGGCCCCTACGTAAGGCGTCTTCACTGTATTCAAAGGCGATCAACGGACGTCCGGTCAGGGCTGTGGAAGACACCAGTTTTCCCCACAGCCATTTTTCACCCCAACCTTCATAGAAGACATCAACTTGTTCAGGCATCAGGTTTTTTCCTTTTGATCCGCTGGCGCGTTGCGCTCTTTTCGTAACGCAAAATATCATCCAGACTATCAATCCTGGGTTTGAATAACCCCTCCAGTGCATCGCCATAGCCTAACACCATCGCGACTTTGACCAGATTCTCAAATCCTACATTCTTACCTGTTTCCAGATTTGAAACGGTATTCACACCGACACCTGAACGCGCGGCAACATCAGCCTGCGTCATTTGCCGCGCGAGTCGTTCTTTACGCAATCTGTCACAGAGTAGTTTGACGATATCAGCAGCTGTATTGAGCGTTAAATCCATAACATTGGCCCTTATAAGAATAAAAGCTACTTTACACCCAATATTATAGAGTTAAATGATGGGGAATTCAAAATCTTATAAAACATAATAAAAGGGAGCTAAACCGGAAAAATTTACTTAAAAGCCATTATACTGGAGTTATCCGGGCACAAGGTCTGTACCCGGATATGGTGTGGTTATCAGGCAACGGAAGGCTCAGGTAACCTGAAGGATGAGACCAGCAGTGCCAGCTGTTCCGCCTCCTCTTTCAGCGCCTGCGTCCGTGCTGCGGCATCATCAATTAACGAGGCATTCTGCTGAACGGTGCTGTCCATTTCGGTAACGGCCAGCGTGACTTCGGAAACGCCCTTACGTTGTTCTTCACCCGCAACGCGTATTTCCCCCATCAACTGGCGCACCTGACGCACATTGCTGACCAGTTCTCCCAGACGTTCGCCGGCAGTGTGGATTTGCTGACTTCCGCTACCTACATGAGAAACGGATTCATCAATCAACGTTTTAATTTCCTGGGCGGCGGTGGCACTGCGCTGAGCCAGCGTGCGCACTTCGGAGGCCACGACGGCAAACCCTCTGCCAGCATCACCCGCTCTGGCGGCTTCAACCGCGGCATTCAGGGCGAGAATATTGGTCTGGAATGCAATGCTGTCGATGACTGCGACAATTTCCACCATTCTGCCGGATGAGGCGCTGACGTTATCCATTGTTGAGATCACGCCCTGCATCACATCGCCGCAGCGGTTGGCCGTTTGCGCGGTGCTATCGGATAGCTCATCCGCCAGTTGTGTATTACTGGCGTTTTGATGAACGGTCGCATTTAACTGTTCCATCGCCGCCGAACTCTCTTCCAGCGCAGCGGCCTGCTGCGTGACGCGAGATGAAAGCTCCATATTACTGTCAGCCAGGCTAACGGCGTTATTCGCTACCACTGTGCTACTGCTTCTGACGGTGATCAGGATGGCCGAGATTTTATCGACGAACAGGTTAAACGCCTCGGCGATAGCTGAAATCTCGTCTTTGCCACGAACATCCAGACGACGGGTAAGATCGCCTTCGCCCTGCGCAATATCATCAAGTGCCTGGCGAGTATCATCGAGACGCGAAATCAGTCGGCGAACCACCAGCCATGATCCCACCAGCAACAGCGTCATGACAGGGATCAATACTTCCAGAACATCCTGCATCATCACTTTGGCGAGACCGACGATGCGTGATTCAGGTGTCACCAGCCCCACGACCCAGCCGGTATCCGCCATCGGGAACAGCATTACCCGGGATGGCGTATTCAACACGTTGTCGTTCGCAAGCGTAATCGTCTTCACTCCATCCGCCGGGCGCAAGGATTTCAGACCGTTTTGCACCGGGATAAGCCACTGCGCGCTTTGCGCCAAATCGTTAATGGTTTTATATTTTGCCAGGTCGGCCTGCGGGAAATAGAGAATTTGTCCCTGCTTGTCTACCACAAACGCGTAACCACCGGTGCTGTTTCCCTGCTGCTGCATAAAAGTGGCGACGTTATCCAGACGGATATCGGTGGTAGCGACACCGGCAAACTTGCCCGCCTGTTGATAAGGCACGCTGCATGTCACCATGTTGACGCCTGAACTGGCATCCTGGTAAACGTCAGACCATAAACAGCTGTTTTGTGAATGGCCTTTGGCCAGTTGATACCAGCTTTCATTGTGGTATCCACTCGATCCTTCGACGTTATAATCATTGGAATACACCAGCTTTCCTTCAGCATTACGCGCCCAGAAAAAGCTTCTTTTCTCCACACCTGCGGTGAAGGCGTCTGGTTCTGGCCAGATGCCGCCGCCGGTAATAATCGAGTCTTTACCTTCACCAATAAGATGCGGAACAACGCTTTGGTACAGTGATTCATCGTTAGGCAACACTTCAGCCAGTCGCGACAGGCTGACGGTCTCACCTTCAATTCGGGACAATACGGTACTCAACTGACGGGTTAAACCTTGCCCTGTTTCTTCGATCAGAGCGGTGTTGATTTCAACGACGCGCGGCTGACCGCGCCAGAGCATAATCACCACGATAACAAGGCTCGTTACTGCAAGCAGCAGAATGCCGCCGATGGTTAAACGCGTTGAAATACGAGTAGGATACCAGGCCATACAAACTCCTTCTGCAAAAGGCTAACTTTTATCCAGTATCGGCACAGGCGTTTATATCTTTATAAAGTTTTCTTAAGTATTGCAAAACAAATTAGTGACAGTGTCACAAATAACAAAACCCAGCACTTTGGCTGGGCTTTAATAACAGTTAAATCTTATTTGGATAATTCTTTTTTGATTTCGTCTTTTATTTTACTTAATTCACTCTGCGGATGTTTCTTGCAAAGTTCAACGGTCAGAGGAACTGCAGTCGTAACGGTTTCGTTATAGTCGACGTAGTCACCACCTTTGAAGTCTTCGTCTTCATTGAGCACCCAGAAGGCCACTGGAGCCATAGTTTGTGGGTTTAAATCAATAAACTCCTGGCAGTTCATGCCTTTTGGAGTCACTTCAGTTTTAGCGTTATCTGTTGCTGCATTGACGCTGACACTGGTTAACAGCGCTGCGACCAGAATACCTGCTGTAGAAAGGGAGAATTTATTCATTGTAGTACTCCATTTATAATATAAATAATATCTACACTTGCGCTTAACACCGTTAATGTAGCTCGCGAAAAATAATACCCCTACCATCATAAGAATAAAGATTACTGTTATTGATATGGCTGAAATTTATATTTCCCATTACTGATTCTTATGTCTGAGGGGTAAATGTTGCCCACAATGTGATCGTTCCGACGAAATCAGCAGATTCATACCCCTCTTCCTCTGCCGTTGCACCAAAACTGAACTACGCTGCACAAATGTTGATCATTGGTTAATGAATGTCGGTTTATTTTTAACAAAAACAGCCGACGTGCCGCTGTTACGCACATGGCACGCGTCCTGCATTGTTAATTCGCTAACAGAAATACGGTATCTGACAGGCAACTAACAGCGAGAAGGTAATGACAGCCAAACCAGAGTTATTTACCCGCATAGAACAAACCTTTAGCCAGCTGACGCCCAGCGAAAAGCGCGTGGCCGGGTGGCTGTTAGCCCATGCTGTGCAGATCCCATTTGAAACCGCAGATGGCATCGCCAAAGCAACCGGCACCAGCGGCATTACCGTCGGACGTTATCTGCGTAAACTGGGCTTTCGTAACCTGGAGGATGCAAAAGCCAGTCTGCGTGAGCTTCCCGTTGTTCCCTATCAGCCCTGGGGAATGAACGAACGACTGGACTCCTGGCACCAGCAACAAAGCCTGCCGGATCGGGCGCATCAGTCGCTGTTGCTGGAGATCGACGCTATTACCCACGTCTACCAGCTCGCACAAGGCGAAACGTTTTTACGCATTGCACAGCAGCTGGCGCATGCGGAAGCCGTGTACATCCTCGGGATCCAGTCCACCCGCGGGATCGCCAACGCCTTTTTTAGTCACCTGGAATACCTGCGACCTAAAGTCAGCTACTCCGAAGGCCTTTCCGGCAGTTGGGTAGAGTCGCTGAACTCGGGATTCAGCCAGCCTTACGTGGTTATTACCGATATGCGTGCCTACTCCGCTATTTCGCGACAATATTGCCGTGTCGCCACAGAGCGCTGCATTCCGCTGGCGCTAATTACCGATGTGTGGTGCCCATGGGCCAGGGATTATTCCATTGATTTACTACAGGTAAAAACCGACACCGGACATTTCTGGGACTCACTGGCGCCTGTGAGCTGTCTGTTCAACTTATTACTTTCTGCGGTGGTGGCACAACTGGGTGACGCCCTCGCAGGACGCCTGCAAACCAATCGCCAGTTACAACAACAATTTGGTCAATTCGAACAATAAACAGGATACGTGCTATGTCAGAACACCCAGAACTGGTCGATCTGTCGGTGATATTTCCGTCGCTGCATATCGATCTTAAATACGCCACTGCCGACAACATTACCGGCGCACCAATCTACCGGGAAGCGCATTGCCTGCTACACACCGAGGCGGTAACCGCACTGGCTAAAAGCATCAGCATTGCGCAACTGGCCGGCCTGCAGCTTGTGGTGTACGACGCGTATCGCCCCCAGCAGGCGCAGGCGATACTGTGGAATGCCTGTCCCGACCCGCAGTATGTTGTCGATGTCGCGATTGGTTCCAATCACAGTCGGGGTACGGCCATTGACGTCACGTTGATGGACGATCGCGGCCATCTCCTTGATATGGGAGCCGGTTTTGATGAAATGCATGACCGTTCCCACGCCTGGCATCCGTCTGTACCTCCGGCCGCGCAGCGTAACCGCCTGCTGCTCAATGCCATTATGTTTGGTGGCGGTTTTGTCGGTATCAACAGCGAGTGGTGGCATTTCGAATTACCTGATGCCGCTCGCTATCCGCTGCTTGACGATCAACTGGATTGTTACACCGTCACGTCCATAACAACACAACATCCACTTTAATTCTGGAGCCTGGTTATGAAGACTACACCTGCGTTAAACGCGTTTTTTCGCCCCGCTCTGATAGCCGCTGCGTTAGCATTTGCCCTGCCCGCCGCTCAGGCTGCCGTTCCCAAAGATATGTTAGTGATTGGTAAAGCCGCCGATCCGCAGACGCTCGACCCCGCCGTGACCATCGATAACAATGACTGGACAGTCACCTATCCCTCCTACCAGCGGTTGGTTCAATACAAAACCGACGGAGGTAAAGGCTCCACGGAAGTTGAAGGTGATTTAGCCAGCGGCTGGAAAGCCTCTGACGATCAGAAAGAGTGGACGTTTACCCTGAAAAACGATGCCAAATTCGCCGACGGAACGCCGGTAACGGCAGATGCGGTAAAGCAATCCTTTGAACGTTTGCTCAAAATTGGTCAGGGACCTGCGGAGGCTTTCCCAAAAGATCTGAAGGTCGACGTCATTGATAACAATACGGTGAAATTTACCCTCAGCCAGCCGTTTGCCCCGTTTCTGTATACGCTGGCAAATGACGGTGCCTCAATCATTAACCCGGCCATCTTGAAAGAGCATGCCGCAGACGATGCCCGCGGATTCCTCGCGCAGAACACGGCAGGCTCTGGTCCCTTTATGCTGAAGAGCTGGCAAAAGGGACAACAACTGGTACTGGTGCCGAATCCGCATTATGCCGGGGCGAAACCGACATTTAAGCGTGTCTCAGTCAAAATCATTGGTGAAAGCGCCTCCCGTCGCCTGCAACTGTCACGTGGTGATATCGACATTGCCGATGCGCTTCCTGTTGACCAGCTTGCCGCTTTAAAACAGGAAGGCAAAGTGAACGTGGCGGATTATCCCTCATTGCGCGTGACCTATCTGTATCTCAACAACAGTAAGGCCCCGCTTAATCAGGTGGATTTACGCCGCGCCATCTCGTGGGCCACCGATTATAAGGGCATGGTCAACGGGATCCTGAGCGGCAACGGAAAGCAAATGCGTGGCCCGATCCCTGAAGGCATGTGGGGTTTTGACGACAAGGCCATGCAGTACAGCTTTGATGAAGCTAAAGCCAAAGCAGCGTGGGACAAAGTTGCCACCAAACCTGAAAGCCTGAGCTTCCTGTACTCCGATAATGACCCTAACTGGGAACCTATCGCGCTCGCCACCCAGGCAAGCCTTGGCAAACTGGGTATTAAGGTGAAACTGGAAAAACTGGCAAACGCCACCATGCGTGACCGCGTGGGCAAAGGCGATTACGACATTGCCATTGGCAACTGGAGTCCGGATTTTGCCGACCCGTACATGTTTATGAACTACTGGTTTGAGTCAGATAAGAAAGGCTTGCCGGGTAACCGTTCGTTCTATGAAAACGGTGAGGTCGATAAACTGCTGCGCAGCGCGCTGGCCACGACCGATCAGGTGGCCAGAACCAATGACTACCAGCAGGCTCAAACCATCGTGATTGATGAAGCAGCCTACGTCTATTTATTCCAGAAAAACTATCAGCTGGCGATGAACAAAGACGTCAAAGGATTTGTATTCAACCCCATGCTGGAACAGGTCTTCAATATCTCCACCATGAGTAAATAAGCCACGTTTATGCGGAGCCGTTCTGGCTCCGCAAGGGGAAGCTAATGACGTTCTGGAGTATTTTACGCCAGCGATGCTGGGGACTTATTCTGGTGGTTATCGGTGTTTGCGTAATCACCTTTATTATTTCACACCTGATACCTGGCGACCCCGCGCGGCTGCTGGCGGGTGACCGTGCCAGCGATGAAATTGTCGAAAATATTCGCCAACAGCTGGGGCTGAATCAACCGCTGTATGTCCAGTTTTTTCGCTATGTCAGCGATATTTTTCACGGCGATTTAGGCACCTCCATTCGCACCGGGCGTCCGGTACTGGATGAGCTGCGCATTTTCTTCCCCGCGACCCTTGAATTGGCTTTCTGTTCTTTGTTGCTGGCGCTGGTGATAGGTATCCCGCTGGGTATTTTATCTGCGGTCTGGCGTAACCGCTGGCTTGATCACCTTGTTCGGCTAATGGCAATTACCGGTATCTCCACGCCTGCATTCTGGCTGGGGCTGGGGGTTATCGTGCTGTTTTACGGTCATCTGCAAATTTTACCAGGCGGTGGGCGTTTAGACGACTGGCTGGATCCACCTGCTCACGTCACCGGTTTCTACCTGATTGATGCTCTGCTGGAAGGCAACGGCGAAGTCTTTTTCAATGCGCTTCAGCACCTGATTTTGCCATCGCTGACATTGGCTTTTGTACATCTTGGGATCGTTGCCCGTCAGATTCGTTCCGCCATGCTGGAGCAACTGAGTGAAGATTACATACGTACCGCCCGCGCCAGCGGGCTCCCGGGCTGGTACATCGTGCTGTGCTATGCATTGCCTAACGCACTTATCCCATCAATCACCGTCCTCGGCCTGGCGCTAGGCGATCTGCTCTACGGTGCGGTATTGACCGAAACGGTCTTTGCCTGGCCTGGCATGGGCGCCTGGGTGGTGACCTCAATTCAGGCACTCGACTTCCCGGCAGTAATGGGATTTGCGGTGGTGGTCTCGTTTGCCTATGTGCTGGTCAACCTGGTGGTGGATTTACTCTATCTGTGGGTAGACCCTCGAATTGGACGTGGAGGTGCTGAATGATGCTCACTCAAGAAACACCGACCGCCCCTCAGACTGCACGCCGCCGCACGGACTGGGCCAAACTGTTCTGGATGATGAAAAGTAGCCCGCTGACGCTGGTTGGCGGGGTCATTATCGTATTGATACTGCTGCTGATGGTGCTGTCGCCGTGGATAACACCCCACGATCCGAATGCCATCAATTTGAGTGCGCGCCTGCTGCCCCCATCAGCCGCTCACTGGTTTGGAACCGATGAAGTCGGTCGCGATCTGTTCAGCCGCGTCCTGGTAGGAAGTCAGCAATCTGTCGTTGCGGGTCTGGTGGTAGTGGGTATCGCCGGGGGATTGGGCTCACTGCTGGGTTGCTTATCGGGTGTCATGGGCGGGCGTGCCGACGCGATAATTATGCGGATGATGGACATTATGCTGTCCATCCCTTCGCTGGTGCTGACGATGGCGTTGGCCGCCGCGCTGGGCCCCAGCCTGTTTAACGCCATGCTGGCGATTGCAATCGTCCGTATCCCTTTCTATGTACGCCTCGCCCGTGGCCAGACGTTAGTGGTGCGCCAGTTTACTTATGTACAGGCTGCCCGGACCTACGGCGCTTCACGCTGGCATCTGATTAGCTGGCACATTTTACGCAATTCTCTGCCGCCGCTCATTGTGCAGGCATCACTGGATATCGGCAGTGCGATCCTGATGGCCGCCACACTCGGGTTTATCGGTCTGGGCGCGCAGCAGCCCAGCGCTGAATGGGGTGCGATGGTCGCAATTGGCCGCAATTACGTGCTTGATCAGTGGTGGTATTGTGCTTTTCCCGGCGCCGCCATTCTGATTACCGCCGTGGGCTTTAATCTCTTTGGCGATGGTATTCGCGATCTGCTGGATCCGAAAGCCGGAGGAAAACAGTCATGACACAACCCGTACTGGAAATCGAAGATTTGCATCTGAGTTTCCCCGGCTATAAAGCTGACGTGCATGCGCTGAACCATGTATCACTGCACATCAACCGCGGAGAAATTGTTGGTGTGGTGGGTGAATCCGGTTCCGGTAAGTCCGTGACCGCCATGCTCACCATGCGTCTGCTACCGGAGGGAAGCTATCGTATTCACCAGGGACGCGTTTCGCTGCTGGGTGAAGATGTGCTCAACGCCAGTGAGAAACAAATGCGCCAATGGCGCGGCGCACGCGTCGCGATGATCTTTCAGGAGCCCATGACGGCACTGAATCCGACCCGTCGTATCGGCCAGCAAATGGTGGAGGTGATCCGCCATCATCAGGCGTTAAGCCGAACGGATGCCCGCCAGAAAGCTGTTGCTCTACTCGAAGAGATGCAAATCCCGGACGCGCCGGAGGTCATGAAACGATTTCCGTTTGAGCTTTCCGGCGGTATGCGCCAACGCGTGATGATTGCGCTGGCCTTTTCGTGCGAGCCGGAGCTCATCATTGCCGATGAACCGACCACTGCTCTGGACGTCACGGTGCAACTGCAGGTGCTGCGTTTGCTGAAGTTAAAAGCGCGCGCCAGCGGAACAGCGGTGTTATTTATCAGCCATGATATGGCGGTGGTTTCACAGTTATGCGACCGGTTGTATGTCATGTATGCCGGGAGCGTGATTGAGAGTGGCCCGACGCAAACCGTTATTCAACGTCCGACGCACCCCTATTCCATTGGCTTGCTGAAATGTGCACCGGAACACGGCGAACCGCGCGCATTGCTGCCCGCCATTCCCGGCACCGTGCCGAACCTAACCTGCTTACCTGCCGGATGCGCGTTTCGCGAACGCTGCTTTGCCGCTGGTCCTCGTTGTGAAGAGATGCCTGCGTTAAGTAGTCAGGGAGGCGCGGATCAACAATCTGCCTGCTGGTATCCGCAACTGGAGACAACACATGTCTGATTTTTTACTGACGCTGCAGGATGTTCATGTCAACTTTCCTGCGCGTAAAAACTGGCTTGGCAAGGTTACGGAACGGGTGCATGCGCTCAACGGTCTGGATTTACAGATTCGCCAGGGTGAAACGCTGGGGATTGTTGGCGAATCCGGCTGTGGAAAAAGTACGCTGGCGCAACTGCTGATGGGCATGTTGAAACCCAGCCAGGGAAGCTATTCTCGCCGTGGTGAAAAACAGCATAACGGTATGCAAATGGTCTTTCAGGACCCTCTTTCATCGCTGGATCCGCGCTTACCGGTGTGGCGGATAATTACCGAACCGGTGTGGATCCAAAAACGGAGCCCGGAGCGTGAACGACGCATGCTTGCCGAGGATTTGGCACGGCAGGTGGGGATTCGTCCTGAATATCTCGACCGCTTGCCGCACGCGTTTTCCGGTGGACAGCGCCAACGTATTGCTATTGCCCGGGCGCTATCGTCAGAGCCGGATGTTATCGTCCTTGATGAGCCAACTTCAGCACTGGATATCTCCGTGCAGGCGCAAATTCTCAACCTGCTGGTGTCGCTACAGGCGCGTAGAAACCTGACCTACGTATTGATATCGCATAACGTGTCGGTGGTCCGCCATATGAGCGACCGTGTGGCGGTGATGTATCTCGGGCAAATTGTTGAGCTGGGCGATGCCCAACAGGTTCTCACTCACCCCGCCCATCCGTACACACGATTATTGCTGGACTCGGTCCCTAAAACGGGCGCACCGCTGGCGGAAGATTTGGTGTTACGTAAGACTGAGCTACCGGGAAACCGAACGTTGCCCCAGGGCTGCTTTTTCCGTGACAGATGTCCATTGGCAACCCACGGTTGTGAGAAAAAACAGGCATTGCTGAAGGGTGATACCGGCTGTGACGTTCGCTGCTGGCGGGCGGTTACATGACCAGAGCCGTTGAGAAAAGTCAGGTGCGATACGCCTTTTTCAGTGAATCCACCAGCACCTCGGAAGCGGTAGATAATTTATGATGCGCCGAACGCAAAACCCCGATCCGACGCTGGATCACCGGCGTATCCAGATCGATACAGGTTGCGCCTAACTCTGTCATTTGCGTGCGGCATAGTGCAGGTACGGCGCTACCGCCCAAACCGTTAGCCACCAGGCGGCCAACGGTTACCAACTGGTGGCTCTCCAGCGCCACTTCCAGCGTATGTCCGCTTTGCACCAGTTGTTCTTCCAGCATCAGCCGCACGGCGGACGGGCGTTGCAGGGTGATAAAATCCAGCGTCAGCAGTTCGCGCCACGCAATACGATCCCTGTCTGCCAGTCGACAGGTTGGCGGCACAATCGCGATAAAACGATCCACACCGAGCGGCGTGAAATGCAGATGTCCCGAATAGTCCGGCTCGAAGGCTATGCCCATCTCGACCCGCCCTTCACTGACCATTTCAATCACGTGTTCATTGATCACATCATGAACCGTTACGTTGATACCGGAATAAGAATCACGAAATGTTTTCAGTACCGATGGCAGGACGTTAGCGGCAAATGAGGGCATGGCGGCGATCGATATTTTACCGCGCTGCAGCGTAAAGCGCTGGCGCATGGCTTCTTCCGTATTCTCCCAGTCCGCCAGCAGCTGTCGCCCCATATTCAGCAGCGTTTCTCCCTCCTGCGTCAGGGTCACTTTGCGGGTCGTTCTTAACAGTAACGCCCCACCCAGCGAATCCTCCAGTCCTTTAATCGCCAGGCTTAACGCGGGTTGCGACATATTCAGTCTTTCGCTGGCATGAGCAAAATTCAGAGTGTGAGCTACCGCTAAAAACGCGCGTAACTGTTTGATGCTCATTCCCATTTCGCATTCCTTTAACTTGTTGAATACCTTTAATTAACATTAAATTGATAAAAAAACCCAATGAGTGAGTCACAAATTTAAAATTAACAAATCATTTTTCACCCCCAATGATGTCGGCAAGGACAACTTGGGAGGCAAGTGTATGGCTGGACTGGATAAACGTGTTGCCACTTATCAAGAGGCGCTGGAGGGACTGACCGACAACATGACGCTGCTGGCGGGCGGTTTTGGTTTATGTGGGATCCCTGAAAACCTGATTACCGAAGTCCGCCGTCGGGAGGTTCAGGGACTTACCGTTGTGTCTAACAACTGTGGTGTGGATGGCTTTGGTCTTGGCGTGCTGCTGGAAACGCGTCAGGTGCGCAAAGTGGTCGCGTCCTATGTAGGGGAAAACGCCCTGTTTGAGAAACAGGTGCTTAGCGGCGAACTGGAAGCCATCCTGACGCCGCAGGGTACGCTGGCAGAGCAGTTGCGCGCGGGCGGCGCGGGGATCCCTGCATTTTTTACCGCGACCGGATATGGAACTCCCGTGGCGGAAGGTAAAGAGGTTCGCGAGTTTGCCGGACGCCCTTACATTCTTGAGCAGGCGATAACCGGCGATTTTGCATTGGTTAAAGGCTGGAAAGCCGACTGGTACGGCAACGTCATCTATCGCCACACCGCACAGAACTTTAATCCGCTGATGGCCGCCGCCGGGCGCATTACCGTCGTGGAAGTTGAAGAGATTGTCCCTCCCGGAGAACTGGACCCTGCGGCGATTCACACTCCCGGAATTTTCGTTAACCGCATTATTCAGGGGCAGTTTGAAAAACGTATTGAACAACGCACCCTGCGCCAGAAAGGAGCCTGACCATGTTAACGCGTGAACAAATGGCGATGCGCGTCGCCCGCGAGCTGCGCGACGGTTATTACGTCAACCTTGGGATCGGTATTCCCACGCTGGTGGCAAATTACATCCCTGATGGCATGGACGTGATGCTGCAATCAGAAAACGGTTTGCTGGGTATGGGCCCGTTTCCCACAGAAGACGAAATTGATGCCGACATGATCAACGCCGGGAAACAGACAGTGACGGCGCGCAAAGGCGCGGCGATTTTCGACTCAGCGCAATCCTTCGCCATGATCCGCGGCGGCCACGTTGATCTGACGGTGCTCGGTGCGTTTGAAGTCGATGTTAACGGCAATATCGCCTCTTGGATGATCCCCGGAAAAATGGTGAAAGGCATGGGCGGCGCGATGGACCTGGTTGCCGGAGCCGACAATATCATCGTGGTAATGACCCATGCTTCCAAAAGCGGTGAGTCGAAACTGCTTTCCGCCTGCACCCTGCCGCTGACCGGTGTGGCCTGCATCAAACGCGTGCTTACCGACCTGGCTCTGCTGGAAATTGCCAACGGTGCATTCATTCTGCGTGAACGTGCACCGGGCATCAGCGTGGATGAGATTGTCGCCAGAACCGCCGGTAATCTCATCGTTCCCGAAAATGTCCCAGAAATGCAATTTAGCTGAGGAGCTGACCATGCAGGATGTTGTCATTGTCGCGGCAACGCGCACCCCGATTGGCAGTTTTCATGGCGCGCTGGCACCACTTTCCGCGGTTGAGCTTGGTTCAGTGGTGATCCGTTCGCTGCTGGAAAAAACGGCTGTGGAACCCGAGCAAATTGATGAGGTGATCTTAGGTCAGGTTCTGGCCGCGGGCTGCGGTCAGAATCCGGCCAGACAAACGGCGTTACGCGCAGGTCTGCCAGTCACCACGCCCGCGCTAACCATTAATCTGGTGTGTGGTTCGGGTCTGAAGGCGGTGCATCAGGCGGTACAGGCGATTCGCTGTGGCGATGCGCAAATCGTGATTGCCGGAGGCCAGGAGAGCATGAGTAATGCGCCCTATTTTCTCGACGGGGCGCGGGCCGGTCTGCGGTTGGGTCATGCCAGCATGAAAGACAGCGTGGTGCATGACGGTCTGTGGGATGCGTTCAACGACTATCACATGGGAATTACTGCCGAAAATCTGGCGGATAAGTTTGTTATCAGCCGTGAGCAGCAGGATGCTTTTGCCCTGCGCTCCCAGCAAAAAGCCGCCGCCGCCATTGAAGCGGGTCGTTTTAGCGCGGAAATCACGCCGGTTAGCGTCCCGCAGGGCAAAAAACCGCCACGTGTGGTGGATCGTGACGAACAGCCTCGCCCGGATACTCAGGCCGACAAGCTGGCGCAACTTAAACCAGCATTTCGTCCAGGTAACGGTACGGTGACCGCCGGAAATGCCTCATCCATCAATGATGGTGCCGCCGCGGTGATGTTGATGAGCGCAGCCAAAGCCGCAGAACTCAATTTGCCGGTGCTTGCCCGGGTGGCAGGCTACGCGGTTTCTGGCGTCGATCCCGCCATTATGGGGATTGGGCCGGTAGAAGCATCACTCCAGTGCCTGAAACGTGCTGGCTGGACGCTGAATGACGTGGATCTTATCGAAGCCAACGAAGCATTTGCCGCACAAGCGCTGGCGGTTGGCGAATCCCTGAACTGGGACAGCAACCGGGTGAACGTGAACGGCGGCGCAATTGCTCTAGGGCACCCGATTGGCGCATCAGGTTGCCGGATTCTGGTAACACTGCTGCACGAAATGGCTCGCAGCAACGCCGCAAAAGGGCTGGCTACGTTGTGCGTGGGCGGCGGTCAAGGTGTGGCGCTGGCAGTAGAGCGTTCACAGGAGGTATCTCATGCATAGTAAACCTATCTGCGTCCTGGGGGCGGGTTTAATGGGCGTCGGCATTGCTACCCACTTCGCCCGTTATGGTCACGATGTCTGGTTATACGATACCGATAGCAGCCGAATTGCAGAAATAAGCGGAGTTGCCGGCGGTATCCTGGATGAGCTGATAGCCACCGACCAATTTGCCATTGGTGAAAAAACGACGGTCGTGTCTCGCCTGCACGGCACGACCTCGCTACAGGATATTGCCGCATGCCGGTTACTGATTGAAGCGATCCCGGAGCGGCTCGAACTCAAACATGCACTGTATGCCCAACTGGAAGAGCTGATCGCGCCGGAGGCCGTTATTGCCAGTAACACCAGCGGCCTGCCGCCGGATGCACTGGCGGAAAAGCTCGCCCATCCTGAACGGTTGCTGATAGCCCATTTCTGGCACCCGCCTCATTTTATTCCGCTGGTCGAAATTGTGCCTGGCACCGCAACGAAGCCGGAATATCTCCATGAATTACAACAAATGCTGATCGCGATGCAACTTGAGGCGGTGGTGCTCGACCGCGCTGCCCCAGGGTTTGTCGGCAACCGACTACAGTTTGCCCTGCTACGCGAAGCGCTACATATCGTTAAAAGCGGCATCGCCAGCGCAGAAGTGGTTGATCAGGTGATGCGCGCCTCGCTCGGACGTCGCTATGCAATGGTCGGTCCGCTGGAGGCTGCTGATATGACCGGGCTTTCTACGGTGCAGGACATTTGTCGGCATCTGCTTCCGGAACTGGCAACCGGCAGCGACATGATGTCGCTGGTCGCTGACAAGGTTGCCAACGGTGATACCGGTTTACGCAGCGGTCAGGGATTTTATCGCTGGGATGATTCGCGCAAGGAGTACATCCAGCAACGCAGAGAGCATCAGCTGCGTTTTGCCCTGAAACCATAACGTCTCTTTCTGTACCCCAATATAATAATAAGGAGTCATGATGAGTGTATTAATCGCCCTGGCAGCGCTGGGCCTGCTGATGCTGGCAGCCTATCGCGGATACAGCGTCATTCTGTTTGCCCCCATCGCGGCATTAGGTGCTGTATTGCTTACCGAACCCAGCGCCGTCGGCCCTGCCTTCACCGGCCTGTTTATGGAAAAAATGGTCGGTTTTGTGAAGCTGTACTTCCCGGTGTTCCTGCTGGGGGCAGTGTTTGGCAAGTTAATCGAGTTATCTGGATTTTCACGTTCCATTGTTGCCGCCGCTATCAACATCCTCGGTCGTCGTCATGCCATCCCGGTGATTGTGCTGGTATGTGCGCTGTTGACCTACGGCGGCGTATCGCTGTTTGTGGTGGCCTTTGCGGTGTATCCGTTCGCGGCTGAACTGTTCCGTCAGAGCAATATTCCTAAACGCCTGATCCCGGCAACCGTTGCGCTGGGTGCCTTCTCCTTCACCATGGATGCCCTGCCAGGCACACCGCAGATCCAGAACATTATTCCGACCAGTTTCTTCGGTACCAACGCCTGGGCCGCGCCGTGGCTGGGTTTGATAGGTTCCGTATTTATCATCGTTGTTGGTCTGGTTTATCTCGAACGTCAGCGTCGTAAAGCACAGGCTAAGAATGAGGGTTATGGCACTGAACTGTTAAACGAGCCGGAAACGCCGGATAACATTAATCTGCCGAACCCGATCATCGCGATCTCTCCGCTGATCCTGGTTGGGGTATTTAACCTGCTGTTTACCCGCTGGATCCCACAATGGTATGGCGCCACGCATCAACTGGAGCTTCCGGGTCTCGCCAAGCCGATTACCACCGAAGTCGGTAAAATCACCGCTATCTGGGCAGTGGAAGCGGCGCTGATTTCTGGGATCCTGCTGGTGGTGCTCTTCGGCTACCGCAACATAAAAGGTCGCCTGGCGGAAGGCAGCAGAACGGCGGTTGGCGGCGCGATCCTCGCGGCGATGAACACCGCGTCAGAGTACGGTTTTGGCGCAGTGATCGCCGCCCTGCCAGGTTTCCTTGTACTGTCAAAAGCACTGGCGGCTATTCCTGACCCGCTGCTCAATGAAGCTATCAGTATCACTACGCTCGCCGGGATCACCGGTTCGGCGTCTGGCGGGATGAGTATTGCCCTTGCCGCCATGTCTGACACCTTTATCGCGGCTGCTCACGCTGCCAATATCCCACTTGAAGTCTTCCACCGTGTGGCGTCTATGGCCAGCGGCGGTATGGACACCCTGCCGCATAACGGCGCGGTCATTACCTTATTGGCTATCACCGGTCTCAGCCATCGTCAGGCGTATGGCGGAATTTTCGCTATTACCGTCATTAAAAGTCTGGCCGTACTGTTTGTCATCGGCGTCTTCTACACTACCGGAATTGTTTAAGGAGAATCATCATGAACTTAACGGGAAAAACCGCTCTGGTTACCGGCTCGACCAGCGGTATCGGATTAGGTATCGCACAGGTGCTGGCGCAAGCGGGCGCTACCCTGATCCTTAACGGGTTTGGTGATGTGGATGCCGCCAAAGACGCTGTTGCGCAATATGGCAAAACGCCAGGTTATCATGGCGCGGATCTGAGCGATGAAGCGCAAATTGCCGACATGATGCGCTATGCCGAGAGCGAATTCGGCGGTGTTGATATTCTGGTCAACAATGCGGGGATCCAGCATGTATCCCCGGTGGAAACCTTCCCGATTGATAAATGGAACGCGATTATCGCTATTAATCTCTCTTCCGTTTTTCACACCACGCGTCTGGCGCTTCCTGGTATGCGCGCGCGAAACTGGGGGCGCATCATTAATATCGCTTCTGTTCACGGCCTGGTGGCTTCAAAAGAGAAATCTGCCTACGTAGCGGCGAAGCACGGCGTGGTGGGATTCACCAAGACTATCGCACTGGAAACCGCGCAGACGGGTGTCACCTGTAATGCACTGTGTCCCGGCTGGGTGCTCACGCCGCTGGTTCAGCAACAGATCGATAAGCGTATTGCCGAAGGCGCAGAGCCTGAGGCTGCGCGTGACGCCCTGCTGGCGGAAAAGCAGCCGTCGCGTGAATTCGTTACCCCAAAGCAGTTAGGGAATCTTGCGTTATTCTTATGTTCAGACGGTGCGGCACAGGTGCGCGGCGCGGCGTGGAATATGGATGGCGGTTGGGTAGCGCAATAACATCATCAGGTGCCGGATAAGACTGACTTACATCCGGCACAGTCGTAGGCCGGATAAGACGCAGTCGCATCCGGCACGCCACGATTAAGACTTCAGCTGATAATCCAGCGTAATTTCCGCGTTCAGTACCTGCGATACCGGGCATCCGGCTTTTGCTTTCTGGATGATGCCGTCAAACGTGGCGGCGTCTATCCCCGGCACGCTCACCTGGCTATGCAACGCGACTTTAGTGATCGCAAACCCGGCATCTACTTTATCCAGAGAAACATCGGCAGTGGTATCAATGGCATCTGGGGTAAACCCCGCTTCGCCCAGCATCAGCGAAAGCGCCATCGAGAAACAGGCTGCATGGGCCGCGCCAATCAATTCTTCAGGATTGGTGCCTTTCTCACCTTCAAACCGTGTATTAAACCCATACGGTTGCTGATTCAACACGCCACTTTCGGTCGACACAGTGCCTTTGCCGCGCTTAATGTCGCCTTCCCAGTGTGCCTGACCTTTCTTATGGATAGTCATTACCGCTCTCCTGTGTTGTCGTCGGAGTTACTAGTATAGGACGCCCGGGAAAAAGCATGTTACATACGGGATAGTTCTCATTTGCCGCTTAAGCATTGACCTTTCAGATAAAATGACCGACCATCCAGAAAGCCGTTATGTTGAACATCGGCTTTATATCAGGTTGTATTTCGTCCGTTCTCGTACGGGCTCGCCCTTGAAACCAGTAACAGGATTAAGGAGTTAGAATGAAATCGAACCGTCAGGCCCGTCATATTCTCGGACTGGACCACAAAATCTCAAATCAACGTAAAATCGTGACCGAAGGTGACAAAACCAACGTGGTCAATAATCCTACTGGAAGAAAGCGCCGCACTGACGGCAAGTAGCCTTTCGCACGTCTGACTGAGTAACGAGATAAACACCATTGCAACCGCAGTGGTGTTTTTGCTTATAAAACCCCTTAACCCATTCACAATGCTTTATACTTCGCCCGTTTCCCTGGCGGACAGGCCACATACGATCATAAAGAGCGCCAGGGACGGTTATTCAAAAAAGAGTGAGTGACATGGAAAACGAAACCAAAAAACTGCGTTCCCTTTACATCCCCTACGCTGGCCCGGTACTGCTGGAATTCCCTTTACTGAATAAAGGGAGCGCCTTCAGTGTGGAAGAACGCCGTAACTTCAATCTGCTGGGGTTACTGCCGGAAGTGGTCGAGACGATTGAGGAACAGGCTGAACGCGCCTGGATCCAATATCAGGGATTCAAAACCGAAATCGACAAACATATTTACCTGCGCAACATCCAGGACACCAACGAAACCCTGTTTTACCGACTGGTGCATAATCACCTGGATGAGATGATGCCAGTTATCTATACCCCAACGGTCGGCGCGGCCTGTGAGCGTTTCTCTGAGATTTATCGTCGTGCGCGCGGCGTGTTTATCTCTTATCAGAACCGCCACAATATGGACGATATCCTGCAAAACGTCCCTAACCACAACATCAAGGTCATCGTTGTCACCGATGGCGAACGTATTTTAGGTCTTGGCGATCAGGGGATCGGCGGGATGGGCATTCCAATCGGTAAACTGTCGCTGTATACCGCATGTGGCGGAATTAGCCCGGCCTATACTCTTCCGGTGGTACTGGACGTGGGGACCAACAACCAGCAACTGCTGAACGATCCGCTGTATATGGGCTGGCGCAATCCGCGTATCACTGATGATGAATACTACGAATTCGTTGATGAATTCATCCAGGCCGTGAAGCATCGCTGGCCGGACGTGCTGTTGCAGTTTGAAGATTTCGCCCAGAAAAACGCCATGCCGCTGCTGACCCGTTATCGTGATGAAATTTGCTCGTTTAACGACGATATTCAGGGCACCGCGGCGGTTACCGTCGGTACGCTGATTGCGGCTAGCCGCGCGGCCGGTAGCCAGTTGAGCGAACAGAACATCGTCTTCCTCGGTGCGGGTTCCGCCGGTTGCGGGATTGCCGAGCAGATCATTGCGCAGATCCAGCGTGAAGGTTTAAGCGAAGAAGCGGCGCGTCAACGCGTATTCATGGTCGATCGCTTCGGCCTGTTAACAGACAAAATGCCGAACCTGCTCTCCTTCCAGACCAAACTGGTGCAAAAACGCGAAAATCTCCAGCACTGGGATACACAAGAAGATGTGCTGTCGTTGCTCGACGTGGTCCGCAACGTTAAACCTGACATCCTGATCGGCGTTTCCGGACAAACCGGCCTGTTTACCGAAGAGATCATCCGCGAAATGCACAAGCATTGTCCGCGTCCGATCGTCATGCCGTTGTCTAACCCCACTTCCCGTGTTGAAGCTACGCCACAGGATATTATCGCCTGGACCGAAGGTAACGCGCTGGTTGCGACCGGTAGTCCGTTCGCACCGGTACTGTGGAAAGATAAAATTTACCCAATCGCCCAGTGTAACAACGCCTATATCTTCCCGGGTATTGGTCTGGGTGTGATTGCGTCTGGCGCGTCGCGCATCACTGATGAAATGCTGATGTCGGCGAGTGAAACGCTGGCACAGTATTCACCGTTGGTGCTCAACGGCGAAGGCCTGGTGCTACCGGAACTGAAAGATATTCAGACCGTTTCTCGCGCCATTGCCTTTGCCGTCGGTAAAATGGCGCAGCAGCAAGGTGTGGCGGTGAAAACCTCCGCCGAAGCGCTGCAACAGGCGATTGACGATAATTTCTGGCAAGCAGAATATCGCGACTACCGTCGTACCTCTATCTGACGCTTTGCCCGGCGGCAAACTGCTGCCGGGCGTTCAACACTTGCGCTTTTGCGCAACTTACGATTACACTTTCACCACCGATTAACATTCTGAAAAACAAAAGGAGGATACTTATGCTGTACTGTGAACGTTTTATCGTTTCACATGCTTTTGGCGATCGCCAGTGCTCAAGCGTTATCGGTATCGTGCTGCGATAACTTCTGCTTGAGCGAAGCTAACTTCTAAATCCCCTTCTCTCGGGCTTACCGGGTTATCGTCAGCGATGTTTGACGAGGCGTTTTTGCGCCTGTAACTCTTGAGTAAGCAACAATGAGCACATTACTAACCGCACAATCCTTACACATTGATACGGCATTCGGCACGCTATTCGACGATCTTTCCTTTACCCTGAAAAAAGGCGACCGCATCGGGCTTATCGGTTACAACGGCTGCGGCAAAAGCACGCTGTTAAAACTGCTCGATGGCACGATCTCGCCCACCAGTGGGGCAATCGCGCAGGCGAATCACTGCCATCTCGCGCGTGTAGAACAACATCTACCTGACGATATACTGCCTCTTACGCTGCAGGAAGCCGTTCTCGCTCAACTTCCCGAGCATGAACGCGCAGCTCAGCAGTGGCGAGTTGAAGCACTGCTTGCCGAAATGGGTTTTACGCCAGAGAATTTATCTCTTACAGCGCAAACGTTGAGCGGTGGCCAGCACACGCGCTTGCTATTAGCGCGGGCACTGATGCGTAATCCTGACCTGCTGCTGCTGGATGAGCCGGGTAACCACCTGGATTTGCCTACATTACTGTGGCTTGAGCAGTTCTTACAGAACTGGTCTGGCAGTTTTGTGGTGGTCTCCCACGACCCGCAACTGCTGGATGCGGTGACTCACGGAACCTGGATCTTGCGCGATCGCACCCTCCATGCGTTTGATCTACCCTGTAGTGCAGCGCGTCAGGCTCTGGCAGAAAGAGATGTCAGCGATGCTCTGCGCCACAAGGCTGAGCAAAAAGAAATAGACCGGGTGACTGCCAGCGCCAAACGGCTGGCAACCTGGGGGCGGGTCTACGACAACGAAGATCTCTCCCGCAAGGCCAAGCAGATGGAAAAACAGGTACAGCGCCTGAAAGAGGTACAAACAGAAGTGACGTCAGGAAGTCAGTGGACACTAACATTGCAGGGTGATGCCCTGCGTGCAGATCGTTTGCTGGAGATGACCAATCTGTCTGTAGCCCCTGCTCCTGGTGCAGATACACTGTTTTCCATTGCCGGTATCCGGTTAAAAAGCGGCGATCGCGTGGCGATTGTCGGGCGTAACGGTTGCGGGAAATCATCGCTGTTAAGGCTTATCTGGCAACAGTTCCAGGCACAGATAGCATCAACTTCACTGGTGTTACACCCGCGCGTTACGCTGGGTTATTACGACCAGACGCTGCATCAGCTTGCCGATAACGATTCATTGTTTGACGCGCTGGAAGCGTTTGCCCCGCAGCCAGAGATTCGCAAGATGGCGCTGATTAGCGCGGGATTTCCGTGGGTTCGTCATGCGCAGCGGGTCAGTACATTAAGCGGTGGTGAGCGCTCCCGGCTACTGTTTGTGGGGCTGACGCTTGCACGCTACAGTCTGCTGATGCTCGATGAACCGACCAACCATCTGGATATGGAAGGCAAAGAGGCGCTGGCAGAAACGCTACAAAGCTATAACGGCGGCGTGTTGCTGGTCAGTCACGACCGGCAGCTTATCAGCCAAAGCTGTAATCGGTTCTGGTTAATCGACAATGGCGAACTCAGTGAATGGCACGATCTGGAGGCGGTCAATGCGCGTATTCGGGAAACGTCCGCGGAGATAACCGTTCCCAAAACGGCGGTCGTAGAGAAAACTGAAATAAGCGGTGACAGCGATAGATTACTGGAACAACTTCTCGATCTTGAGCAGCGTCTGGCCGACGATCTCGCCCGCAAGCCGAAACATCAAAAACCGTTGTTACAGGCGCAATGGCGCAAGGAGATAGAGGAAATAACGGCGAAACTCTGATAGCAACGCCCGGTGGCGCGACGCTTACCGGGCCTACAAAAACGTAGGCCGGATAAGCGCAAGCGCCATCCGGCAATTCGTTATTGCTGCGGTTTTTTCTCTTTCCAGGCATCCCAGGCCTGTTTGATCTCTTGCTTTGCCGTAGCGGCATCATTGAAACCGTTTAATTCGACCTTCTTGCGCCCTTCCGGAAGATCTTTGTACACGCGGAAGAAAGATTCCAGACGTTGAACTTCAATCTTGGGCAGATCGCTTAACTCTTTGATGTCGTCATAAGTGGGGTCAATTTTACTGGCCGGAACAGCGACAATTTTGTCGTCCTTTTCACCGCCGTCGATCATCTTCAGTACGCCAATAGCGCGCAGCTTAATCAACGTTCCCGGAGCAAGCGGCGCACGGGTATAAAAAATGACATCCAGCGGGTCGCCGTCACCGGCTAAAGACTGGGTGAGTGAACCGTAGTTGGCGGGATAGGCAACCGGCATTGACTGGAAGCGATCGGCAACGATAAAACCGGTTTTGGCGTCGGTTTCATATTTAATCATTCCGCCTGCCGGGATTTCGGTTACGGCATAAAACTCTTCCGGGTTGTTCTCCGGCTGAGGAAATTCGAGGATGTTCTGCGCCTGAGCTGAAGCACAAAGAAACACGCTGACTGCGAGTAATTTTTTCACCAGATGCATTGTCTTTTAACTCTTCTATTATCGGAAAGACAATACCTTACGTTCAGCAGATGACAGAAACATGACGTTTTTTTGGCAAAAAAATGGCGCTACCGATGTAGCGCCATTGCGTAGAGGGAACATCAGGGATTAGATAACCCCCTCCTCACTCTCTTTTTTCGCTTCTTGTCTTTCAACTTCGCGATACCAACGCGGGTGATGTTTCTTCGCCCAGCGACGGCTCACTTTCCCTTCAACCATGCCTTTAATCGATCCTTTCACCCAGAATGCCATATACATATGGATGAGGATGGCGTGCATCAGGATAATCCCCGCAGCCGCATGGATCAGCAGGCTATAGCGCACGACCTGCATCGGGAAGAACTGCGCAAAGTACGGACGCCAGATAATGATACCGGTAATCAGCAGCACGAAAATCATGCTCATAATCGACCAGAACATCATTTTCTGCCCGGCGTTGTATTTGCCCACATCCGCCACTTTGTGTTCATTGCCTTTCAGTACTTCCACAATGTTTTTCAGCCACGGAATATCTTTCTTATCCGGGATGTTGTGGTGCACAAAGCGTACAAACATGAACATCAGCGCCACGAAGATCAGTATGCCGAAGAACGGATGCAAAATGCGTCCCATCTGCGGCGTACCGAAGGTTTGCGTCAGCCATTGCAGAGTCGGGAAGAAAAATGAAATCCCCGACAGCGCTACCAGGAAGAAGCAGATCACCACCGTCCAGTGACAGGCGCGGTCGATAAATTTCGTGCGCACAATCATTTTCGACTTACTCATGATGATCCTCCTCGTCGTCGTCCACTTCCTTATTCGGACCAATACCAATGTAGTGGTAAATCAGTCCGGCGAAGGTGGCGATAAATCCGGCAGCGGCCAGCGGCTTCAGCGCCCCTTTCCACAGATTGATAGAGGTATCTATCTGCGGGTCTTTTGGCAGACCGTGATACAGTTCAGGCTGGTTGGCATGATGCAGAACGTACATGACGTGCGTGCCGCCCACACCTTCCGGGTTGTAAAGACCGGCATGTTCAAAACCGCGTGCTTTCAGTTTTGCCACACGCTGTTCGCCCATTTCCAGCATTTCCTGCTTGGTGCCGAAATGTATTGCCCCGGTCGGACACGTTTTCACGCAGGCAGGTTCCTGCCCGACGCTGACTCGGTCCACACACAGCGTACATTTATACACGCGGTTATCCTCTTTATTGAGGCGCGGAATATTAAATGGACACCCGGCAATACAGTAGCCGCAGCCGATGCAGTGCTCTGACTGGAAATCGACAATCCCGTTGGCGTACTGGATGATGGCCCCGGCAGACGGGCACGCCTTCAGGCAGCCCGGATCTTCACAGTGCATACAGCCGTCTTTACGAATCAACCACTCCAGCTTGCCGTTCTGTTCGGTTTCGGTAAACCGCATCACCGTCCAGGACTTGGCGCTGAGATCGGCGGGGTTGTCATACACCCCGACGCAGTGGCCAACTTCATCGCGGATATCGTTCCACTCTGAGCATGCCACCTGACAGGCCTTACAACCTATACAGGTGGAAACGTCGATCAGCTTCGCGACTTCTGCTTTGTAATCACGGGCCTGAGGCGGCGGCGTGATGGAGTTTGTTGCGGACCGTTTGATGATGTCCTGCGTTTCCATAGACATATGTTCGCCTCCCTTACGCCTTCTCGATGTTAACTAAAAACGCTTTGTATTCCGGCGTTTGCGAGTTTGCATCACCGACATTCGGCGTCAGGGTGTTGGCGATAAAGCCTTTACGCGCGACTCCTTCAAAGCCCCAGTGGATTGGGATCCCAACCGTTTCAACCTGCTGACCGTTGACGTTCAGGGTACGCAGACGACGAGTGACCACGGCAACTGCGCGAATAAATCCACGTTTGCTGCTGACTTTCACGTGATCGCCGTTGTTGATCCCTTTCGCTGCCGCTAGCGTTTCGCTGATTTCCACAAACTGCTCTGGCTGGGCAATCGCATTCAGTAATGCGTGCTTGGTCCAGGTATGGAAATGTTCGGTCAGACGATAGGTCGTCCCGACGTACGGGAAGTCCTGTTTCGTGCCCATACGGAGTTTATCCGCTTCGTACAGACGTGCTGCCGGGTTGGAGATCACATTCGGGTGCAGCGGGTTAGTACCCAGCGGCGTTTCCATCGGCTCGTAGTGTTCCGGGAACGGACCTTCCGCCATCTTATCGATAGCAAACAGACGCCCCAGCCCTTCCGGCTGCATGATAAACGGATTGGTGCCACTACCCGGTGCCGCGGTGTTGAAGTCCGGGATATCGTTCCCCGTCCACTTCGTACCGTTCCACTGGATAAGCATGCGTTTTGGATCCCACGGTTTACCCTGCGGATCCGCCGAAGCGCGGTTATACAGCACGCGACGGTTCAGCGGCCATGCCCAGGCCCAGCCCAGCGTATTACCCAGACCTGACGGGTCAGCGTTATCGCGGTTGGCCATCTGGTTGCCCTGTTCGGTCCAGCTACCGGTATAAATCCAGCAGGACGATGACGTGGAACCATCATCGCGCAGCAACGCAAAGCTGTTGAGCAACTGACCTTTTTTCGCAACCAGCACGCCGTTGGCATCATAGAGATCTTCCAGCGCATAGCCGTTGTTCTCTTTTGCCACTTCCTCGGAATGCGGTTCGTCCGGCTGCTTATAGTTCCAGCTCATTTTCAGAACGGGCTCTACAGCTTTACCGCCTTCAGTGCGATACATATCGCGCAGACGATGGTAAATACCGGCCAGAATTTCGCCGTCGTTGCGGGCTTCGCCCGGGGCATCCTGACCTTTCCAGTGCCACTGCAGCCAACGGCCTGAGTTGGCGATGGAGCCGTCCTCTTCCGCAAAGCAGGTAGAAGGCAAACGGAAAACTTCAGTCTGAATCGATGCCGGATCAACGTCGTTTGACTCGCCGTGATTTTGCCAGAACGTTGAGGTTTCGGTCACCAGCGGATCGATAATCACCAGATACTTCAGTTTGCTGAGACTCTGCACCACTTTGTTTTTGTCCGGGAAGGACGCAACCGGGTTAAAGCCCTGACAGATGTAGCCGGTGACTTTCCCGCTATCCATCATGTTGAAGTATTTGATGACGTCGTAGGACTGATCCCACTTCGGCAGCCACTCAAAGCCCCAGTCATTTTCTTTCTGCGCTGCATTGCCGTAGAAAGATTTCATCAGGCTGACGAAGAACTTCGGATAGTTGCCCCAGTAGTTAACCTGATCGGCCAATGTCGCTTTTGGCGTGTTCGCGGCCAGATAGGTTTGCAGATCTGTCTGTTTCTCTGACGGCAGCGTCAGGTAGCCCGGCAGGCTGGTAGAGAGCAGACCTAAGTCGGTTAACCCTTGAATGTTGGAGTGGCCGCGCAAGGCGTTGACACCGCCACCTGCCATCCCCATGTTGCCGAGCAGCAACTGGATCATCGCCATGGTTCGGATGTTCTGTGCCCCGACGGTATGCTGAGTCCAACCCAGCGCGTACAGGAACGTAGTGGTGCGATCGGCTGCGCTGGTGGAAGCCAGCACTTCGCAGACTTTCAGGAAGTCTTCTTTCGGCGTACCACAAATGTTTTCCACCACATCCGGCGTGTAGCGGGAAACGTGCTGTTTTAACAGGTTCCAGACACAGCGGGGATGGCTTAACGTTTCATCGCGTTTCGCGTAGCCGTTTTCATCGAACTGGTAGTTCCAGGACGATTTATCGTATTGGCGTTTTTTCGCGTCATACCCGCTGAACAGACCGTCTTCAAAAGCATAGTCATCCCGCACCAGCAGGCTGGCGTTGGTGTAATGCTTAACGTATTCAGCGTTAATTTTGTTATTTTCAATCAGGTACAGCAAGACGCCGGACAGGAACGTAATGTCCGTGCCGGAACGAATTGGCGCATAGATATCCGCCACCGATGCTGTACGTGTAAAACGAGGGTCAACAACAATCAGCGTGGCATCATTGTTGTTTTTGGCTTCCATCGCCCAGCGGAATCCCACTGGATGTGCTTCAGCGGCGTTACCGCCCATCACCATCACGACGTTAGCGTTTTTGATATCAACCCAGTGGTTGGTCATCGCACCGCGACCAAATGTTGGAGCAAGACTTGCTACCGTTGGTCCGTGTCAGACGCGCGCCTGGTTGTCTACTGCCAGCATGCCGAGTGAGCGCACAAATTTTTGCGTCAGCATGCCGGTTTCATTACTTGCCGCAGAGGCACACAACATCCCGGTTGAAAGCCAGCGGTTTACCGTTACGCCCTGCTCATTCTTCTCAATAAAGTTGGCGTCACGGTCAGTTTTCATCAGCTTCGCGATACGGGTGAATGCTTCATCCCAGCTGATACGCTGCCATTTATCGGAACCAGGAGCGCGATATTCCGGGTAACGCAGACGGTTTTCACTGTGCACGTAATCCAGTAATCCTGCGCCCTTAGGACATAATGCCCCGCGGCTCACCGGATGATCCGGATCCCCTTCAATATGGTAAATCGACTCTTTGGCGTTTTTTGCTCCATCTCCCAGGCTATACATTAATAGCCCGCAACCTACGGAACAGTATGTGCAGGTGTTTCGGATCTCTTTGGCGCGTAACAGCTTATAGTTTCGCGCCTGAGCCAGTGCCATTTTGGGTGCAAAACCCAAAGCGGCTACTGTTGTTCCCGCCATACCGCCCGCGCAGATTTTAAAAAATTGTCTGCGGCTGACGTCCATTGCTTTCCTCTTTTTTGCAGGGATTCGTACACGACATCTCTCAAATCGCGCCAGCGCGGCATAATTGAAAGATGACATGTACAACTTCGCGACGAAACTATCAGCTATATCCATATTTTTTTTGCGTCAAATCAATAACGAAACGGTTCCGCTACTAAATAGTGCACTTTGTTTAACCTTTGTACCCATAAGGGAGTATGTGAAAAGCAATTAATTAGCGCGCTACGGTGTAAAGGTGCTATAAATTTCAGCTTAAATTTTTGCCAGTACCATGGACAGACAATCAGAATGACAAAACAAAAAGCAACGTTAATTGGGCTCATTGCTATTGTGCTCTGGAGTACGATGGTCGGACTCATGCGTGGGGTAAGTGAAGGACTGGGTCCTGCGGGCGGCGCAGCAATGATTTTTTCGTTAAGTGGCCTGTTGCTGATTTTTACCGTCGGCTTTCCGAATATAAGAAAGATTCCTGTGCGTTATTTAATCGCGGGTAGCGTGCTTTTTGTTACCTATGAAATATGTTTAGCGCTGGCTCTCGGTTATGCGGCTACTCGTCACCAGGCTATTGAAGTCGGTATGGTCAATTATCTCTGGCCGAGTTTAACGATATTGTTTGCTATTTTATTTAATGGTCAAAAAACAACCTGGTTGGTGATCCCTGGATTAATTATCGCATTGACCGGGGTTTGTTGGGTATTGGGTGGTGAAAACGGCCTTAATCCTGGTGAAATTATAAACAACGTTGCCAGCAGTCCGTTGAGCTATTTCCTCGCCTTTTTGGGCGCATTTATCTGGGCAACGTATTGCACGGTGACCAATAAATATGCAAAAGGCTTTAACGGCATTACGGTATTCGTTTTACTGACGGCCGCAAGTTTGTGGGTTTACTATTTTATGACTCCGCAACCAGAAATGATTTTCAGCACTTCGGTGACTATTAAAATGTTCTCAGCGGCATTAACGTTAGGATTTGCCTATGCGGCGTGGAATATTGGCATTTTGCATGGCAACGTGACCATCATGGCCGTAGGTTCCTATTTTACCCCAGTGCTCTCCTCCGCCCTGGCTGCTGTGTTACTCAGCGCCCCGTTGTCGCTATCTTTCTGGCAGGGGGCATTGATGGTTTGTGCGGGTTCGCTACTTTGCTGGTTGGCAACACGCCGCGCCTGAAAAAAATCCGGGTTTTATCGCGCAAATCTAAAACCCGGCTACACTGTAATCAAATTAATGAATAATAAATGTTCATTCCACTTGTGGCTTATGTTTATTTTTGTTTAATTAAATGTTAATAATTGGTAATTAATTAACTCAAGAAAATATTTCATGCTTATCTATAATCCTCGATATGTATATATTACACCTGCGTGACTAACGTCATTTAAACCATAGGCGGCACAATAGTCCCCTACGTAAATATACCCATTCAGATTTGTCACATATAAAGATTAATACAATCAGCTATATTATGTAGATCTGGATCACACAAACTCAAATATTTCGCAATATTATGAAACTTATTATTGAACTTATACCACTGCGTCATTTAAAAATAGTTTGCCATTGACGAACCCCTTCGTTTAGCAATGGTTTAGGAAACACACCAAGAAAAAATTATAAGGATTATTTAGAATGAAACTTAAATTAGTTGCAGTGGCAGTGACTAGCCTGTTGGCGGCAGGTGCGGTAAACGCAGCTGAGGTATATAACAAAGACGCAAACAAACTGGATATCTACGGTAAAGTTCACGCTCAGCATTACTTCTCTGACGACACCAGCAGCGATGGCGACAAAACCTACGCACGTCTGGGCTTCAAAGGCGAAACTCAGATCAACGACCAACTGGTTGGTTTTGGTCAGTGGGAATATGAATTCAAAGGCAACCGTTCCGAAAGCCAGGGTTCCGAAGCAGACAAAACCCGTCTGGCATTCGCTGGCCTGAAATTCGCTGAATACGGTTCTTTCGACTACGGTCGTAACTACGGCGTAGCTTACGACATCGGCGCATGGACCGACGTCCTGCCTGAGTTCGGTGGTGATACCTGGACCCAGACCGACGTATTCATGACCCAGCGTGCTACCGGCGTTGCAACCTATCGTAACACCGACTTCTTCGGTCTGGTTGAAGGTCTGAACTTTGCCGCTCAGTACCAGGGCAAAAACGATCGTACCGATGAAGTTGAAGCGAACGGTGATGGCTTCGGTCTGTCTACTACCTATGAATACGAAGGTTTCGGCGTTGGTGCTACCTATGCGAAATCTGACCGAACCGATCGTCAGGTGCGCAACGGCACCAACGGTCTTTACGCTTCAGGTCAGAATGCGGAAGTGTGGGCTGCTGGTCTGAAGTATGATGCGAACAACATCTACCTGGCGACCACCTACTCCGAAACCCGCAATATGACCACATTCGGTAAAATCGACGGTATTGCTAACAAAACTCAGAACTTTGAAGCTGTTGCACAGTACCAGTTCGACTTCGGCCTGCGTCCGTCCATCGCTTACCTGAAATCCAAAGGTAAAGATCTGGGTGCATACGGCGACCAGGATCTGGTTGAATACGTAGACCTGGGTGCTACCTACTACTTCAACAAAAACATGTCTACCTTCGTTGATTACAAAATCAACCTGCTGGATGACACTAACTTCACTAAAAATGTTGCGCAGATCAGCACTGACAACATCGTGGCTGTTGGTCTGAACTACCAGTTCTAATTTTGTTGTAGTCTGAATACAAAGCCAGTCCTTCCAGGGCTGGCTTTTTCTCTTAATGTAGACTCGGTCATAAGGAGTATGCCGTGCAGACATTCACTGGTCGTTGTCTTTGCGGACAGAGTCATTTTACCGTTGACGTCGAAATGCTGGATGTCTATGCCTGCCACTGTACGCTGTGTCAGAAATGGTCAGGCGGCATCGCCATGTATCTGGAAGCCAGCGCTCACCCGCTGATGTCGCCAGAATCGGCAGAACCTTCGCACTTCCCTTCTTCAAATCGTGGTGAACGGTTCTTCTGTTCCGGCTGCGGATGCCCACTGTGGTTTACGTTGACGGACAGCGATCGCTACTTTATTCCGTGGACACTTCTGGAACTTAATGAGGTAGATCGCCGCCGCCTGATATTAGCGGCAGAAATCTATACGGAAACACAGCCTGCGTTCTGGAGATTGACGGGGCAATACGCTCGACTGAGTGGGAAAGAAGTCGAAGAGATGGATTACCCCTGTCATTTAGCTCACTAGTTATTAACGTTGTACCTTTGCCAGACTGAACCACATTCCTATCGCTAATACGATAAGCATGCTGCCGGCGCTGCTTAATGCCACGCTGTGTGACCAGGTGAACGCTTCTCTGGCAGCCGTCAGCAATGCTTCACTTAGTGACGGCGGGAGCGAGTGCGCCAGTTGTACCGCCTCCCCCATTGACGATGAGGCACGTTCCATTTCCTGCGCATTAAGTCCGGCTGGCGGCAGAATCGATGCAGAAAAGCTACGGCTCAGCAGTAAGCCAAAGATAGCGATCCCAAGTCCTGCCCCCAGTTCATAAGCCATTGTCTCGATGGCGCCAGCGGCCGCGGCTTTTTCCGCCGGCGCTGCTGCCATGATAGCCGCTGTTGAAGCCAGGAGCGCACTGGCGGCGCTAAAACCAAGCAAAGCCATCAAAATCCAGGCTTGTACCTGTTGGCTACTGAAATCCGTCATCGCCAGGCCGTAAAAACTAACGGCGCTCAGCGCCATGCCCGCCGTTGCCACACAACGTAATCCCAGGCGTGAAACCAGCATACCGGCAATCGGTCCGCTGAAACCACTGGCCAGCATCACCGGCAGCATGAACAACCCTGCCTGATACGGTGTTAAACCGTGAACAAACTGTAGTTCCTGTGCCATCAGCAACTCAAAACCCACCAGCGTTATCATCGCGGTCATCGCCATCACTACGCCACTTAAGATAATGCGGTGCGTGAACAGACGCATATCAATCATCGGGCGGGCTGCCGCAAGCTGGATACGGACAAACTGCCACAACAGTAAAGCGCCGGTTAACAGCGTCAGGGCGATGGCAACGGTCGCCGTATGCCCTTTCAGCGCGGTTTTGGCGCTGTAAACCAACAGCAGAATGGCAACAATCAGCATGATCGCATGACCAAAATTTAACGATTGATCGCGACGTCCGGCCTGGCGTGGCACTAAGCGTGCGGTTAAGGCCATTACCACCAGGACAATTGGTACATTAATTAAGAATACGGACCCCCAGTAGAAGTGCTCCAGCAACATCCCGCCAACCAGTGGGCCAAACGCCGCACCGCCGGAACCGACCGCTGCCCAGACGCCGAGCGCCATATTTCGATGCCGTTGCTCAGAGAACGTGGCGCGAATACCCGCCAGCGTTGCCGGAACAATCATCGCCGCGCCAATCGCCAATACCGCCCGGGTGGCAATCAGCCAGCTTGCGCTATGAGCAAAAGCGGCCGCCAGCGATGCGAGACCAAATAATCCACCGCCTAACAGCAGCAGACGTTTAAAGCCGATGCGATCCCCCAGCGCGCCCATTGGCAATACCATACCGGCCATTACCAGGGAATAAATATCAATGATCCACAGCAGCTCGTTACCACTGGCACCCAGCGTCATACTCAGCGTGGGCGCGGCAACGTGCAGCACCGTTGCATCAATCGCAACAGGGATGTAGACCAGCACAATAATGACTAACGTTAACCACTGACGAAACATAAAACTCCCTAACGAAACCAAAACTGGACACATGTCCAGCTTTAGCGATCCTACGGAAAATTGAACATATGTCCAACTTTTTGTTAGACTGCGATCTATACGGATACAGGAGGAATGATGAGCTATCTAAATCGGGATGAACGTCGGGAAGTGATTCTGCAAGCGGCAATGCGTGTCGCACTTGAAGAAGGATTTTCCGCCATGACGGTTCGACGCATTGCTGCTGAAGCTCACGTCGCGACGGGCCAGCTACATCACCATTTCGCCTCTGCCGGTGAGCTCAAATCCCAGGCATTTGTGCGCCTTATCCGCACCCTACTTGATGCCGAACTGGTCAGCGAAGACGCCAGTTTCCGTGAGCGACTGCATGCGATGCTAGGCAGTGAAGATGGTGGTCTGGAACCCTATATTAAGCTATGGCGTGAAGCACAGGTTGTTGCGGGTAAAGATCCGGAAATTAAAAGCGCCTACCTGTTGACCATGCGAATGTGGCACGAAGAAACCGCCAACATTATTACCCAAGGACAGAAAGCCGGTGAGTTCTCATCTACGCCTGATGCCGCCGACGTCGCATGGCGTTTAATCGCATTAGTCTGCGGCCTGGATGGTATGTACATATTAGGTATTGAGGAAATGGCCGATCCTGCATTCGATCGTCATCTTGATCGTATGATTACGCAGGAGTTATTTATTTGATGTAATAGATGAATTAACAATACATCTTTTATGTTTACAATTAGTAACACTTAAGCAACGTGTAATTCTCCTATCACGCCGCGTTATTGCACTTTTTTATCTATTCTTTCAGTCAATATTCCTAAAACTTTTCAATAGTTTCTAAAAAGAAGCCGCGCGGCGCTGCATGCGTTTATTTCTTTTTCATGAACGGCATGTGCATGGAGAATAATATGTCATCATCAAATGAGAAAAATAATCGTTATCTTTTAACGGACTGGAAACCAGAGAACCCCGGCTTTTGGGAAAATAAAGGCAAGCACATTGCGCGCAGAAATCTCTGGATATCAGTAAGTTGCCTGCTGCTTGCGTTCTGCGTCTGGATGTTGTTCAGCGCCGTTGCCGTAAATCTGAATAAAATTGGCTTTAATTTCACCACTGACCAACTGTTTTTATTAACGGCACTGCCTTCTCTTTCTGGTGCAATATTGCGCGTTCCCTACTCCTTTATGGTACCTATATTTGGTGGGCGTCGTTGGACCATTTTTAGTACGATTATTCTGGTTATTCCCTGTGTCTGGCTCGGATTTGCCGTGCAAAATACCACTACTCCGTTCGGTGTATTTATTATCATTGCGCTGATGTGTGGTTTTGCTGGCGCTAACTTTGCCTCCAGCATGGGCAATATCAGCTTTTTCTTCCCCAAAGCGAAGCAAGGTAGCGCATTAGGCGTTAACGGTGGTCTCGGCAACCTCGGCGTCAGCGTGATGCAGTTGATCGCGCCACTGGTGATCTTTCTGCCCATATTTACCTTTTTGGGCGTACAGGGCGTACCACAAGCTGATGGCTCGTTATTGTCGCTGGCCAATGCCGCATGGATTTGGGTGCCGTTACTGCTGATAGCCACCGTGGCAGCGGGCATGGGAATGAACGACATTGCCAGCTCGAAGGCCTCAATTGCCTCCCAGTTACCGGTCCTCAAGCGTTTTCATCTGTGGTTATTAAGTCTGCTGTATCTCGCCACCTTCGGTTCATTTATCGGTTTTTCGGCAGGCTTTGCCATGCTGGCGAAAACCCAGTTCCCCGACGTGAATATCCTGCAACTGGCGTTCTTCGGCCCCTTCATCGGCGCGCTTGCACGATCGGCGGGCGGTGTTATCTCTGACAAGTTTGGTGGTGTACGTGTCACCTTAATTAACTTCATCTTTATGGCACTGTTCAGCGCCCTGCTGTTTCTCACTTTGCCCGGCTCGGGCGAAGGTAGCTTTATCGCGTTTTACCTGGTGTTTATGGGCTTGTTCCTGACCGCGGGTCTGGGTAGCGGTTCAACCTTCCAGATGATTGCGGTGATCTTTCGCAAAATCACAATTTATCGGGTGAAGCTGCATGGCGGTACTGAAGAGCAAGCTCAGCGGGAAGCGGTAACCGATACCGCAGCCGCCCTGGGATTTATCTCCGCCATTGGCGCTGTGGGGGGCTTCTTCATTCCTAAAGCGTTTGGCTCATCGCTGGCATTGACCGGCTCTCCTGTGGGTGCCATGAAAATATTCCTCGTGTTTTACATCGTCTGCGTGCTGGTGACCTGGTTGGTCTATGGCCGTAAATCACAAAAAAAATAACAAAATGGATACCGCAGGATCGGACATTTAGGCAGGCCGGATCAGGCCTGGCGTTCGATTCACCGTCGGCAATATTATCGAAGCAGGAGTTATGTCATGAGTAAACTGTTAGACCGCTTTCGCTACTTTAAACAAAAGGGCGATACGTTTGCCGAGGGGCATGGGCAAGTAATGCACACCAACCGGGACTGGGAAGACAGCTATCGTCAGCGCTGGCAGTTCGACAAAATTGTGCGTTCTACCCACGGCGTTAACTGTACCGGCTCATGCAGCTGGAAGATCTACGTTAAAAACGGGCTGGTGACCTGGGAAACGCAGCAAACCGACTACCCGCGTACCCGTCCTGACCTGCCAAATCATGAGCCCCGTGGCTGTCCACGCGGCGCCAGTTACTCGTGGTATCTCTATAGCGCGAACCGCCTGAAATATCCGCTGGTGCGTAAACGCTTAATCGAATTGTGGCGCGACGCCCTCTCCCGCCAGCCCGATCCGGTGCTGGCCTGGGAATCCATTATGAACGACCCGCAAAAATGCCAGAGCTACAAGCAGGTACGCGGGCGCGGTGGGTTTATCCGTTCCAACTGGAAAGAGCTTAATCAGCTGATTGCTGCCGCCAACGTCTGGACGGTGAAAACCTACGGCCCGGATCGCGTGGTCGGCTTCTCCCCGATCCCTGCGATGTCGATGGTTTCCTATGCCGCCGGCACACGCTATCTCTCGCTAATCGGCGGAACCTGTCTGAGCTTCTATGACTGGTACTGCGACTTACCGCCCGCGTCACCGATGACCTGGGGCGAGCAGACCGACGTTCCTGAATCCGCCGACTGGTATAACTCCAGCTATATCATCGCCTGGGGCTCTAACGTGCCGCAGACCCGTACCCCGGATGCGCACTTTTTCACAGAAGTACGCTACAAAGGCACCAAGACGATTGCCATTACGCCGGACTACTCGGAAGTCGCTAAACTATGCGACCAGTGGCTGGCACCTAAACAAGGGACCGACAGCGCGCTGGCAATGGCGATGGGCCACGTCATCCTGAAAGAGTTCCACCTCGACAATCCCAGCGATTATTTCCTCAATTACTGCCGTCGCTATACCGACATGCCGATGCTGGTTTTACTGGATGCCCGGGAAGATGGCAGCTACGTGCCTGGACGCATGATGCGTGCTTCAGACCTTGTCGATGGTCTGGGCGAAAGCAACAATCCAGAGTGGAAAACGGTAGCCTTTAACAGCGCAGGTGAACTGGTTGTCCCGAACGGATCTATCGGTTTTCGCTGGGGGGAGAAAGGCAAATGGAACCTGGAACCACTGGCGGCTGGCGCTGAAACTGAGCTTTCTCTTTCGCTGCTCGGTCTGCATGATGAAGTGACCGGCGTCGCATTCCCCTATTTTGGCGGCAACGAAAACCCACATTTTCGCAGTGTAAAACAAGAACCGGTGCTGATCCGTCAACTGCCGGTAAAACATCTTACCCTCGCTGACGGTAGCCGTTGCCCGGTAGTGAGCGTCTATGATCTGGTGCTGGCGAATTATGGCCTCGACCGTGGTCTGGATGACGTCCATAGCGCACAAGATTACAGCGAAGTGAAAGCCTACACCCCGGCCTGGGGCGAGCAAATTACCGGTGTGCCACGCCGTCATATCGAACAGATCGCCCGTGAGTTTGCCGATACTGCGCACAAAACGCATGGCCGTTCGATGATCATTCTCGGGGCTGGCGTCAACCACTGGTATCACATGGATATGAACTACCGTGGCATGATTAACATCCTGGTGTTCTGTGGTTGCGTGGGACAAAGCGGCGGCGGCTGGGCGCACTATGTGGGTCAGGAGAAACTGCGACCGCAAACCGGTTGGTTGCCGCTGGCCTTTGCGCTGGACTGGAACCGTCCGCCGCGTCAGATGAACAGCACTTCGTTTTTCTACAACCACTCCAGCCAGTGGCGTTATGAAAAACTCACCGCGCAGGAACTCCTCTCTCCGCTGGCCGATGCGTCGAAGTTTAGCGGACATTTAATTGACTTTAACGTGCGGGCTGAACGAATGGGCTGGCTGCCGTCTGCGCCGCAGCTTAACCTCAACCCTCTGACCGTTAAAGCAAAAGCCGAACATGCAGGACTATCTCCTGCGCAATACACCGCACAGGCGCTGAAGTCGGGTGATATTCGTTTTGCCTGCGAACAGCCTGATAACGGCAAAAACCATCCGCGCAACCTCTTCGTCTGGCGCTCTAACCTGCTCGGCTCCTCCGGTAAAGGGCATGAATACATGCTCAAATATTTGCTGGGTACCGAAAGCGGGATCCAGGGGGAAGCGCTCGGTTCAAGCGAGGGTATTAAACCTGAAGAGGTTGAATGGCAGTCGGCGGCGATAGAGGGCAAGCTCGATCTGCTGGTCACGCTCGATTTCCGTATGTCCAGCACCTGTTTGTTCTCCGATATCGTTCTGCCAACCGCTACCTGGTATGAAAAAGACGATATGAATACCTCGGATATGCATCCGTTTATTCACCCGTTGTCTGCGGCGGTCGACCCGGCATGGGAATCGAAGAGCGACTGGGAAATTTATAAAGGCATCGCCAAAGTATTTTCTGAGGTTTGCGTCGGACACCTTGGACAAGAAACGGATGTCGTGTTGCAACCGCTGCAACACGACTCTCCGGCAGAGCTGGCGCAGCCGTTTGACATTCAGGACTGGCACAAAGGCGAATGCGATCTCCTCCCGGGCAAAACGGCACCGAATATCGCCGTTGTGGAGCGTGACTACCCCGCCACCTACGAACGCTTTACTTCACTTGGCCCGCTCATGGACAAACTCGGTAATGGCGGGAAAGGCATTGCGTGGAATACCCAGGCGGAAGTCGATTTCCTCGGCAAGCTGAACTACACCAAGCGCGAAGGCCCGGCAAAAGGACGCCCGCTGATTGACACCGCGCTGGATGCCTCTGAGGTGATCCTTGCCCTGGCACCGGAAACAAACGGTCAGGTGGCGGTGAAAGCCTGGGAAGCGCTGGGGGCGATGACCGGACGCGACCATACGCATCTGGCGTTGAACAAAGAAGACGAGAAGATCCGTTTTCGCGATATCCAGGCGCAGCCGCGCAAAATCATCTCCAGCCCCACCTGGTCCGGGTTGGAAAGTGAACATGTTTCCTATAACGCAGGCTATACCAACGTCCACGAGCTGATCCCATGGCGTACCCTGTCCGGTCGCCAGCAGCTGTATCAGGATCATGCGTGGATGCGTGCGTTTGGTGAAAGTCTGGTGGCGTATCGTCCACCTATCGATACCCGCAGCGTCAGTGAAATGCGCGAGGTTCCGCCTAACGGCTTCCCGGAAAAAGCGCTCAACTTCCTGACGCCGCACCAGAAATGGGGGATCCACTCCACCTATAGCGAAAACCTGCTGATGCTGACGCTGTCGCGCGGCGGGCCGATTGTCTGGATCAGTGAAACCGATGCCAAAGAGCTGGGTATTGAGGATAACGACTGGATTGAAGCCTTCAACGCCAACGGTGCGCTCACCGCGCGTGCAGTGGTGAGTCAACGCGTGCCACCGGGAATGACCATGATGTATCACGCTCAGGAGCGAATCATGAATATCCCTGGCTCAGAGGTGACCGGGATGCGCGGCGGGATCCATAACTCGGTGACCCGCGTCTGCCCGAAACCCACGCACATGATAGGTGGCTATGCGCAGCTGGCATACAGCTTCAACTATTACGGTACGGTCGGCTCTAACCGCGATGAGTTCATCATGATTAGAAAAATGAAAAATATTAACTGGCTGGATGATGAAGGTCGCGATCAGGTACAGGAGGCGAAAAAATGAAAATACGCTCACAGGTAGGCATGGTTCTTAATCTGGATAAGTGCATCGGCTGCCACACCTGCTCCGTCACCTGTAAAAACGTCTGGACCGGGCGTGAAGGGATGGAATATGCGTGGTTTAACAACGTTGAGACTAAACCGGGGATTGGGTATCCAAAAAACTGGGAAGATCAGGAAGAGTGGCAAGGCGGCTGGGTTCGCGATGTTAACGGCAAGATAAGACCGCGTCTGGGCGGTAAGATGGGCGTCATCACCAAAATTTTCGCCAACCCGGTGATCCCGCAAATCGATGATTACTATGAGCCGTTTACCTACGATTATCAGCATCTGCATAGCGCGCCGGAAAGCAAGAATCAGCCCACCGCGCGTCCGCGTTCGCTGATCGATGGAAAGCGGATGGACAAGATTATCTGGGGTCCAAACTGGGAAGAACTGCTTGGCGGCGAATTTTCAAAACGTGCCCGCGACCGTAACTTCGAGAAGATGCAAAAGGAGATGTACGGCCAGTTCGAAAACACCTTCATGATGTATTTACCGCGCCTGTGCGAGCACTGCCTGAACCCAAGCTGTGTCGCCACCTGCCCAAGCGGTGCTATCTATAAGCGTGAAGAAGACGGCATTGTGCTGATCGACCAAGACAAATGTCGCGGCTGGCGCTTGTGCATCAGCGGCTGTCCGTACAAAAAAATCTACTTTAACTGGAAGAGCGGTAAGTCTGAGAAGTGCATTTTCTGCTACCCGCGTATTGAGTCCGGCCAGCCGACGGTATGTTCGGAAACCTGCGTTGGGCGTATCCGTTATCTCGGCGTATTGCTCTACGACGCCGACCGCATCGAAGAAGCGGCCAGCACCGAGCATGAGACCGATCTCTATGAGCGTCAGTGCGATGTATTCCTCAACCCGCACGATCCGGCTGTCATTGAAGAGGCGTTAAAACAAGGTATTCCGCATAACGTCATCGAAGCGGCCCAACGTTCGCCAGTCTACAAAATGGCGATGGACTGGAAACTGGCGCTGCCGCTGCACCCGGAATATCGCACCCTGCCGATGGTCTGGTATGTACCGCCATTGTCACCGATTCAGTCGGTCGCCGACGCGGGCGGACTGCCGCACAATGGTAACGTTTTGCCGGCGGTTGAGTCGCTGCGAATTCCGGTTCAGTACCTCGCCAACATGCTCAGTGCGGGAGATACCGGTCCGGTGCTGCGCGCGCTGAAACGTATGATGGCCATGCGTCACTATATGCGTGCGCAAACAGTGGAAGGTGTGACGGACACCCGCGCGATTGAGGAAGTGGGTTTGACCGTTGAGCAGGTTGAGGAGATGTATCGCTATCTGGCCATCGCCAACTATGAGGACCGCTTTGTGATCCCGACCAGCCACCGTGAAATGGCGCGCGATGCCTTCCCGGAGAAAAACGGCTGCGGATTTACCTTCGGTGACGGCTGCCATGGCTCAGATACCAAATTCAACCTGTTTAACAGTAGCCGTATTGATGCGATCGACATCACCGAAGTGCGCGATAAAGCGGAGGGTGAATAATGCAAATCCTGAAGGTTATCGGCCTGCTGATGGAATATCCCGACGAGCTGCTGTGGGAGTGTAAAGACGACGCGCTGGCGCTTGTGGCCAGCGATGCCCCCATGCTTACCGAATTTAGCCAGGGATTGCTCAATGCGCCACTGCTGGATAAACAAGCGGAATGGTGCGAAATCTTTGACCGGGGCCGGGCCACCTCTCTGCTGCTGTTTGAGCACGTGCACGCCGAGTCCCGTGACCGGGGTCAGGCGATGGTTGATCTGCTGGCTCAGTATGAAAAGGTCGGGCTACAGCTCGACTGCCGCGAACTGCCTGATCATCTGCCGTTGTATCTGGAGTATTTGAGCGTGTTGCCGGAGGACCAGGCCAAAGAAGGACTGCAGAACGTTGCACCGATTCTGGCTCTGCTGGGCGGGCGCTTAAAACAGCGCGATACGCCGTGGTATCAACTGTTTGACGCCCTGCTGCTGCTTGCCGGAAGCCCTCTTTCGAGTGACAGTGTCACTAAGCAGGTTGGTGCTGAAACCCGCGATGATACCCGTCAGGCGCTGGATGCGGTGTGGGAAGAGGAACAGGTGAAGTTTATCGAGGATAACGCCACCGCCTGCGACAGTTCACCGTTACAAAACTATCAACGACGCTTTAGCCAGGACGTGGCGCCGCAGTATGTCGACGTCAGCGCGGGAGGCCCGAAATGATACAGTACCTGAACGTCTTTTTTTACGATATCTACCCGTACCTGTGCGGTACGGTGTTTATCCTCGGCAGCTGGCTACGCTATGACTACGGGCAATATACCTGGCGCGCCTCTTCCAGCCAGATGCTGGACAAACGCGGCATGGTGCTGTGGTCAAACCTGTTCCACATCGGCATTCTGGGGATCTTTTTCGGTCACCTGTTCGGCATGCTAACGCCGCACTGGATGTATGCCTGGTTCCTGCCGATTGCGGTGAAACAACAGATGGCAATGATTGCCGGTGGGCTATGCGGCGTGCTAACGCTGGTTGGTGGCGCAGGTTTACTGGTGCGCCGTCTGACCAACCCGCGTATTCGTGCGACATCTTCCACCGCCGATATTCTGATCCTCTGCGTTCTGTTGATTCAGTGTATCCTCGGCTTAACCACCATCCCGTTCTCTGCGCAACATCCAGACGGCAGTGAAATGCTGAAACTGGTCGGTTGGGCGCAGTCGGTGGTGACTTTCCAGGGCGGCGCATCTGCGCATCTGGATGGCGTGGCGTTGATTTTCCGTGTGCATCTGGTTCTGGGGATGACTATCTTCCTGCTGTTCCCGTTCACTCGCCTGGTCCACGTCTGGAGTGCGCCGTTTGAGTACTTTACCCGTCGCTACCAAATAGTGCGTTCCCGCCGATAATTGAACTCTGATGCCCGGTAGCGCTTACGCTTACCGGGCCTGCATCGCTATCCCGCTTTTTGTGCGTTATGATGCTTCTCCATTTCAGGGAGAACGCTAATGAAACCACAGGTTTACCACGTCGATGCCTTTACCCCGGTCCCTTTTCGCGGCAACTCAGCAGGTGTGGTTTTACATGCTGATGGACTGAGCGACGCGCAGATGCAGCTCATCGCTCGCGAGCTGCGTCATTCAGAAACCGCATTTCTGCTGACCAGTGACGACAGCGATGTTCGCATCCGCTATTTCACCCCGACGGTCGAAGTTCCTATCTGTGGGCATGCTACCGTCGCCGCGCATTACGTGCGGGCCAGGGTGCTGAGTCTGGGTAACTGCACGGTCTGGCAAACCTCGTTGGCCGGACGTCATCGCGTGGATATTGACGCTACCGGGAACGACTATCGCATTAGCCTTGAGCAAGGTGAACCGGGTTTTGAACCTCCGCTGGAGGGCGCTGTTCGTACTGCGATTCTCGATGCGCTGCACCTGAGCGAAGACGATATGCTGGCAGGCTTACCCATTCAGGTTGCCACGACCGGGCATTCGAAAGTGATGATTCCACTGAAACCTGAGGTGGATCTCGACGCCCTTTCCCCTGATTTACCGGCTTTGACCGCCATCAGCCAACAAATTGGCTGTAACGGTTTCTTCCCTTTTCAAATCCGCGAGGGCGAAAACGCCACTGATGGCCGCATGTTTTCACCTGCTATTGGTATTGTGGAAGACCCGGTTACCGGCAATGCCAACGGTCCAATGGGCGCATGGTTGGTCCACCATGGGCTGATGGCGCATGATGGGAAAACGTTACGTGTTCAGGGGCATCAGGGCCGTGCGCTCGGGCGCGACGGGATTGTTGATGTGACGGTGACTATCCGTGAAAACCAGCCGAAAAAAGTCACCATTACCGGTTCGGCGGTGATCCTGTTTCACGCAGAATGGGCGATAGATTTTTAATTGTTCCCGAAAGCCGGATAAGGCGATGACGCCGCATCCGGCATGACTTCCGATGCCCCTATTTCCCCGCCTCCGGATGCGTATCAAACGCCGCCATTACCGTCGCTAACTCATCTTCGGTAAACCCATGCTTCACGTCATCCACACCCAGTCCAAATCGTTCTTGCAACAACGCATACAAACTGGCGATGTCAGGCAAATTAATCTGCTCTACCGCATGTCCATCCTGATAATGGGTAAAGTGAAAATTGGTTAACGTTAATTTCCCGCCGTCGGGCAGATGACGGCACATCAGCAGATGATGGCGAAAATGTGATTGCGGCCAGTGTGCGGACCAGAAGTTGCCCATCAGATAATCGCTCTGATGCTGCACGACCAGATCGAAACGATACATTGACTGCCAGTGTTCGTGATGACGGAACTGGAGGATCCAATCTTCACCTTCCTGAATCAGCCGATATTCGCCGTGTGGCGTCTTCTGCTCAGTGTTAGCCTGCAGACGAATCGGCGCCGTCAGCGTTTGTCCGCCGAAACCAACGTCGGCGATCCACTGCTCTCCCTGCAATTCAACCAGCAACAGACGATGCGTGCGCGGCGGCAGGCTTGACGGATTTGCCAGTACCACGCGACCGAGAAGGCTACGTACGTTAAAACCGATTTCGCGTAGCGCGCGTTCAAACACGCCGTTCTGTTCAAAGCAATAACCGCCACGACGCGCCGTTACCAGCTTCTCTTCCAGCGACAAATCGTCAAGCTGCATCTCTCTTGGCAGTAATACGTCCAGGTTTTCAAATGGAATCGCGGCGTTATGCAGTAAATGCAGCGCTTGCAAGGTTTCAATGTTGACGTTGGCCGAATCTGACCAGCCAATACGGGCAAAGTAAGCGGTTAAAAAAGGCGTCATACGGAGTTCCTGTTCGATTAATGCAGTACTTATAACGTATTTTTCGTTTTACGCTGTCGATTTTGTGCGTTGTTAATTCCTGTGAGGCGACAAAATCGCTAATACCGTTAATATCTATGTTTATTGTGGTGTGTTATCTCTCAGCCAAGGAGCATCCATGAGCCATTTTCGTTCGATCGAATTAAAACATGCCAGTCGGCTACTCAATCATGGCCCAACGATATTGATAACCAGCCGGGATGAGCATACCGAGCGGCGAAATGTGATGGCTGCGGCGTGGTCAATGCCCGTGGAATTTGAGCCGCCGCGGGTAGCAATTGTTGTTGATAAGACCGCCTGGTCGCGGGATCTCATTGAACGTAGCGGTAAATTCGGCATCGTTATTCCGGGTATCGCCGCCGTCAACTGGACCTGGGCCGTAGGCAGCGTTTCCGGTCGCGTGGAAGATAAATTCAACTGTTACGGCATTCCCGTGGTGCAAGGACCAGTGCTAGGTTTACCGCTGATAGAAGCGAAATGTCTGGCCTGGATGGAGTGTCGCCTGTTGCCAGCCACGGCGGCACAGGAAAAATATGACACTCTGTTTGGGGAAGTGGTCTCCGCTGCCGCTGATGAGCGAGCCTTCGTGGAAGGACGCTGGCAGTTTGATGATGGCAAGCTCAATACTCTGCATCACCTTGGGGCAGGAACGTTTATCTCCAGCGGGAAACGCATTATCGCAGGTGAATGATAGTATGCTAACGGATGGCAGTTCTGCTCTGTCATCCGCAACTGTTTTCTTAAAACTTCTGAAAAACCAGTTAGATAAATTACTCGCCCTTCCTTGCTGAATCATTCATGTGAATTATAGTTAATCTTGCACTAACGCAAATACCTAATCAAAACGCTATCCGTCAAAGCAGCATCCCCAACTGGACTTTTGAAGTGTCAGAGAGGTTTTACGATGCAACTTAATAGAATCGCACAAAGTTTTATACTTGCTGGGTTACTCACATCGTTTTCTGTTCCCGTTATGGCCGCTGAAGCCCCTAAAGACGCAACTGCCGCCACGCAACAAGCCAACAACGCGCTTTACAACCAACTGCCCTTCTCCGATAACACCGACTTTACCGACGCCCACAAAGGCTTTATCGCTCCACTCCCGCAGGACGTGATCAAAGGCGAACAGGGAAATGTTATCTGGAATCCGCAGCAATATGCGTTCATCAAAGAAGGCGACAAAGCCCCGGATACGGTAAACCCGAGCCTGTGGCGTCAGTCTCAGTTGATCAACATCAGCGGGCTGTTTGAAGTAACGGATGGCGTTTACCAGATTCGTAACCTCGATCTGTCAAACATGACCATTATTGAAGGTAAAGAAGGCATCACCGTTGTTGACCCGCTGGTCTCGGCAGAAACAGCCAAAGTCGGGATGGATCTTTACTTTAAAAACCGCGGTCAAAAACCGGTTGTCGCAGTGATTTACACCCACAGCCACGTTGACCATTACGGCGGCGTACGCGGCGTTGTCGATGAAGCCGACGTTAAAGCGGGCAAAGTGAAAGTTTATGCGCCAGCTGGCTTTATGGAAGCTGCGGTCGCTGAGAATATCATGGCCGGTAACGTCATGAGCCGCCGCGCGAGCTACATGTACGGCAACCTGCTAAAACCTGATGCCAAAGGCCAGGTCGGCGCGGGACTGGGAACCACGACCTCAGCGGGAACCGTTACCCTGATTGCGCCAACAAATATCATTGAGAAAGATGGACAAAAAGAGGTCATCGACGGCCTGACCTATGACTTCATGCTGGCCCCGGGTTCAGAAGCACCGTCGGAAATGCTGTGGTACATCGAAGAGAAGAAACTGATTGAATCCGCTGAAGATGTCACCCACACCCTGCACAATACCTACTCCCTGCGCGGGGCCAAAATTCGTGAGCCGCTGCCGTGGTCCAAATACATCAACGAAGCGATTGTGCGCTGGGGTGATAAAGCCGAAGTGCTGATGGCGCAGCACCACTGGCCAACCTGGGGTAATGACAAGGTGGTCAGCCTGCTGAAAAGCCAGCGCGATCTGTATCGTTACATCAACGACCAGACGTTACGCATGGCTAACGAAGGTCTGACCCGCGATGAAATCGCCGCCAACTTTAAGCTGCCGGACTCACTGGCCCATACCTGGGCTAACCGCGGTTACTATGGTTCCGTGAGCCATGACGTAAAAGCGACCTATGTGCTCTACCTCGGCTGGTTTGACGGCAACCCGGCAACGCTGGATGAGCTGCCGCCGGAAGAGTCTGCGAAGAAATTTGTCGACTACATGGGCGGCGCTGACGCCATTTTGCAGAAAGCCAAAACCGACTATGACCAGGGTAACTATCGCTGGGTGGCTCAGGTGGTGAGCAAAGTGGTATTTGCCGATCCAAATAACCAGGCCGCGCGTAATCTGGAAGCGGATGCGCTGGAGCAACTGGGTTATCAGGCTGAATCCGGCCCGTGGCGTAACTTCTATCTGACCGGGGCGCAAGAGCTGCGAAACGGCGTAGTCAAAGGCCCAACCCCGAATACCGCCAGTCCGGATACCGTTCGTGCTATGACGCCGGAAATGTTCTTCGATTATCTGGCAGTGCATATTAACGGACAAAAAGCGGGTGATGCGAAGTCTGTATTTAACATCGATCTTGGCAGTGATGGCGGTAAATATAAGCTTGAACTGGAGAATGGCGTCCTGAACCATACCGCCAATGCCGAAGCGAAAGATGCCGACGCCACTGTCACGCTTAATCGCGATACGCTGAACAAAATCATCCTCAAAGAAGTGACGCTGAAACAGGCACAAGACAGTGGTGATGTGAAGATTACCGGTGACGGCGCCAAGCTTGATGCCATGCTCGGCTATATGGATAAATTCGAATTCTGGTTCAACATCGTTACACCATAAGCACAACGAAAACGGGCGGAAATCCGCCCGTTTTTTCTTACATGCTGTAGCCAGGTTTTTTAATTAATCTCGCCATCTGCGGCGCAATTTCCGTATCCCACACGCCCTGCCACGCCTCTGGCTCAACTTCATTGAGCGCCACGCTGACTGAACTGTCTTTGCTTTGCAAATGGCGAATAATAACCTCGGAAATATCCGCCGCCAGGGCGGTTTTTTGTTCGTCGGTAAGAGCGCGAGGAAAACATTTAATATCAACGTGCGGCATAGCAGATTCCTTATAGTTTTGGATTGCAGGTAACTTATGCGGACTCTCGTTCTACCAGATGAAAACCGACATCAATAATATCGTCTTCACGCGGAATTTGTTCGATACGATCGGCAAGCAGTGAGGCGGCGCGTTGCCCGATGGCCCGTCTGTCGACGCTGACGGTGGTGATGGCGGGCCGGTTGCTGGCAGCAAAATCCAGATCGCCAAAACCGATTACCGCTAACTCTTGCGGCACGCGTATACCGCGGCTCTCGGCTTCCATGATCGCCCCCTGAGCTAACGTATCTGAGCTACAGACAATGACATCAAACTCGCGATCCGCCAATAGCTGCGTCAATCCTGCGCGCCCCAGTGCCAGAGAGGCCGGAAGCGGGACATCCACCTGTGCGTCAGCCGCAATACCATGACGACTCAACGCATCGCACAGTCCTTGTTTACGCTGGCCTGCCCGGCGATCGGCTGTCCATAACAACCCCGGACGTCGATAACCTTTTTCCAACAGATAGTCTGCCACCGCCTGCCCGACCTTTTCATGCGAAAAGCCGACCAGCATATCGATGGGTGTTGGGGTTAAATCCCAGATTTCCACGACCGGGATGGCCGCATTAAGAATCACCTTTTTCAGCTCGGAGGTATGATGAATACCGGTAAGTACTACGCCATCCGGGCGACGAGAAAGCAGCGTCGCCACCAGCTCCGCCTCTGTTTGCGGCGTATAACCCGACACGCAGAGCAAAATGTGGTATCCGCGTTCTGCCAGTTCATCACTTAATGACTGGATGGTATCGACAAACATATTGTTGTTAATTTGCGGAATAACCACGGCGATAAGCTTGCTGCGACGTGACGCCAGTCCCCCAGCCAGTGCGTTGGGAATATAGCCGGTGGCGCGCACCGCCTGCATCACTTTTTCAACCGTTTTCGGGCGCACCATCTGCGGGGTATTCAACGCCCGGCTCACCGTCATGGGTGACAATCCCGCAGTACGGGCAACATCTTCCAGCGTGGGGGCGCGCGGAGGTTTGGGATTTTTCACTGTCGATGCCCTTGTCAAAAATCGCTGATTTATGCTGGCATTATTCATCATGATTTGGGCTATTGCCAGCGACTCTCGGCGATAACGCTGAGAAAACAGCAGCTTAGTTAATTATCGTTAATTAAAATGATAACGCAATCACAACAGTTTGTGCATTTCTCCATAAAGTACTGGAATGTGACGTCGTTTATAATTTACCACCCTTTTCTCTCTGTATTTGTGAGCAATTGTTCAAATCGCAGTCAATTCGCTGGCGCAGTGATTGCGCTAACATTAAAAATGATAGCGCAATCATTTGTTATCACCAGGAGAGAACAATATGTCTTTAAGTGCCAATTCCGATGCCGTGACCTATGCCAAATCGGCCAACGCCAAAACCGCAGCAGAAACCGGTGACCGTATTGAATGGGTAAAACTGTCTCTGGCTTTCCTTCCGCTGGCAACCCCCGTGAGCGATGCCAAAGTGCTCACCGGTCGCCAGAAACCGCTAACCGAAGTCGCCATAATCATTGCCGAGATCCGCAGCCGCGACGGGTTTGAAGGTGTGGGATTTAGTTACTCCAAGCGGGCTGGCGGCCAGGGGATCTATGCGCATGCCAAAGAAATTGCCGATAACCTGTTAGGCGAAGATCCAAACGATATTGACAAGATCTACACCAAGTTGCTCTGGGCTGGCGCTTCCGTGGGACGCAGCGGCATGGCGGTACAAGCCATCTCCCCTATTGATATCGCATTATGGGATATGAAAGCCAAGCGTGCAGGATTGCCGCTGGCAAAACTGCTTGGCGCGCATCGGGACTCTGTGCAGTGCTACAACACCTCCGGGGGATTCCTGCATACGCCGCTGGATCAGGTGCTAAAAAACGTGGTTATTTCCCGTGAAAATGGCATTGGTGGTATCAAACTCAAGGTTGGTCAGCCAAACTGCGCTGAGGATATTCGCCGCTTGACCGCGGTTCGTGAAGCGCTGGGGGATGACTTCCCGCTAATGGTCGATGCCAATCAGCAGTGGGATCGGGAAACCGCCATCCGTATGGGACGCAAAATGGAGCAGTTCAATCTAATCTGGATTGAAGAGCCGCTGGACGCCTACGATGTTGAAGGCCACGCCCAACTGGCCGCCGCGCTTGATACCCCGATTGCCACCGGTGAAATGCTGACCAGCTTCCGCGAACATGAACAGCTGATCCTCGGCAATGCCAGCGATTTTGTGCAGCCCGATGCACCGCGTGTGGGAGGGATTTCACCGTTCCTGAAAATTATGGACCTGGCGGCTAAACATGGTCGCAAACTGGCTCCGCACTTCGCTATGGAAGTTCACCTGCATCTGTCCGCCGCTTATCCACTCGAACCATGGCTGGAGCATTTCGAATGGCTGAACCCGTTATTTAATGAACAACTTGAGCTGCGTGATGGCCGGATGTGGGTTTCCGATCGTCACGGTCTGGGCTTCAGCATTAGCGAGCAGGCGCGCCGCTGGACGCAATTAACCTGCGAGTTTGGCAAACGACCTTAATGTATTTGGCGGGTAAGCAATACCCGCCCTCCTCCCCTACAAAAACGCTCTCAACCTTATGAAAGGAGTGGGTGATGAACACAATAATAAAGCGCACAAAAGTGCGTTACGGCATTCTGATATTTCTGTTTCTTGCGACCGTATTTAATTATGCCGATCGCGCGACGTTATCCGTCGTGGCGCCGATTATGAGCAAAGAATTAGGTTTTGATCCTGAAGCTATGGGGCTGGCCTTTTCTGCCTTCGGTATTTCTTATGTCATTATGCAACTACCCGGCGGCTGGCTGCTGGATCGCTATGGCTCGCGTCTGGTATACGGCTGCGCACTGATTGGCTGGTCGCTGGTGACTATGTTTCAGGGCACCATTTATCTGTACGCCAGCCCGCTTGTCGTATTGATTATCTTACGATTACTGATGGGGGCGATTGAAGCTCCGGCCTTTCCGGCCAATAGCCGATTAAGCGTGCAGTGGTTTCCTAATAACGAACGGGGCTTTGTTACCTCAGTCTATCAGGCCGCGCAATATATCTCGTTAGGGATTATTACGCCGTTAATGACGATTATTTTGCATAATCTCAGTTGGCACTTTGTGTTTTATTACATTGGGGCAATAGGCGTTCTTCTTGGCATCTTCTGGTTGGTCAAAGTCAGAGATCCCATGCATCATCCAAAGGTGAACCAGCAGGAAATTGACTATATCCGGGAAGGCGGTGGTGAACCGTCGCTGGGTAATAAAAAAGAACCACAGAAGATTACCTTTGCGCAAATTAAAAGCGTCTGCGTCAACCGCATGATGATTGGCGTTTACATCGGACAGTTCTGCGTAACGTCAATTACCTGGTTCTTCCTGACCTGGTTCCCTACCTATCTGTATCAGGCGAAAGGCATGTCGATCCTCAAAGTGGGGTTTGTCGCCAGTATCCCTGCCATTGCCGGTTTTATTGGTGGATTATTAGGCGGCGTTTTCTCCGACTGGCTTTTAAAACGCGGCTACAGCCTGACGATTGCCCGTAAGCTGCCTGTTATCTGCGGGATGTTACTTTCCTGCGTCATCGTTATCGCCAACTACACTTCGTCAGAATTTGTGGTGATCGCGGCGATGAGTCTGGCGTTTTTCGCCAAAGGCTTTGGCAATCTGGGATGGTGCGTACTTAGCGATACCTCGCCAAAAGAAGTGCTCGGTATTGCAGGCGGCGTATTCAATATGTGCGGCAATATGGCCAGTATCATCACGCCACTGGTAATTGGCGTCATTCTGGCGAATACCCAGTCTTTTGATTACGCCATTCTGTACGTCGGTTCGATGGGGCTGATTGGCCTGATTTCTTATCTGTTTATCGTGGGTCCATTGGATCGTATTACGCTGACCCCTTCTGTCGCGTAATTTAAACTTATGGCGATAGTTCGCCCGCTGTTCCGGGATTTGCACTCCTGCGGAACAGCGTTTTTTTATTCAAATAATCTTATTGCTTTTCAGTACAGTACGCAGTCTCGGATGCTGACAAACCGCATCGGCGATGGCGCTAATATTCGGCGTGTTGTCCTGAAACCAGTCATGCCCTGGTCCCCAGGTGCGCATAACGGCAATGTAAATGTCCAGCAGTGTTAGCTGATCCCCAAATGCGTACGGCTCAGCGCTTAGCTGGTTGTTCAGCCACATATAGAGGGATTTACGGTACTCGATACAGTTCTTTTTCAACTGAGCCGGGGCGTCCGGTACCCATCGTTCAGGATAATCGGCATAGGTAAACGTGGGATAGACATTTGCCACCAACCATATCAGCAGACGCTGAAACTGCTGGCGTTCGGCGTGTCCAACGGGTGGTGAAAGTTCGGGGCGACGATCGAGGATCATCAGCGCGATCGCTGCCGTTTCCGTCAACACGCTGCCATTTTCCAGTACCAGCGTAGGCACCTGGCATAGTGGATTCATTGTTTTAAGCAACTCCCGCGAAGGACCATCGCTGTCAAAACCGTCCACATCAATAAAGCTGTAAGGGATCTCCGCCAGTGTGAGCATCACTTCACTGATGGCCGATCCCCAGCCCGGTACCCCATAGACCTTAATCATGCTGCAATCCCCAAAGTTAAAACCCTAAGTGTAGAGCAGCATTCGACAACCTATGCAGGCATGATTATTACTTTCATAATAACAATGGTCGAATACCGGGGGAGAATAAGCAATGCGTTCCAGTATGTTTGAATACATGAACATTTTTGTACAGGTTGTTGAGCAAGGTGGATTTGCCAGAGCCGCAGATGTGTTACACCTGCACCGCCCTGCGGTCACCAAAGCTATCCAACATCTTGAAGACGATCTGGGGGCAAAGTTGCTTAACCGCACGACTCGTAAAGTGAGTCTGACAGAAGAAGGTGATGCCTTTTACCAACGCACAAAAATACTGCTCAGCGATGTTGATGACATCATGGCTTCTTTTTCACCTACTCGCCCGCCACGCGGAAAACTCAGGGTTAATGCCCCTCTGTCGCTTGCGCACTCCGTGTTAGTACCTGCGCTGAAAGATTTCCAGTCGCGATATCCTGACATCGAGATGGTACTCACCTCCACCGACCGTAGAATCGATATGCTTGCCGAAGGCATCGACTGCATGATCCGTATTGGCGAGCTACAAGATTCGACCTTGATCTCCAGGCGGCTTGGTGAGGTCAAAATGGTGACCTGTGCTTCACCGGATTATCTGCAAAGGCAGGGGGTGCCGCAGGTGCCAGAGGATTTATCCCGACACCAGGCGCTTAACTTTTTTAGCGAGCGTCATCGCGAAGCGCTGGAATGGACCTTCATCAATAGAGGTAAAACCGAATCGTTCACCCCCGCAGGGCGGATAAGCGTTGATAACTCCGATATTCTGTTAACCGGCTGCTTATCTGGACTCGGCATTATTCGTGGCGTTCATGCTGTCCTTGCGCCCTATCTTCAGTCAGGCCAGCTTGTTGAGGTGCTGGCCGATTATACCGGAGAATCAAAACCAGTTTCGGTGCTTTACCCGGACAGACGTCATCTCGCCCCTCGGGTTCGGGTATTCATTGACTGGTTATGCGAACTTTTTAGCCAACAAAAACCGCGGCTTCAGGGATTATTACAAAATAAGTAATAGTGAAGTTCCGCAACAGCGGTTTTTCACTCTCATCTGAGTCGTTAAATTGTGCAGACCCAATACAGAACAATTTACTGAGGTCTGCTATGTCTAAGGTCGTAGTTTTTAATCAAATTGGTGGCCCTGAAGCCCTGAAGATTCAGGAGATGCAGGTTCCCGCGCCTGATGCAAATGAGGTTCAGATCCACGTGCGGGCTATTGGTATCAACCGTGCTGAAGTTATGTACCGCACCGGACAGTATATTTACCAACCTAATTTCCCGGCGCGACTGGGTTATGAAGCCGCTGGAGTCATTGAATCAGTGGGAGACAACGTACGTGAGTTTGCACCTGGCGATTACGTTAGCGTCATCCCGGCATTCAGCTTTCATCAATATGGAATGTATGGTGAAGTCGTTAATGCCCCCGCTCACGCGGTCGTAAAGCATCCACAAAACCTGAGCTTTACTGAGGCTGCTGCCAGTTGGATGATGTATGTGACCGCTTTCGGTGCGCTGGTTGAATATGCGGATATTAAGCCCGGTGATAACGTGCTGATCAATGCTGCTTCCAGCAGCGTCGGACTGGCGGCAATTCAGATTGCTAACATGCGGGGAGCAAAACCGATTGCGATGACACGGACCAGTGAGAAACGTGATCAGCTGCTGCAACTGGGCGCGGCAGAGGTTATTGCAAGCCAGGAGCAGGATCTGGTGGCCGAGATTCAGCGGATTACTGAGGGTAAAGGAACCCGCGTGGTGTTCGATCCGGTCGGTGGCCCAGCGGTGGCAAAAATTGCCCAAGTGATGCCAGCCGGTGGGCTCTTTTTCCAGTATGGTTCGCTTGATTCACGTGACCTTTCTATCCCGGTCATTGAGATACTCGGCCGTCATCTGACCTTCCGCGGCTATGAGATTTTCGAAATCACCACGGATGCAGAAAAACTTGCGCGGGCGAAACGGTTTATCTTTGAAGGATTGCAGTCTGGCCAGCTCAAGCCGCTGATTGATAAAACCTTTGCCTTTGATGATATCGTCGAAGCACATCAATACATGGAAGCCAACGGCCAGGTAGGCAAAATCGTCGTCACTGTATAACCTCTGTGCGGCACAGCATTGTGCCGCAATGTATCTCAAAGCACTTTCGACAAAAACTGCTGAGTGCGCGTGTGGCATGGATGATTCAGCACCTGCTCGCTGCTGCCCTGCTCGACGATTTTGCCATCGACCATAAACACCACCTGATCTGCGACTTCTCGGGCGAAGCCAATCTCATGCGTTACCACAACCAGCGTGGTTCCCGACTTCGCCAGCGCTTTAATGACATCCAGTACTTCACCGACCAGTTCAGGATCCAGTGCAGATGTAGGCTCATCAAACAGCATGACGCGCGGATTTAGCGCCAGCGCACGGGCAATAGCGATACGCTGCTGCTGACCGCCAGATAAGTGACGCGACCAGGCATCGGCTTTATTCCGTAACCCTACCGCATCAAGCAGTGTTAATGCCCGCTCGGTGGCGGCTTTACGCGTTGCCAGTCCGTGCGCAATGGGCGCTTCAATCAGATTCTCCAGAACCGTTAAGTGCGGGAACAGATTAAAGTTCTGGAACACATAGCCGACGTTAACGCGCTGGCGCAAAATTTCCGCCTCTTTCAGCTCATACAGTTTGTCTCCCTGCCGACGATAGCCAATGTAATCGCCATCGATTTGAATAAACCCCTCATCGACGCGTTCCAGATGGTTGATGGTTCGTAAGAGTGTGGATTTCCCTGAACCGGACGGGCCAAGAATAACCGTTACCGTACCGGGAGGGATCTCCAGCGACACATTATCCAGCGCTTTGTGGCGACCAAAGTATTTGCTAACGCCGGTAATAGAAATATGGCCTTCAGGCGAGTGGGACATGGACGGCCTCCTGCTGTGGACGTTGACGACTGCGTTTTTCCGCACGCCTCACCCGGGTTGTGTTGATCGCTGAACGTCGTTCGCTGCGTGCCAATGCACGTTCAACCAGGTGCTGAATTAACGACAGGACGCTGGTGATCACCAGATACCACACCGCACCCACCATCAGCAGCGGGATCACTTCCTGCGTGCGGTTATAGATCATCTGGATGGTGTAGAACAGCTCTGGCATTGCCAGCACATATACCATCGCCGTCCCTTTCGCCAGGCTGATGATTTCATTGAATCCAGCAGGCAAAATGGTGCGCAGCGCCTGCGGCAGAATGATCCGCAGCGTACGTCGCCCTGCCGGTAAGCCCAGTGCTGCCGCTGCCTCGTACTGACCGTGATCGACCCCTAAAAATCCACCCCGAATAATTTCAGCGGTATAGGCGCTTTGTACCAGCGTCAGGCCAACCACCGCAGTGGAAAACTGACCGAGTACATTGATGGTCTCAAAACTTCCCCACTGAATGGGAGTGAACGGAATACCAATCGTCAACGTGTCGTACAGATAGGAGAAGTTGTACAAAACGATCAGCACTACAATCAGCGGTAACGAACGAAACAGCCAGATGTATCCCCATGCCAGACCGTTCAATAGCCAGGAAGATGAAAGCCGCGCCAACGCCAGCAGACCGCCGATGAGAATACTCAACAGCGTCCCGATCAGCGTCAGTAACAGCGTTTGCCCGAGGCCGGACAAGATAACCGGATCAAAGAACCAGCGGGCAAACACGCTCCATTCCCAGCGCGGATTAAACGCCACGGACTGGAGAATTACCGCAAGGGCAAATAAGGCAATGACCGCGCCTACGGTACGCATGGGATAACGTGCCGGTACGACTCTAATGCTATCTGTCGTTTTCATTTTCTCTCCTCAGGCGATTCTGGCCTGACCGGCAATAGACAGCAGTTTGGTAAAGCGCAGCCGTCCATCAAACGGCGGCAGGCTGTACTCTTCGGGATCGCGCGTCGTATCAAATTGCGGATCGTAGCCCTGGCTTAAATAAAGTCTGACGGCCTCCGGCTGGCGAAATCCCGTGGTCAGATAAATCCGGCTATAGCCTGCGAGCAGCGCTCTACGTTCCAGTTCCTGCACCACGCGCGCCGCCAGCCCCTGCTGACGCAGGCTGCTTTTTGTCCAGATACGCTTAATCTCGGCGGTGTCCTTGTCGTAAGGTTTGTAAGCCCCGGTGGCGATAATTTCGCCGCGGCGCTCCAGTACCACAAAAAGTCCCTGCGGCGCCAGATACCATTCGGTCAGTTCCACTTCAGCGTCGCGCGAAAAGTAATCGCCATAGCGGGCGGCATATTCACCGAACAGACCGTTCAAAATGGGCTGCAGCTCGCTGGCTTCCGGTGAGAGCACGCGAAATTGATCGCTCACGATGACCTCCTTAGTCGCCTAAACCGGCCGGGTTGATTTCAGATTGTGGAATGCGTTCCACCCCTTCTCCCCAACGATTCAGCACCTTGTCATAGTCGCCGTTGCCAATCACGCCGTTGAGGGCGGTTTGTACCGACAGAACCAGACCGCTGTCTTTTTTCAGCGTCACAGCGATATGTGCCGCTTTTGGCCAACCGCCATCAACGCTACCCACTAATTGCGTTTTACCGTTGAGTGCAGCTTTCCACGCGCCGATTACATTAGGACCGAAGTAGGCATCGGCGCGGCCTGACTGTAGGGCCAGGGTTTGCGCGGCATCATCTTTGGTATACACCGGCGTAAACGGCTGTAACCCTTTCTTCACGTTCTCATCGTTCCAGGCCAACAGAATGGCTTCCTGGTTTGTCCCCGAACCGACGATAATGCGTAGTCCTGCGATATCTTCCGCCTGCTCGATTTTCTTCAGCTTGCTACCGGTTTTGACATAAAAGCCAAGAGAGTCCTTCCGATACGTCGCGAAATCGAATTTTTCTTTGCGTGCTTTGGTGACGGTAATATTGCTGATCGCGGCATCGTATTTGCCGGAAGTGACGCCCAGCGGCCAGTCTTCCCATGACGTAGGTACAACGTTGAGTTCCAGCCCCAAACTGTCAGCCACCAGACGCGCGATATCCGCCTCGCTGCCGATCAGCGTTTTATTGTCATCGGCAAAGACGGTCAGCGGCGGCTGGCTGAGCCCGGCAATCGCCACGGTGAATTTACCCGGTACGGCCAGGTGCAGGTTTGCGGGTAACTGCGCAATCGCCTGCGGATTTTTTACCGTATTAATCGGCGCTTTATTCGCTTCCAGGCTTACGCCCGTGCCGTTAATCGTCACCTCATTTGCCCAGACGGTAGCGCTGAAAGCCAGTGACAGCGCGAGGAATAGTGATTTTTTCTGCATAGCGTTTTTCTCTTATTGTGTGAATTGATTTGCAGGTGTCGCTAATCCCAGGCTTGCGCGCAGGGTCGTACCGGGATATTCATGGCGGAACAGACCGCGCGCCTGAAGCTCGGGGACAACCTGTTCGACAAACCGCGGAAAGGTATCCGGCGTGCCACCCTGGATGATAAAACCGTCTGCGGCTTTTTCGTCGAACCACTGCTGCAGTCCGTCGGCAACCTGTTGTGCCGTGCCGCTGAAACGCGGACGAGGACTTGCCGCTTCCAGAGCAACCTGACGAAGTGTTAAACCACGCTCGCGTGCGTTGCGCTTGATCTCATCAGTCGTACTGCGAAAGCTGTTTTGTCCGAGAGAGCCCAGATCCGGGAACGGTGCGTCCAGCGGATATTGGGCAAAATCATGATGTTCAAAGTAGCGGCCAAGATAGTTCAGCGCGTCAGTAACGGAGACCAGCGCAGCGGTAGTCTGATACTGATGCTCAACGTCCTCTGCGCTGTCGCCAACAATAACGCTGACGCCCTGGAATATATGCAGTTGATCGGGATGTCGTCCGGCCACTTCCAGCTGGCTTTTTACTTCCTGATAGAACGCTTTAGCCTCTGCCAGCGACTCCTGATGGGTAAAAATGGCATCAGCATGCTGCGCCGCTAATTTCTTGCCATCTGCTGAAGCTCCCGCCTGAAATATAATCGGACGGCCTTGTGGCGTACGCCCAATATTTAACGGTCCGGCGACCTGGAAATAATCTCCATGATAGTTAAGCGTATGCAGTTTTTGCGGATTAAAAAATTCCCCGCTTGTTTTATTACGGGTAAACGCATCGTCTTCCCAGGAATCCCACAGCCCTTTCACTACCTGTAAATATTCATCGGCAATACGATAACGCTGGGCATGCTCTGGATGCTGAGCGCGAGAATAGTTTTTTGCCGATCCTTCCAGAGGAGACGTAACCACGTTCCACCCGGCGCGCCCCTGGCTGAGATGGTCCAGGCTAGCGAACTGCCGTGCGGTCGTAAACGGCTCGCTGTATGATGTGGACACTGTGCCAACCAGCCCCAGATTCTGGGTGATGCTGGCCAAAGCGGATAATACTGTCAGCGGCTCAAAACGATTTAAAAAGTGCGGGATTGATTTTTCATTAATATACAGACCATCGGCGACAAAAATAAAATCCAGCTTCCCTTTTTCCGCAATAAGCGCCGTCTCTTTGACAAAATCAAAATTAATACTGGCATCAGCCTGAGCCGCTGGATGGCGCCATGCGGACATATTTCCCGATGCGCCATGCAGAATAGTGCCGAGCCGTAGTTGTCGATTTTCAGCCATAATAACCCCTACCCAACAGGTAAACTTAAAGGTGTGCGAATGCCGTTTTTGCTAACTGCGTAAAGTAATGCGCGGCAGGTTCAATTAAACGCTCGTCCGGATTGAATCCCGGGTGATGTAATCCGTATTCACTGGCGCTGCCAATACTGACAAATGCGCCAGGCGTATTTTGCAGGTAGACGGCAAAATCCTCCCCGCCCATATGCAGGTCGGCATGGTGGGTGGTATAGCCTGACTGTTTCGCCACCGCGGTGGCAATATCGGCCCAACGATCGTCATTTACCAATGCGGTTGGTCCCGCATGCCAGATTACGTCGATTTGTGCGCCAAAGGCGTGGGCAAATCCGGCGGCGATGTCATTAACCCGAGCCTTAACCTGCTGCTGTACCTGGTTTCGGTGCGTTCTGAGTGTCCCTTCCAGCTCAACGGACTCCGGCAGAACGTTCCATGTGTTTCCTCCCTGAATACGGGTCACGCTGAGCACCACCGAATCCAGCGTGTTAACGTCGCGGCTGGCAACGCTTTGCAGCACTGTTACCAGTTGGCTGGCAAGCAGGATGGCATCCTTACCTTCATGAGGACGCGCTGCATGTGCGCCCTTGCCATTTATGCGCAGCACGAAGCGATCAACATTGGCATAAAATGCGCCGCCGCGTGTGGCAAATTCGCCCACCGGCAAACCCGGCTCATTGTGCATACCGAAAATAGCCGCTACGTTTTGCAGAGCACCGGCGCGGATCAACGTTTTTGCGCCGCCGAAACTCTCTTCAGCTGGCTGAAACAAAATACGTACTCGCCCCGGTAAGGTTGTTTCCTGTTGTTTTAGCAGCAGTGCTGCACCAAGCATGACGCTGGTATGGACGTCATGCCCGCAGGCATGCATCACGCCCGGCGTGAGGGAGCGAAACGGAACGTCGGCGCTTTCTTCTATCGGTAGCGCGTCGATATCCGCCCGCAGCGCGATGACATCTTCCCCCTGACCAATTTCCGCGACCAGACCGGTTTTCAGCTCGAATGGCAGAATGTCGACGTCCGCAGCGTGCAACCAGGCGTGAATGCGCGCCGTGGTTGCTTCCTCCTGTAGAGAAAGCTCCGGATGCTGATGTAGTTCACGACGCCAGTCGATAAGCGTTGAGCCGAGAGTCATCAGAGCACCTCCACGGCATTATGGGCTTGCGCCAACAAACGCAGCGATGTCAGACGCGCATGCCCTTGCGCCACTGGCGTGTCGATAATGAATTCGTCAATGCCAAATTGCGTATGCAGAGCATTCAGCTTTGCCATCACCTCCTGAGCGGTGCCGTGTAGCAACGCCTGCTCACGACGCGCGATTTTGCGTGGTGGGCTGCCAGACTGAGCGGCAAACGCCAGCGCCTGTTCTTCGCTGGCTACCGTGACACGTTGACCATCTTCCAGCTCCACGCCCCAGAGTTGTACGTTTTCCGCCAGTTGCGCAGCGGTGTCGTAACTGTCAGCCACAATCACCTGCACGGCGACTATCGTCGGGCGTGCACTGTGGGTCTGCCAGAAGGACAAAACGTCATGCAATAACGCTTTGTCACCATTGAGGTGCGCTGCGAAGATGAAATTCCAGTCGGATTGCGCTGCTATCTGCGCGCTTTGCACACTGGCTCCCAGAACAAACTTTTCCGGTGGTATCGGTGGAATTGGCGTCGGGAATACCGTCTCCCCGCTTTCCGTTCCGCTCAGCGCCAGCCAATCGTTAAGCAAAGAAAGCTGGTCGGCAAAACTGCCTTTTTCTTCCTGATGCAGCCCATGCTGTAACGCCTGGGTCGACAGCGGTAAGCCGCCAGGGGCTTTCCCTACGCCGAGATCGACACGTCCAGGAGCCAGCGATGCCAGAAGATTGAAGTTTTCCGCCACTTTGTACGGGCTGTAATGTTGCAGCATCACGCCGCCGGAACCTACGCGGATATGCTGAGTTTGCCCGAGGACCCAGGCGATCACCAGCTCCGGCGATGGGCTGGCCAGCTGTGGTGTATTATGGTGTTCCGTGATCCAGAAACGATGGTACCCCCACTCTTCTGCCTGTTGCGCCAGGCGCAACGTTCGGGAAAGCGCGGTCGCGGCAGTTTCACCTTCCCCGATGGGGCTTTTATCCAGAATACTCAGGCGATATGACATGTTACGAGCCTATGTTTGTTAACATGTCTTTATTATTAATTTATCAAATAGCCATACCGAAACATTTAATTCACATTTACTCAGCTAAAAAGTAGATAACAACCCCTGTCGCTGCCAGGGTTAAAATTTGGATCGCCCAGTACTGGTTGTAACGCTAAACAGAAAAACACCCGCAATTAATAGCCTACAAAATATAATAGGGTCGTTGGCATCACGGTAATAGCATCAAAATCATTTCATGCCAGTTTTCTTTTTACGAAAAGGTTTTTTAACGCGATTTACGTTAAGTCAGTTTAAACGACTTGTCACGTTATGCGCTTGTATTAATTGTTTCACTTTTATGACACAGGATGAATGATTTACATAGGAATTTTTATTTTAACTACTTCCACAGAATTGATGATTAGTAGAGAATGCAACGTTTCTTATTAAAACGGTTTAAAACAGATTTTAATATCCCCCGATTTTATTGCGGGGATTTTTGTATGGATTATACATAGCACCATGGGACCTCTATGAAAAGTAACATGCCCGTTACACAAATTGAGCACGCACTTAACGATAAAGCGACGCTGCTTTCTACGACGGATAAAGAAAGTCATATTACCTACGCTAACTCCGCGTTTATTGATGCCAGCGGATTTAACGAACAGCAATTAATGGGCGAACCGCATAATATTATTCGCCATCCCGATATGCCTCCCGCGGCGTTCGCCGATATGTGGTACACGCTACAGCAGGGAGACAGCTGGACGGGGATGGTGAAAAATCGCCGGCAGAATGGCGACCATTACTGGGTTCGCGCCAACGTTACGCCGGTCTGGCACAATGAAAAACTCACCGGCTACATCTCGGTGCGTACCGTTCCTTCGCGCGATGAAATAACTCAAAGCGAAAGCTTATATCATAAAATTAATAATCAGCAGATTAAAGGATTTCGACTTTTTAAAGGCATTGTCATTCGTCGCGGAATATTGTCATGGGCATCAATGTTTAAATGGCTGAGCATTAGCCAGCGCGTCAATTATTCTTTAGGGGTAATCGCCCTGCTCGCTGTTCTATTTCTCTTCGCTCCTGTTAATCCATTTATTCAGGCGGGAGGGTTGCTGTTCTTATTTCTGATGCTTGCTATTTACCTTAAGTATCAAATTTGTCAGCCAGTTAATACGCTACTGACGCAAATGAAGAAAGTGGTCTCCGGGAGAAAACCTGATAACTGTCATTTAAATCGGGTGGATGAGATCGGAATGCTGATGCGTCTGGTTAATCAGTCCGGGCTTAATCTGAATTCCCTGGTCGATGATGTCAGTACGCAAATATCCGGTATTCGCGCCATCAGTCAGCGGGTATCAAAAGAAGGTACGGCGCTGCACAAGCGTTCAGAAGAAACCTCTGCCGACCTGCAACAAACCGCTGCAGCCATTGAAGAAATTGGTAGCGCCGTACAGCAAACTGCTGAGACTGCGGCTCATACTATGACCATGGCCGATAAAACCAGCGCCAATGCGGCAGAAGGCGGCGATATTATGAAACAAACTATTGCCATGATGCAGGCGATATCGCGTGACAACGGGCAGATAGTCGACATCATCGGCGTTATCGACAGTATTGCTTTCCAGACTAATATTCTGGCGCTCAATGCCGCGGTTGAGGCCGCGCGAGCCGGGGAGTCCGGGCGTGGATTTGCCGTTGTGGCGGCAGAGGTCCGTAATCTGGCGCAACACTCGGCGTCTGCAGCAAAAGAGATCAAACAACTGATTGAGAAGAACGTCGCCAACGTCAATAGCGGCGTCAAAATGGTGGAGCAAACGGAAACGCATCTCACTGGGATGATTGGCGATGTCCTGCAGATGTCGATGATGATCAAAGATATTAGTCTGGCGACGCGTGAGCAAACCCAGGCGCTGGATCTGATTAACGATTCGATTTCACGCGTTGGCACCATGACACACAATAACGCCGAGATGGTGGAGCGTGTCACCGATGCTACCGCCGATCTGACTCAACGTTCATCGCGCTTACAGCAGGCTGTTCAGGTCTTTGGCGTATCAGCATAACCTTACGGCGCTTATCGGATGAATGTCTCGATAAGCGCACACCTCTCCACGTATTTACACCCTTCTCTTTTATTGGCTGAATCGAGGCCACACCGCGCCAGTGCTGGCTGTACAAAATGCTGAATTCTTGTTATCGGGGCTTTGCGGAACCGAACAATTGAATGTAGGATGCTCGGCCGGCAGTTTTCCCCCATAACACAATGAAGGGTAAGGCTGTTTTCGCCGCAGCTGGTGCGGCAAAAAGGATTTTGTATTTTTGTCAGGTCAACAGGAAAAGTAATGAACACAAACAACACGCAAGCCGCGGAACAACATGCGGCGAAACGACGCTGGTTGAATGCCCACGAAGAGGGGTATCACAAAGCGATGGGTAATCGACAGGTACAAATGATCGCCATTGGCGGCGCAATTGGTACCGGGTTGTTTTTAGGGGCTGGCGCACGCTTGCAAATGGCGGGTCCTGCTTTGGCGCTGGTTTATCTGGTGTGCGGTATTTTTTCGTTCTTTATACTGCGCGCGCTTGGCGAACTGGTTTTACATCGCCCTTCCAGCGGCAGCTTTGTCTCCTACGCTCGTGAATTTTTAGGTGAGAAAGCCGCCTATGTGGCTGGCTGGATGTACTTCATCAACTGGGCGATGACCGGCATTGTCGATATCACCGCAGTGGCGTTGTATATGCATTACTGGGGCGCATTTGGGGATGTACCGCAGTGGGTGTTCGCCCTCGGCGCGCTGGCTATTGTCGGCACCATGAACATGATCGGCGTGAAGTGGTTCGCGGAGATGGAGTTTTGGTTTGCACTGGTCAAAGTGCTGGCGATTGTGATTTTCCTGGTGGTGGGTACCGTCTTTTTAGGCACTGGAAAGCCGCTGGATGGTAACGCCACCGGTTTTCACCTGATCACCGACAACGGTGGATTCTTCCCACATGGCCTGCTGCCGGCGCTGGTACTGGTTCAGGGGGTGGTTTTCGCATTTGCCTCTATTGAACTGGTGGGCACTGCCGCTGGTGAGTGCAAAGATCCGCAAACCATGGTGCCAAAAGCGATCAATAGCGTTATCTGGCGTATTGGTCTGTTCTATGTCGGTTCTGTGGTGCTGCTGGTTCTGTTACTGCCATGGAATGCCTATCAGGCGGGGCAAAGCCCGTTTGTTACCTTCTTCTCTAAACTGGGCGTGCCGTATATCGGCAGTATCATGAATATTGTGGTGCTCACCGCGGCGCTTTCAAGCCTTAACTCTGGACTGTACTGCACCGGACGTATTTTACGTTCCATGTCGATGGGCGGATCGGCACCGAAATTCATGGCTAAAATGAGCCGTCAACAGGTACCCTGGGCTGGGATCCTCGCCACGCTGGTCGTCTATGTCGTCGGGGTATTTCTGAACTATCTGGTGCCGTCACAGGTGTTTGAGATCGTGTTGAACTTCGCGTCGTTGGGCATTATTGCGTCGTGGGGCTTTATCATGGTCTGTCAGATGCGTCTGCGCCGGGCCATAAAAGAAGGTAAAACGGCAGACGTCAGCTTTAAACTGCCGGGCGCTCCGTTTACCTCGTGGCTAACCCTACTGTTCCTGCTGAGCGTGCTGGTGCTGATGGCATTTGACTATCCAAACGGCACCTACACCATCGCGTCATTACCGTTGATTGCCATCCTGCTGGTTGCAGGCTGGTTCGGTGTGCGTAAACGCGTCGCGGAAATCCACCGCACCGCGCCATAATGGCTGAAGGCCTGACAGGTTAACCCTTCAGGCCTTCTTTTTTAGTTCGCTTCAATCAACTGCGCTACATCGCTGCTGTTAATTTCCCGCGCATTTCCATCCTGATCGGTATAGCTGGTCATTCCCGTATCTTTATCCAGTTTTGGCTTGCCCTGGGTGGTAATGGTTTGTCCGCTTTTGGTCGTCATGACGTAATCGGTGGTGCATCCTGCCAGGGTAAACAGCATTACGCCTGCACAAAGACAGATAAATGGCTTTTTCATGGTATTCCCGTGTTATTCAGTTAGCCGTTGAGGGCGTAGTGTAAGTCCCTGAAGTGGGTCGGGCTACCGCCGGGGTGTAACGAGGCGTATCGTGGGGTTTAGAGAAATGACAGGAGGGGTTTCCCCCTCCTGATATTTTATAGCGCAATACGAATAACATCGTCCGGCTGGGTGGCCTCCTGCTCGCGGGTAGATTTCTGTTTCACGCTGACGTACAGGGTTTTGCCATCGGCGGAGAGCGCCAGGCTATTCGGGAACGTTGGGGTCTCGAATGTTTTGACGACTTTATAGCTTTTCGCGTCGATCACACTCACTTTACCGGCCTGGCGATGAGTCACGTAGGCTTCATTACGCGTTGGGTTGAACAACACGGCCAGGGATTCCGGCGCGGCGACTTTTGCCAGTACATTGCCATTACGGGTGTCGATTACCAGCACTTCCGCCGCTTTAGAGTCGGTGACAAATGCGCGGTTGCCCGCTGTGTCCAGGCTCAGGTTGATAAAGAAATGCTCTTTCCCATCATCCAGCAGTTTTTTGCGGCTAAGAACTTTGTTGGTGGCGGTGTCGATGGTAATGAATTCACCGTCCGCATTGGCGGTGTACAGGCGTTTAGCCTTGCTGTCGACCGCCAGAGCGGTGCTCATTTTGCCGGTATTTTGGATGGTGTCCTTCAGCTTGATCGTCTCACCGTCCACCACCCAAATCACGCTCTCTTTACCAATACCGCTAATGTATACCGTGTTGGTAGCATCATCGGCGACCAGCTCACGCGGCTGGAGCGGGCGAACATCTTCAGAGCGCTTACGCGCATCCAGCACCAGACGTCCTTTCACCGCACCCGTTTTGGCATCCATCGCCGTTACCGCGCTGTTTACCGTGTTGCCGAACCACAGCGTTTGCGTGGCGTTGTTGATGGTGGCACCAAACGGTTTGAGATCGTTATGAATCACCTGGGTCACTTCGAGGGTGACCGGATCAAGACGATAAACCACCCCGCCGGTATCCAGTTTGCGGCTCTGTGAGGTCGCCAGCCACAGCGCGTTCTCTTGCTGGCTGTACGCCATTTCATAGGCGCCTTTGCCGACGGCTTTGCGCAGCAGTTCTTCTGCGGCCTGCGTAGTAAAAGATGATGCAACGAGCAGTGAACCTAACAGTAAAGAACCACGCAGACGCGGTGAAAACAGATGACGTAAAGACATGACGACTCCCTTTGATAAATTCGTTTGTTACTGCTTCACATAGCTTCAATGAGCAAAATCATGGTTTTGCCTTTTTAAGAATGAGAATAGTAATCATTATTTATCTCAATGTGGAGTGTTTATTCGCTTTCATGTAGTAACCTTCTTATTTCCTCCATGAATACCAGTTAACGACATTGGCATTTTACCAGGCCTACATTTTGTACGAAGCAGGCCTGGTTACAGGCATTCACCGTCTTCCACCTTTACGCATCAATCCTCAGCAAGACGAATAACTACCTTGCCGAAGTTTTTGCCGGTCAGCAGACCGATAAAGGTTTGTGGCGCATTTTCCAGACCTTCGGTCACCTGCTCGCGGTAGTGGATTTTGCCCTCTTTAACCCAGCGCCCCATCTCCCGCTGAAACTCATGAATACGGTGTCCATAATCCTGACCAATGATAAAACCCTGCATGCGGATACGCTTTTTCAGCAGCGTTGCCATTAACAGCGGTAATCTGTCAGGTCCGGCCGGAAGCGACGTGGCGTTATAACCGCTGACCAGGCCACAAAGCGGGATGCGCGCTGAGGTATTGAGCAATGGCAGAACGGCATCAAATACTTTTCCACCGACGTTTTCGTAATAAATATCAATACCCTGCGGGCAGGCTTTTGCCAGTTGTTGTGCAAAATCTTGTGTGTGGTGATCGAGACAGACATCAAAGCCCAATACCTCGGTGGCATGTCGGCATTTCTCTGCTCCACCCGCCACACCGATCACCCGACAACCTTTAAGCTTACCGATCTGCCCGACCGTTGCGCCAACCGGCCCGGTTGCGGCGGCTACCACCAGCGTTTCTCCCGCTTTCGGCTGACCGATATCCAGCAGGCCCATATAAGCGGTAAACCCCGGCATACCCATAACACCCAGCGCCCAGGAGGGATGTTCGGGATGATCGCCAAGCTTCACCAGCCCGTTACCGTCGGAGATGTCATAGTCCTGCCAACCGCTGTAGCTCAATACCCATTCGCCTGGCTGGTAGTCCGGATGGTGGGATGACACCACGCGACTTACGGTCCCCCCCACCATAACACCACCAATCTCTACTGGTGGTGAGTAAGATGGCTCATCGCTCATACGGCCACGCATGTAGGGATCGAGGGAAAGATAAACGGTGCGCAGCAAAATCTGGCCTTCACCTGGCGTTGCCACCTCATCTTCTTCAAGACGGAAGTTCTCCGGGACTGGCGCGCCATGCGGGCGTGAAGCCAGTACCCAGCGACGGTTACGATTAGTCTGTTGACCCATGATGTGCTCCTCTGCTTTTGGCATGAATCCATCAATAGTAGCAGTCTGTGCCTGCTATTTAGCTGACGGCGTGGTTTAACCGCACAACCAGGTAAACGCAGGGTTGCGCGGTTTCATTGATAAACCGACAGTCATTCGGCGGGCCAAGTTCCAGGCAATCACCTGCCTGCATTTCATGGCGTACGTCCCCTTCGACAAAGACTAATTCCCCCTGCTGTAACCAGATAAGTTGTCTGGCCTGCACATAGGAAGAGGCTGGCATCGGGATATCACTTCCGGCGGGTAATTCGATCTGTACCAGATCGATAGGCAGATCGCTGCGCGGTGAAACATGGCGGCGCAGATAGTGACTTTGCGGGTCGTGCCAGACGGGCTGATCGACGAAGCGCAGCAGCTTGCCCTCCTGCATTTCAGCCCGCGCAATCAGGGTAGACATGCTGATGCCAAACGCACCGGAAAGCCTACCCAGCAGCGTAGCCGTTGGACTACTCTCGCCGCGTTCTATTTTATGGATCATCGCCCGCGACACACCCGCGCGCTCGGCAAGTTCCGTGAGTGACCAACCGCGAGATTCCCGCTCGATGCGAATTCTTGCACTGATCCGTTGATTTATGCTGTCTTCAATAGTATTCATATTGTAATACTATAGTGAACAACCCCTGAGGTTCAACATGTCAATTCGATTTGCCAGCAAGGAAGACTGCGCCGCCATTGCAGAAATCTACAACCATGCGGTACTGCATACGGCGGCTATCTGGAACGATCAAACGGTCGATGCCGAAAACCGTATTTCCTGGTATGAAGCCCGCCAATTGATGGGGTATCCGGTGCTGGTGAGTGAAGAGAATGGCGTGGTTACGGGATACGCCTCCTTTGGCGACTGGCGTAACTTTGATGGCTTCCGTCATACCGTTGAACATTCGGTGTATGTTCATCCTGAACATCAGGGAAAAGGGCTAGGACGGGCACTGCTCAGCAGACTGATAGACGAAGCCCGCGCATGCGGCAAGCATGTGATGGTGGCAGGTATTGAATCTCAGAATCAGGCATCACTGCATCTGCACGGCTTGCTGGGTTTTAAAACCACCGCGCAAATGCCGCAGGTTGGCACCAAATTTGGGCGTTGGTTGGATCTGACCTTCATGCAGTTACAGTTAGACGATCGCCGCGAACCGGATGCCCTTAGATGAACCAGACGCTGACCCTCTCCTTTCTGATTGCCGCGGGTATTGGTCTGGTGGTGCAAAATACCTTGATGGTACGCATCACGCAGACGTCTTCGACGATCCTTATCGCCATGTTACTTAACTCGCTGGTCGGGATCGTGCTGTTTGTCAGCATATTGTGGTTTAAGCAAGGTTTAGCAGGGTTTGGTGAATTGGTTTCCAGCGTACGCTGGTGGACGCTCATCCCCGGCTTGTTGGGATCGTTCTTTGTTTTCGCCAGTATTAGTGGATACCAAAATGTAGGCGCCGCCACGACGATTGCGGTACTGGTTGCCAGCCAGCTTATCGGGGGACTGCTACTGGATATTCTACGTAGTCACGGCGTGCCGCTGCGGGCGCTGGTGGGGCCGGTCTGCGGCGCGGTGCTGTTGGTCATCGGGGCGTGGCTGGTGGCGAGACGTTCGTTTTAATTGCCTGATGGAGCTTCGCTTATCCGACCTACAGAACGTGCCTGTAGGTCGGATAAGGGAAATATCAGAGGATTGTGCCACCTTTGGTCAACTGTTCGCGACGGGCTTCCATATCCTCTTTATGTTGACGACCATGATGTGCGATCGCCGTACGCAAACGCTGTTGCTGGGTATAGCGGTCTTCCCGGCTCAACGCGACATCATCGCTGAGCTCAATCAGCAATTCATTCATATGCGTAATGACGCTCTCTTCAATGGCGGCATCAACACGTGCGCTGACCTCATCCAGATGCGACATAACCTCTCCTTAACTCATTAATTTAATTTTGCTTTTGAAAAATCACTGCCCATCAGACTGACGCTGTATCCGCTGACGTTGCTGCGCGTAGCGTAGAACGTTTTACCGTTTGCCAGGGCTATCCACGGAGCCTGCTGGTAGAAAATCTCTTGCGATTGTTGGTAAAGCGCGGCGCGCTCTTCCGGTTTACTCACCAGCTTCGCCTTTTGAACCAGCGAATTATACTCTTTATCGCACCAGCGCGCGGCGTTAGATCCGGTTTTTATGCTGTCGCAGCCCAGCAGCACATCGGCGAAGTTATCCGGATCGCCGTTGTCTGACATCCAGCCAAACAACGCGGTGTCATGCTCACCTTTACGCATTCCGGAGAGATATTCACCCCACTCGTACGACACAATTTTCGCCTTCACGCCCACCTTTACCCAGTCGCTCTGGATCATCTCAGCAATCCGTCGGGAGTTCGGGTTGTAAGGGCGCTGAACCGGCATTGACCACAGCGTCGCTTCAAAGCCGTTTTCCAGCCCCGCCTGCTTCAGCAGATCTTTCGCCTTTTGCGGGTCGTAAGTGTAATCCTGCAGATCTTTATTGAAGCCCATCATATTCGGTGGAATCGGCGATTTTGCCACCGTACCGGAACCTAAGAAGACGGCGTTAATAATGGCCTTTTTATCGGTCGCGTAGTTTAGCGCCTGACGCACCAGTACGTTATCAAACGGTTTTTTCTCGGTGTTAAACGCCAGATACCCGACGTTTAGCGCTTCAACCGAATGCAGCGTCAAATCTTTATTCTTTTTAATCTCGTCAAATTGTACGGGGGCTGGCGCCGGGATTATCTGGCATTCATTGGTTTGCAGTTTTGCCAGGCGCGTCTGGACGTTTGGCGTGATTGAGAAGATCAGGTGCTTTGTTGGAACGGCGCCATCCCAGTAGTTAGGGTTAGCGAGATAGCGGATTTGCGAGTCCTGCTTGTACTGCTGCAACACGTAAGGCCCGGTACCAATCGGCCAGTTATCGACGTTTTCAGGGGTGCCTTTTTTCAGCATCGCGTCGGCATATTCCGCAGAAAGGATGGAGGCAAAATCCATACCCCAGTCGGCAAGAAACGCGGCGTTAGGTTCATTGAGGACAAACTGAACGTGATAATCATCGACCTTCTTCACTTCTTTAATCAGTTTATCCAGACCGACATCGTTAAAGTATTCGTAGCTTCCCTGAGAAATCTTGTGATACGGATGATCGGCATCTTTCTGCCGTAATACCGAGAAAATCACGTCATCAGCGTTGAAGTCGCGGGTCGGTTTAAAGAATTTATTACTGTTGAATTTCACGCCCTGACGCAGGGTAAACGTGTAAGTCTTACCGTCCGGGGAAATCGTCCAGTCCGTTGCCAGAGACGGTATCGGGGTATTCTTTACCGGATCAAAGTTGATGAGTCGGTTGTAGAGCACTTGTGAACTGGCCACAAATGAAGGACCTGAACTGGCGATTTGCGGGTTAAATGACTCCGGAGATGCTTCAGAGCAATAGATGATGGTGTCAGTATTGGCCGCGAACGCAGCGCCTGACGGTAAGACGGCGCTGAGAGCCAGCGCGAGTATCGTTTTCCTTGCAATCATGGTTATAAGCCTTCTTATTTTATTATTAACAGGGATATCAGAGCATAGCTGACAAAAACTGACCAATAACAAATCACTATCAGGTTATTCTAATCCGGTGTATTTCGCTGAATAATTCATCACCCTAAGCGAATTAATTTCCCTTAAGTCTTTTTCAAAACGTCAAGATTTTTCCCGGCACTCTATGCCATGAAAATTAGCCCCTTTTTGCCTCTCTTTCGCCGTTTGCTCGTTTTTATAAAACGTAAAGTAGATACGTGAAGAAGTCTAAGGGGTAACAACGTGGCAAAAACTCTCTTGCGCAGCGGCAATTTGGATGACTATCAGGCCGTGGGCGGCGGTGGTCAGGCCGTGTTTGATTCAGCATTGCAAATTCGTGAAACGCTTCGTCTGCGTAAACAGCAGGCGATGGTGGATTGTCTGGCGATCCCACAAATTAACGACAGCGGCGATCGGGTTGACTGGTATTCCCCGATAGAAGGGAAAGCCGTGGCGTGGAAAGCCGCTGATGAAGAGGCACGTTTTCGTGCGCTGCGCTATCTGGGAAGCACGCTGGAAAATGCGGCGACCCTGAGCCGTAAAAGTCTGCAATCGGGGAAAACCTCGCTACAGCTGTTTGGCTCACTGCTCGAAAAAGCCATCCAGTTTCCCGGTGAAAACCACGTATTTCTGGTTGATGGCAAACCCGTTATTACGTTCTGGGGCTTCGTCAATTTGAATGAAAATCCCCGCGACGATGTCCTCGACTGCCTGCGCATTGCCGATGTTCCTCCTGTGGTTACCGTAGCAGAGCCGGAACAGGAAGCAGAAATCGCACCGGAAATTACCTTTGCCGAGGCCGATGTCCCCTTACTGACGCCGGTCGTTGATCTGCCAAAACCGACTGAACCTGAACCTCAACCCCCGGTCATTGTTAACGAACCTGAAGTTACTGCGCCCCCGGTACAGGAGAAGCCCATACGCCGCCTGCCGCTGTGGAGCCTGCCCGTTGCCGCAGTGATTATTGCAGCCATCGTTGGGCCGCTGCTGTGGAAGCAACAGACCGCCCAGCCCGGACCCGCAGTCGCCGCTGTTGAAGTCGCTAAGGTTGATATGGCACCGCTGCCAGCACTGACATCTGCACTGCCCCTGCATCGTGCTGAAGTGACTCCCGCTGTGAAGAAAGAGAAACCTGCCGAAGGACCGGTGGTGATTGCCGCAATTCCAAAAGATGCACTGGTGATGGATGCCAACCAGATGAAGGCAGGAACGACACGTTTTCTCAACGGTAACTGGCGTGTCATGGTCGATGTTAAAGATCCGGTGAGCGGCAAAGCGCCGTCCCTGCGCTATCAGATCCAGGCCAATAAAGGCACTGCACGCGTGGTTCATGGTGACAATATTGTTTGTCGTGCCGAGATTTTCTCCGGTTTGCACCAGTCGGGTGAATTAATGATTAAGAGTCGCGGCAATGCCCGTTGTACCGACGAGTCACGTTATCCGATGCCTGAAATTACCTGTAAAGCGGGAACCAACGACGTCGCCGCCTGTACCGCGCGTTATGACGATCACGCGGAAATCCCTCTGACGATCAAAAAGATAGGTGCCTGATTTTATGTTGGTGAATCTGTGTGATTACAAACAGAGCGTGACGCTCATCGCCAATAGCGGTGTACAATTTCTGGATTTCGGCCTCACGCCGCAGGAATCTGCGCACCATGGACGCTTTGTGCGCAAAACGGCAAACGGTCCGCTACTGCGACTGGACTTCGATCTGACGTCAGGACGCTATACCCTACCGGGCAGCACCGGCGCACAACCCGAAGTGGTGAAGCCGGAAAGTACCCAGACGTTACATTATTCGCTGGACGTGCTCGACGGCGTCTGGCTGCCGCTACCGTTTCTGCGCTTTAACCCGCCGCGTACGTTTGTTGAAGGCCCGGATAACTGGGCACGCGTGCAGGTGCGAAAGCTGGCGCAGCCGGACAGCGCGGGTAACACCCACCGTGTTACCGTAGCGCTGGACAGCCAGCTTACTGAAAATGCCCCAGCGGCGTTAACCCCCAACGAAAATGATCTGCTTAACGGTACACGGTTTGCGCTGGCCTGGCATGACAACGAAATTGCTGATTTCCTTGACCAGACCTGGATTGACGGCTGGTTGCGCGAATCTTTTATGCACCATGTCACCCAACATGAGAACCGCTCAGAACAAGAGATCCAGCAGGCGCTGCGTAACTTTGAATACCAGGCGCACTGGCTGAATGTGCTGACCCTGTTAGGTGAGCAGCTTTCTGTCCCGGAAGTGAAACTGGTAACGCACACCCTTAGCACACCCGCCATTCCCGTCGATCTTATTTTGGATATCGGTAATACCCATACCTGTGGTGTCCTGATTGAAGATCACGGGGATGCCAATGACGGGCTGCGTCAGACCGCTGAATTGCAGGTCCGTTCGTTAAGCGAGCCGCAGTTCCTCAACGATCCGCTATTCACCAGTCGGCTGGAGTTTTCCGAAGCGCGCTTTGGTAAACAGCACTTTTCCGTTGAGAGCGGACGTGATGACGCCTTTATCTGGCCGTCGATTGTGCGTGTGGGTGATGAAGCCCGTAAGCTGGCGATGCAGCGTATGGGCACCGAGGGCAACAGTGGGATCTCAAGCCCGCGCCGCTATCTGTGGGATGAAACGCCGGTGTTACATGACTGGCGCTTTAGCCAGATGAATGGCAAAACCCAGCGCGAACCGCTGGCTACCGCCTTCCCGCTGATGAACCTGATGAACGATGACGGGCAACCGCTGTTCAGCCTGCCGCAGGACGATCGTCTACCAGTGTTCTCACCACAATACAGCCGCAGCACGCTGATGACGCATATGTTGTGCGAAATACTGGCCCAGGCGCTGGGGCAAATTAACAGCGTAGCGACGCGTTTGCGCCTCGGATTCCCGGCGTCTCCGCGTCAGTTGCGGACGCTGATCCTGACCCTACCGTCGGCGATGCCCAAACAGGAGCGCGAGATTTTCCGCCTGCGCATGTTTGAAGCTATTGCCCTGGTCTGGAAAGCGATGGGCTGGCACCCGCAGGATGAAGACTTCACCACCCGTAAGCAGCAGGAAAAAAGTGTGGTTCCCGTACCTGAAATTCAGATGGAATGGGATGAAGCCAGCTGCGGGCAACTGGTGTGGCTGTATAACGAGGCTATCTCACACTACGATGGCCACACCGAATCGTTCTTTAACGCCCTTGCCCGCCCGGACCGTTTGCCGGAGCCTGGTGAGACTAAAGGCCGTGCGCTGCGCGTAGCATCGATCGACATTGGCGGCGGGACAACGGATATGGCCGTCGTTCATTACCAGCTTGATGACGGCGTTGGCGCGAATGTCAAAATTACCCCGCATCTGCTGTTCCGTGAAGGTTTTAAAGTTGCGGGCGATGACATGCTGCTGGACGTGATTCAGCGCTGCGTGTTGCCTGCGCTGCAAACCCGCTTACAACAGGCTGGCGTGACCGACGCCGCCGCATTGCTGGCCACGCTGTTTGGCGATTCCGGGCGCATCGATACTCAGGCAATTCTGCGTCAACAAACGGCGTTACAGCTCTTTATGCCGCTCGGTCATGCGGTCCTCTCTGCCTGGGAACAAAGCGATATTAACGACCCGGTCGCCGGGCTACATGCCACCTTTGGGGAACTCCTGAGTCAACAACCCACGCGCAACGTGATGAACTACATCCAACAAGCTATCGACCATGCGTTACCAGCAGGGTCGCCTGCGTTTGATGTTCTGAGCGTGCCGTTACAGGTACAGTTCAGGCAGTTACAAGAAGCACTATTGGCGGGGCAATTTACCCTGACTTCCCCGCTGCACGCGGTTTGTGAGGCTATTTCACATTATCGCTGCGATATCTTATTAGTGACCGGCAGGCCCGCCTGTTTACCGGGTGTACAGGCGTTGATCCGCCATCTGCAACCTGTCCCGGTTAACCGTATGATCTGGATGGATAACTACCGCGTGCATGAGTGGTATCCGTTCAGCCAACAGGGGCGAATTGGTAACCCTAAATCCACCGCTGCTGTAGGCGCTATGCTGTGCAGCCTGGCGCTGGATTTGCGTTTGCCACGCTTTAACTTTAAAGCTGCCGATATCGGCGCTTACTCGACCGTACGCTTTCTCGGTGTGCTGGATAATACGGTCAATACCCTGCGTGATGAGAACATCTGGTATCACGATATTGATCTGGATAAACCTGGGGCGAAGCTGGATGCCCGGTTGCATTTCCCGTTACGTGGCAACGTGACGTTAGGATTCCGGCAACTGGCAAACAGCCGCTGGCCTGCCACGCCGCTGTATACGCTCAGCATAAACTCTGCCGAACTGGCAAAAACTATCGCCGGAGATGGCGTGTTGAATGTTCGGCTGCAGCTACGCGGCGGCAGCAAAGAAAGTGGCCCGGAATTCTTCATCCTGAGTGATGCCTGGTTACAGGATGGCACCCCCGTTGCCGCCAATGCCTTAACGTTAAAACTGAATACGCTGGCAGACCGTCGCCATAGCGGAAGCCATTACTGGATTGATAGCGGGAGCGTGTACCTGAAATGAGTAAGATGTTAAATACCGCGCAGGCCGCCATCGAGTGGGTGGTAGATACCCGTCAACGTGCAGCGCGTCTTGATGATGAAGCGGATGCCCTGCTGGCACAGCTTACGCTAGCCGCAGTGAGTGAATCTGCGCTGAAGACGACCTTTTCATCGCAAGGATGTATAGGGTTATATGGACACTCACAATCGGCAAAAGCACATCTGCTGGCGGCATTGTGCTGCAATGCCACTGGCAAAGTGAATATTGTTACCCCGGATCGCAGCTTTGATTATTTCTCGCATATTAATCCGGGCCATGCACCAACCAATATGGCGATCCGCTTTACGCGCGATGAAAATCCGCATGATAGCGAATGGCCGTTGCGTCTTCGGTTACTCAGTGAAGCCGAACTGGTACAGCTATTTATCGCCCAGTTCAGCGCGCTCCCGGACAACCGACAGGTCGAGAAATCGATTATTGAGGCGCGCCTGGAAAAATGGCAAACGCTGCGTCAGCGTCACCCGGTGCCGGGCATTACCGCGCATGATGTTGCTGCAATCGGTCGTTTCTGGCGCTCCTGCGTACCGGCAAACCAGCAGCAAATTGACGATGCACTATGGTATCAGTTTGCCACGTTGCTGCCCGCACTGGACCTGACTACCCGGGCAAACGCCTGGGCGTTACTGTGGGGAGAACAACCAGAGCTGACGCAGCAGTGGTTGGCGCTGGCCCACTCGTTGCAACAAACCGGACACGCGCAAGAATTAGCGGCCCCGCTGAGCCTGCTGGTTGATCATTTTGGTTTACCTGCCGAAAGTTTCCTGACCCAATTGGCATTGACCGGCAATAATGAGACGCAAAGCGATGTGGTGGTTCATCCGATTGAAAATCATCAGTTGCTCAATGCGGTCAGTCTTTCTTTGTCGTCACTGGCGCTGCTCACGCGCGAGCTGGTCCTGACGGTTGAAGACTCGGTGCTGGAGAATGTCGATCTGCTCGATATTCCCCTCGCACCGGATGCTCATCCTCATCCACTGTGGCAGGCAAAATTAGGCTGGATGCTGGAACATTATCGCCAGCACCTGCAACCGGATGTGCTCTTAATCTGCAACGCGGTCTCTACACGCGCCCAGACGCCCGCCATCACCCGCAAGCTGTTGGGCTGGGTCAACGATACCCAACCTGTTCATGATGCCGCATTACCGGGCGTGGTTTGGGCCATTGCCCCGCAGGATGCGCGTTTTAGTACCCAGCAAAACCTTGATGAATCCGTGCAGCAATTGATGGGCAAGCCCGGGCTGCATTGGGGTACGTTGCAGGCGCTGGATAAACATAGCTTACAACGTCTTGTCGAATGGCTGACTCAGGCAACCTCACCGCAGCAGCGCCAGGCCAGGTTGACTTCTCTATGCGACCAGCATCAACAGCGCATCCGCGAAACTCTGATAAGCTGGATTAATCCCGCTCAAGCTGAATCGGATAGCCACGAGTCGGTGATCCGCCAGTTACAGGCGCAAGCGGCAAAACATGGCGAACTGCTGGATGGTTTGCTCCCGCCGATGCGCATTTTTGAGTCGCTGCTGCGTATTCAGCAACCGCGCGAGGAGCAGGTAAGCGGTTTATTTAATGAAGAGATTGACCTGTTTGCCGAGGTGCGTGACACACTGCACTCGCCGGAAAGCCAGGAGACCGGATATCAGGCACACAAAATGTGGATTAACCACATGCGCCAGTGGTGTCGCGATGAAAATAATGCCCGTCGTTTACGACTCGATCCCCGTACGTTAAGGCAGGTTGCCGACATTCTCGTCACCACCAGCTATCGCCTGGAGATGCCACAACGCTTACAGCGCATTATGCAGCGAGAAAACGTCTGTGCCGCGCAGCTACACGCCGATATTGGTGATTTTATTACCTGGCTTGGATTTGCCGACGTTGCTGAGGAACAGCGCCCTGCCAGCAGGATCCAAAAAGGATCGGCTATTTTTAGCGCGCCGAAGCAATCGCCGATGCTACGCCTGACGAAGCTGGATGAACAACCCTCGCATGGTGCAAGCCGTTACGTTTACGACTGGCTGGTTGCCTTGTACACCCGTGCGAATGAGAATGCGGGATATCAGCACCCACAGGATGTCACTGAAACCGACAAAAAACGATTAGATGCCCTGCTTTTCTCCTGAAACGGCGAATACGCCGTCATCAGAAAAGAGAAAACATCAGCGCAACGGGAAAACTCATCGGCCAGGTCGCCCCGACTAATACCGCGCTAAGAAAGCGAATCCGCTTTTTATCGCGGGAAAGAAACCAGGTGATGATTGCCGTGATGACGGCCATCACCGCATAAAAAACCAACATTTTTTGGTATAGGGACATTTAAGGCATCCTGGCCAGAAGGGAAAATCGCGCGCAATATGCTCTTTTTCATGACTCACATCAAGTTTTATTAATTAATTTAAGAAAAACGGCTGTAAAACAACCCATTTTCATTATGTTCAGAATTCGTACTATTGCGGATAGTTATAAGCCGTACTATACCCATAAGGGTTAAAACGAAAGGTGGCAAAAATGAATGTTTCCAGTAAAACTGTGGTGCTGATAAATATATTTGCTGCTGTAGGACTTTTCAGTCTGATATCCGCAAGGTTCGGCTGGTTTGCTTGATGTAACTCTTCTTGATTAATTGCAGCGTCCGCTGGCAGAGAGGAGCTTCTCTCTGCCATCAGTAAACGATCTTCCCACTCTGCTATCACTGGGTAAATTATCCTTAATATGTAATACCCCTAATCCTTCTGCGGCATTATATTGCCCGAATAACGGCCAGGTGTTGTGCCGGTATGTTGATGGAAGAAAGCAATAAAAGCACTGTCGCTGACAAACTCCAGATATTGCGCGACCTGGCTGATATGGCATCCATCAGCCAACATTTCCATGGCTTTTAACAACCTAAATTGCTGCCGCCAGTCCTGATAATTCATCCCGGTATCCCTGATAAATATTCGACTGATCGTCCTCTCGCATGCCCCAACCTGTCGGGACAATTGATTCAGTCGTGGTGGCAATTCACCCATGCGTAATCCCTTGAGCCACACGTTAAGCCGCGGATCTGAGGGATATTGCAATGTCCAGTTTTCACTGCGGGCGGCACGCATTTCCTCACAAAAAACGGTAATAAGGCTGGACTGCTGAGCGGCAGGCATTTCCCATGGCCAGAATGCCATACGTTCTATCACTTCAAAAAAAAGCGGATTAACTTCGACTATCTGCAGCGGTAACTCAGATAACGGCAATGTGGTTGAAAAATACAAAGAGCGATAAGCCATCACACCACGCATTATGGCGCGATGTACCGTGCCTGCCGGGATCCAAACCGCACGACGTGGCGGTAGCAGACACAGGGCCTGCTCCAGTTCAATCGTAATACTTCCCGCAGCCGAAAAAAGTAGCTGATGACGAAGATGACTATGCCGCCCGGAATCATGTACGCCCATATCGGCAGCAATACCGATTACCGGTTTATCAAAGCTATCCGCATCAAAAGCATCATCGGGGGCAATTTTCATTATCTGTCTGATATTCGATATTTAAAGTCCTGATAATGGTAATGCGACATATTCCTTTCAGCAATAATGCCCGCCTGTTTTCTGTCTGTCTGGATATTGCTATGAACACACTTCGTCGCCCACCACTGTGGCTTCTTACACTACTGATTATGTTTCCACAACTGGTGGAAACCATTTACAGCCCGGCATTGCCGGGTATCGCTATCTCTTTTCACGTAAGCAGTGAGCGCGCGGCTCAAACGCTCTCCGTTTATTTTGTTGCTTTCGCCGTCGGCGTAGCGATGTGGGGGTGGCTAAGCGACTGCATCGGACGACGTTGGGCGATGCTGGCAGGACTTATCTGCTATGGAACAGGATGCGCAGCAGCTGTTGTTGCCAACGACTTCAGCGTTTTGCTGCTGGCGCGGATGATCTCCGCCATCGGTGCGGCTGCCGGGTCGGTCGTGGTACAGACCATGCTAAGGGACTGTTATGAATCAACTGCGCTATCCCGCGTCTTTTCCGTGATGGGGGCCGCACTGGCATTGAGTCCAGTTTTTGGCCTGCTAAGCGGAGGTTGGTTAGTAAGTCTGTATGGCCATACCGGTGTCTTTGTTGCCCTTGTGCTGTTGGCGCTGCTACTGCTAATACTGACAGCGACCATGCTGCCAGAAACCCGGCCCGAACATACGCTCAGCCCGAAGCTTGCCGGATTGTTCTCCCGCATGATGCGGGACAATGAGTTGCGGAAAAACGCCTTGCTGGTTGCCCTACTGAACACCATGCTGTTTAGCTATTACAGCCTGGCGCCGTTTCTTTTTGGGCAATTAGGATGGAGCTCCAGAGCCTTTGGCTGGACGGGGTTACTACTTGCGTTTGCTTCTCTGTCAGGTAGCCTGCTGAACCGAAGACTGTTAACGACTGGTCTGACGCCGGAGCGACTGGTACGTTATGCCTGTGTGCTGGCAGCGTTGTCAGGTCTCGTCGCGTGGTGTTTACAGCACTCCGCGTGGATCCTGATTCCGGTGTTCGGCGTGGTGATTGCCTATGGTATCGCCATTCCCAATGTGCTGAGTCAGGCGCTGCGTCACTACCGTGAACAGGCCGGTGCCGCCGGTGCTTTGTTCGGATTAAGCTATTACCTGTTACTTGGGATGATGCTGGGTTTAGCAGGCGTGGTGCAGCAACTGGGGCTGGTTCTGAGCGTCTGTGCCCTACTCGCCTGGCTTTGCAGTCTGGGCCGTAGATAAACCCGATGGCGATCCTGAAAGCACAAAGCCCCGGCTATATGCTGGGGCTTTGTTGTATCAATTAGCCTGACCTCGCGGATATTTCCAACTTACCGCCGTCCGATGGCGACGAGGCCAGTGGCGCGAATAGTATAGACACACGTATGCCAATATTTAGCTATCCGTGCCCCATTCGCCGATCGCGCTTAAGATATTACTCATGCTTGATCATAACATGGCGAATAACCGTGTAATCCTCCAGCCCGTAAACCGACATATCCTTTCCATAGCCGGACTGTTTTTGCCCACCGTGCGGCATCTCGCTAACCAGCGTGAAATGGGTATTGACCCAAGTGCAACCATATTGCAGGCGAGCGCTAAAGCGATGCGCTCGCCCAACATCCCGGGTCCAGACGGAGGATGCCAGGCCGTATTTCGAATCGTTGGCCCATGCCAGCACCTGATCTTCATCATCAAATACGGTCACGCTGACCACCGGACCGAAAACTTCCCGCTGTACGATGGCATCGTCCTGCTTCGCCCCAGCAAGCAGCGTCGGGGCAAAATAGTAGCCTGAACCATCCACTTTTTTACCGCCGGTGATGACCTTAATATGGCCCAACGCTTTAGCCTCATCGACCGCTTTAGTCACGCGATCGAGATGTGCCTGCGAGCTCACCGGTCCCAGCTCGGTCGATTCATCATTCGGCGGACCGATTTTCAGGCTGGCAACGGCGGCGCCAAGTTTTTCGACCAGTGCATCATAAATGCCTTTCTGGGCATAAATTCGGCAAGCGGCGGTACAGTCTTGCCCGGCGTTGTAATAACCAAAGGTCCGCACGCCGCTCACCACAGCATCCAGATCGGCATCATCAAAAATGATCACCGGAGCTTTTCCGCCCAGTTCCATATGCGTACGCTTAATTGACGGCGCGGTGTGCTGAATAATGTGTTCGCCGGTTGCAATGGAGCCGGTCAGCGAAACCATGCGCACTTTTTCATGGCCGGTCAGCGGATCGCCCACCGTTTTACCGCGACCAAACAGCACGTTAATCACGCCAGCCGGATAAATGTCTTTGGCGAATTCGGCCAATTTAAGCGCCGTCAGCGGGGTAATCTCTGACGGTTTAATCACCACGCAGTTTCCCGCCGCCAACGCTGGAGCCAGCTTCCACGCCGCCATCATCAGCGGATAGTTCCACGGCGCAATAGAGGCCACCACGCCCAGTGGATCACGGCGAATCATCGAGGTATGCCCTTCCAGATATTCACCGGCCGCCTGTCCTTGCAGGGTACGCGCCGCACCGGCGAAGAAGCGGAAAACATCGACAATAGCGGGAATTTCATCGTTGAGAACACAGTGCAGCGGTTTACCGCAGTTAAGTGATTCCAGCTCAGCGAAGGTTTGCGCGTTATCAGCAATAGCATCCGCCAGTTTCAGCAGCAGTTCAGAGCGGACTTTCGGCGTGGTTTGCCCCCAGGTGGCAAACGCGGCGTCTGCTGCACTTACAGCGGCATCAACCTGCATGGCTGACGCCTCAGCAATCTCCAGAATGAGTTCACCAGTGGCAGGGTTATAGACTGGCTGCTTTTCACCTTCACCGTTGACCAGCTCGCCATTAATCAGTAATTGATGTTGCATAGCAATTTCCCATATCGTCGTTTATTTACCGTTTCCGGCGAGATTGTCGCCTTCACGCGTTAGCCACCAGGCCCCTAAAATTGGCAGTGTTGTCACCAGCATTACCAGCAATGCCACAACGTTGGTGACCGGCACATCCCGTGGACGACCCAATTGATTGAGCAGCCACAGAGGAAGTGTTCTTTCATGTCCGGCAGTGAACGTTGTCACGATGATTTCATCAAACGACAAGGCAAACGCCAGCATCCCCCCCGCCAGAAGTGCCGATGCCAGATTTGGCAGCACGACATAACGAAAGGTTTGCCAGCCATTGGCGCCAAGATCCATAGACGCTTCGACCAGACTCCATGAGGTACGGCGAAAACGCGCCACAACGTTGTTAAACACCACCACCACGCAAAACGTCGCATGGCCCACCACGATCGTGAGAAAACCCGGTTCCAGGTTGATGGTTTTAAACGCCGTCAACAGCGCAAGGCCGGTAATAATGCCCGGCAGCGCGATCGGCAACAGTAGCAACAGCGATATTGCACTTTTGCCAAAAAAATCCCTACGCCACAGCGCGGCCGCGGCCAGCGTCCCCAGAACAAGGGCAATAGCTGTGGACAACGCAGCGATCTTAAGTGACAACGTCACAGACTCCAGGATATCGCTACGCTGCGCAGCAACGCTAAACCACTTCAGCGTTAATCCCTGGGGTGGAAAACTAAAAGCAGCCTCCTCAGTATTAAAAGCATAGGTGGCGATGATGAGGATGGGAAAGTGCAGGAAAATAACCCCGCCCCATGCCGCCAGTTTGAGTAGCCAGGGTGCGCGTTCAGAGTGCATCGAAAGCTCCCAGACGCTTCACGAACGCCAGATACAGTGCGATTAACACAATCGGCACCAGAGTAAATGCCGCCGCCATCGGCATATTGCCGATCGCCCCTTGTTGCGAATACACCATGTTGCCGATGAAATAGCCCGGCGGTCCCACCAGTTGCGGCACAATAAAGTCACCCAACGTCAGAGAGAAGGTAAAGATCGAACCCGCTGCAATGCCCGGTATCGCCAATGGAAGCACCACATAGCGGAAGGTTTGACGCGGACGCGCGCCCAAATCAGCAGAAGCCTGTAACAGCGACGGCGGAAGTCTCTCCAGCGCGGCCTGTACCGGCAGGATCATAAACGGCAGCCAGATATAGACGAACACCAGGAAACGCCCTAACCCTGAAGTCGACAGCGTATTGCCGCCTACCGCAGGTAATGTCAGGAACGAAAGCAGCAACGGCTCCAGCCCAAGGTGGGTTAAAAACCACTGCGCCACGCCGTCTTTAGCCAACAGCAGCGTCCACGCATAGGCTTTAACGATGTAGCTGGCCCACATTGGCAACATTACGGCAATGTAAAAAAAAGCCTTCATTTTGCCGCTGGTATAGCGAGCCATATACCACGCCATCGGAAACGCCAGAATCGCGCTGGCGATGGTGACCGCTACCGCCATCGTCAGAGTGCGCAAAATGATGTCGTAGTTAGCGGGATTAAACAGCGCCTGCAAATTCGCCAGCGTCAGGTCTGGTGTGACCGACATGGTGAAATCGTCGAAGGTATAAAAACCTTGCCACAACAGTGTCAGTAATGAGCCAAAGTAGACGATGCCAAACCACATCAGCGGTCCGAGGAGCAGCAAAAACAGCCCCAGCCCCGGATTACGCCAGAAGTAACCTGAGATCCGATTCAGGTTGGTCGACTGTGGAGGCGAATGTAAGACGTTCATAGCCATTCACCTCTCCTCAACCAGCGGTACCATCACGTCGCGTGACCAGGATGCCATCACCTGCTGACCTGGCGACAACGTTGACGGTAGCATTTCGCCCGTCAGATTCGCCTGGCTAACCAGCAACTTTTCACCACCGGCCAGTTTTAGTTCAAACCGCGTCGCCGCCCCCTGATACTGCACCGCCTGGATAACACCCCTGGCCTGAACTTCTCCTCCGGTATCATTCAAGCGAATGTGTTCCGGACGCAGGGAGAACATCCCCTGTAGCCCGCAAACGTTCGCTGACATCGTGGCATCAAAGACATTGGACGTCCCGACGAAACTTGCCACAAACGGTGTCCGCGGACGCATGTACAGTTCGCGCGGAGAATCCACCTGTTCGATGCGACCGTTATTAAACACCGCCACACGATCGGACATCGACAGGGCTTCCCCCTGATCGTGAGTGACGAAAATGAAGGTGATACCAAGGGATTGCTGTAATTTCTTCAGCTCCAGCTGCATCTGCTCACGCAGTTTGAGATCCAATGCCCCGAGCGGTTCATCCAACAGCAGGACGCGCGGCTCATTGACCAGCGCCCGGGCAATCGCCACGCGCTGCCGCTGACCACCGGAAAGTTGCGACGGTTTGCGTTCATAAACAAAACCGAGCGCAACTTTATCCAACGCCTCTCGCGCTTTGGCGTGGCGCTGTTTTTTATCGATGCCTTTGACCATCAGCCCGTAAGCGACGTTGTCGAGAATCGACATATGCGGGAATAACGCGTAATCCTGAAATACCGTATTTACATCCCGCTCCCAGGGCGGCAATTCGCTGGCCTGTTTACCAAAAATAGTGATTGCGCCGCCTGACAGTTGTTCAAACCCAGCAATCAGGCGCAGACAGGTGGTCTTGCCGGAGCCGGATGGCCCCAGCATAGAGAAAAACTCACCGTCGTTAATCGCAATACTTACCCCATCAACTGCTCGAACATCCCCATACAAACGCGAGACGTTATGAAACTCCACTGCGTACGTCATAAAACCCCCAGCGGAATTAACGACCGCCCATAATGGCGATGTAATCCTGCGTCCAGCGACTGTAAGGAACGAATTTTCCACCTTCGGCAATCGGCGTTTTCCAGAAGGCAATTTTGTCGAAATAACTATAGCCGTTGGTTTCACAGCCTTTTTCACCCAGTAACGGGCTGGCTTTACAACCTTCAGGCACTACTGGCAGAGAACCAAACCAGGCCGCTACGTCGCCCTGTACTTTCGGGGTTAATGACCAGTTCATCCATTTGTAAGCACAAACCGGGTGTTTCGCTTCACTGTGCAGCATGGTGGTATCAGCCCATCCGGTAACCCCTTCTTTTGGGAAGACCGTGGCAATTGGCTGACCTTCGCCTTTCAAGGCGTTAGCCTGATAAGGCCAGGCGCTTGACGCTACCACGCCTTCGTTTTTGAAATCGCTCATTTGCACGGTGGTATCGTGCCAATAGCGATGGATCAGCGCGTGCTGATCGCTCAGGACTTTGATCACCGCCTGATACTGTTTTTCAGTGAGCTGATAGGGATCGGTAATACCCAACTGCGGCTGAGTGGCTTTAACGAATAACGCGGCATCGGCAATATAGATCGGGCCATCGTAGGCCTGAACGCGCCCTTTATTGCTTTTCCCATCCTCAAGTTTTTGCTCAACAAACACCACGCTCCAGCTATCCGGCGGCGTTGGGAAAATTTTGGTGTTATACATCAGCAGGTTTGGTCCCCACTGGTACGGTGTGCCATAAACTTTTCCGCCAACGTTAAACCATTCGCCTTTTACCACGCGTGGATCGATGGTTTTCCAGTTAGGGATCAGCGCGGTATTAATTGGCTGAACGCGTTTTCCCATAATCAGGCGCAGTGAGGCATCACCAGAAGCGGTAACCAGGTCGTAGCCGCCTTTTGCCATCAGGCTGACCATTTCATCAGATGTGGCTGCCGTTTTTACATTAACCGCGCAGCCGGTATCTTTCTCAAACTGTGAGACCCAGTCATATTGTTTATCGGTTTGCCCACGTTCGATATAACCCGGCCAGGCAATAATATCCAGGCGGCCTTCCGGTTTATCTAATGATGTGGGGGGTTCGGCTGCCTGCGCAGTCATCAGCGTCATACTGAGTGCGCACAGGCTACTGAGGGCAAACTGCTTGCTCATAACGTCTTACTCCTGTCTAAAAAATATTGAGCGGCAGCCTTGCCGTAAATATATGTCCTTTTCTAAAAATAGTCGGGGTGTTGTAAGCGTTCCTGCTGGCGCAAGGAAATTTAATCAGGTTGTGAGCTAACGCTCATTACGCTACAGACTCTGACCAGGGGGTAATCTTCTGGAGTATAGACAAGGAGTTAGACGCAGAGGTGGCAATAGCATTAACTATTGATATTTTGTATGGACGCACCCGATATAAATAATACCGTGGTTCGGCATTCACTATTTCGAAAATAAGAACACGCTATTCATTTATATTGAATAGCGCGTTATGGTTTATTTCATCATTTCACGAATTAATTTACCAAGCTGTTTTACGGCCTGCTCTTCGCGATCTCCCCAGTGCCATGCAGTATTAAAACGAAAAAAACGTGTCCAGCTTCCCGAGGTCGAGAACATTTTCCCCGGCGCAATACTGATGTGGTGTGCCAGCGCATGGGTACTGAGCACACCGGCATCAAGCGGTTCCGGCAGCTCCAGCCACAGAAAATAACCGCTGTCGTTGTGGTGAATTTTGACTTCCGCCGGAAGATGACGCAGCAGCGTTTGCCAGGCCTGTTGTTTACGTTCCGCCAGTTGCCGACGCAAGCGCCGCAGATGCGCGTCATAGCGCCGGGTTGAAAGATAATCAACAAGGGCAAGCTGCATGGGTGAACTGGTAGATAAGGTGCTCATTAGCTGGAGTCGCTGAATACGCCGGGCATGTTTCCCTGCTGCTACCCAGCCAATACGAAATCCTGGCACCAGGCACTTCGAGAAAGACGAACAATGCAGAACGCTGTCGGCGCGATCCCAGGCTTTGGCAGGCAACGGTTTTTCGCGGCCAAAATACAACTCGCTGTAAACATCATCTTCAATCAACATTACGTGGTATTTTTCCAGCAAGGCGACCAGACGCGCCTTTTTCTCTGCGCTGAGCGTAAAACCCAGTGGGTTTTGGCTGTTGGTCATTAGCCAGCAGGCTTTTACCGGGTACTCCTGCAACGCCTGCTCCAACGCAGCAAGATCGATCCCCTCTTTAACGTCGGTGGCCACCGACAACGCCTTCAGACGTAATCGTTCCAGGGCCTGCAACGCCCCGTAAAAACAGGGGTTTTCGACAATCACCCAGTCACCCGGTTCAGTGACCGCTTGCAGGCTCAGATTAAGGGCTTCCAGCGCGCCGGTGGTGATGACGATTTCATCAGGTGAAATGGTCATCCCCTGTTGAGCATAGCGACGGGCAATGGCATGACGCAGCTCAGCATTCCCCGGCGGCAGGTTTTCAATCACGCTCATGGCGGTGGCAGTTTTACTCACCTGCGCCAACGAGCGATTCAACTGCTGAAGTGGAAACAGCCGCGGGTCGGGGAATGCGGAGGCAAAGGGCATCACTGACGCATCCCGGCTGGCCTGCAACATATCAAAAATGTAGGTATTGATATCCACTGCTTCATCGCGCATGACCTGCACCTGCGGCGCAGCAAGTTCACGTTCGGGGCGCGCGGCGACATAATAACCAGACTGCGGTCGGGCAATAATCCGCCCCTGGCTTTCCAGCAACTGGTATGCGTGTCCGACGGTCATAAAACTCATGCCGCTGCTGACCACCTGCTCACGCAAAGATGGCAAGCGATCGCCCGGCTGCCATACGCCAGACGCAATTTGATCGCGAATTTGCTCTGCCAGTCGCTGGTATTTTTTCATTTTTCGTCCTGATTACCGGTGTCGGTGACAACCACTGTGTATATCAGTTTACATAATCAGGGTATTTTATTTAACTGTTATAGTTAACAGTTTTACAACATCGGTAATGACAGTTCTTTGCCTACGGCGCGTATTTCAAGAAGAGAACGCTATTCAATAACAGGAATCAAGCTTCCAGATTTCATATCAGCGAGTGCAACTTATAACAGCGCTGCAACTGTTATGGTTAAAAAGAACTGTTCTGTTTCTGCCTTCCATTGCTCCTCAGACTTAGAATTGCGCTAAATCAATTTTGCCTGCGGAGTTAAGCATGTTCGGTCTTGACGCGTTTCACCTGGCAAGGATCCAGTTCGCGTTTACGGTATCCTTTCACATCATCTTTCCGGCTATTACTATCGGACTCGCCAGTTATCTGGCTGTGCTTGAAGGGCTATGGCTAAAAACGAAAAACCCCACCTGGCGATCGCTTTACCATTTTTGGTCGAAAATATTCGCCGTAAATTTTGGTATGGGTGTCGTTTCCGGGCTGGTGATGGCTTATCAGTTCGGCACCAACTGGAGTGGTTTTTCCGAGTTCGCTGGGAGTATCACTGGGCCGTTACTGACCTATGAAGTATTAACCGCCTTCTTCCTCGAAGCGGGCTTCCTTGGGGTGATGTTGTTTGGCTGGAATCGGGTTGGTCCAGGGCTTCATTTCTTTGCCACCTGCATGGTCGCACTGGGTACCATTATTTCAACCTTCTGGATCCTCGCCTCCAACAGCTGGATGCAGACACCGCAAGGCTATGAAATAGTTAACGGCCAGGTCGTTCCCGTCGACTGGTTCGCCGTTATTTTCAATCCTTCATTCCCCTATCGTCTGCTGCATATGTCGGTTGCCGCCTTCCTGAGTAGCGCGTTGTTTGTTGCTGCCTCGGGGGCATGGCATTTGCTGCGCGGGAATAACACACCAGCAATTCGAGCGATGTTTTCGATGGCGCTGTGGATGACATTAATCGTCGCTCCACTGCAGGCCTTGATTGGCGATATGCACGGTTTGAATACGCTGAAGCATCAGCCGGCAAAAATTGCTGCGATTGAAGGACACTGGGAAAATCGCCCCGGTGAACCGACTCCGCTGCTGCTGTTCGGCTGGCCGGATATGGAGCAGGAACGCACCCGCTATGGGCTGGAAATCCCGGCGCTGGGCAGTCTGATCCTGACCCATAGTCTGGACAAACAGGTCCCGGCCCTAAAAGAGTTTCCTAAAGAAGACAGGCCCAACTCCACTATGGTGTTCTGGTCGTTTCGCATAATGGCCGGGCTAGGCATGCTGATGATCCTACTGGGTACTTTTGCCCTGTGGCTGCGCTATAAGCAGCGTTTATACACCTCACGCCCTTTTCTGCGCTTTGCCTTATGGATGGGCCCCTCCGGTCTGATTGCCATCCTTGCCGGTTGGGTGACCACTGAAGTTGGCCGTCAGCCGTGGGTGGTTTACGGTCTGCAACGTACGGCGGATGCGGTCTCTGCACATGGCGATTTACATATGAGCATCAGCCTGCTGTCCTTCTTTGTGGTGTACAGCTCAGTATTTGGCGTGGGTTACAGCTACATGATCCGCCTGATCCGTAAAGGGCCACAGGAAGATGACCCGACCATTCCGCCGACAGGCACACCTGCACGGCCGCTTTCAGCCGCCGTCCTCGATTCTCAACCGGAGGCACATCGCTAATGGGTATCGATTTATCAGTTATCTGGTTTGTGATTATCGTCTTCGCCACGCTGATGTATATCGTGATGGACGGTTTTGATCTCGGGATTGGCATTTTATTCCCAGCGATTCAGGACGCTGACGATCGCGATGTGATGGTCAACAGCGTCGCCCCGGTATGGGACGGCAATGAAACCTGGCTGGTGTTGGGCGGAGCCGGATTATTCGGCGCTTTCCCCCTGGCCTATGCGGTGATTGTCGATGCGCTGACGATCCCGTTGACCCTGATGCTAATCGGCCTGATTTTTCGCGGCGTCGCGTTCGAGTTTCGCTTCAAAGCCACACCTGCGCACCGACCATTCTGGGATAAAGCCTTTCTCGGCGGTTCAATCCTCGCGACATTCACGCAAGGTGTCGTGGTGGGTGCCGTACTCAACGGATTCTCCGTTACCGGACGCAGCTACAGCGGCGGTCCTTTCGACTGGTTGACCCCGTTCACGTTGTTCTGCGGCGTTGGTCTGGTCGTGGCTTACGCCCTGCTGGGGGCGACATGGCTGGTGATGAAAAGCGAAAATCCGTTGCAGGATAAAATGCGCAGTGTGGCCAAAAAACTGCTGCTGGCAATGTTGGTTGTGATTGCCATTATCAGCCTGTGGACACCACTGGCACATAGCGCGATTGCCGAGCGTTGGTTTAGCCTGCCCAACCTGTGGTTCCTGATGCCGGTTCCGCTGCTGGTTGCGCTTATCAGTCTCTGGCTGTGGCGTTCGCTGGGGCAACATAACTGCCATACGCTGCCTTTTGTATTAACGCTGGGGCTGATTTTTCTCGGGTTTAGCGGGCTGGGGATCAGTATCTGGCCACATATCATTCCACCGTCTATTACGCTCTGGCAGGCGGCGGCTCCGGCACAAAGTCAGGGCTTTATGTTGGTTGGCGCACTGCTGATTATCCCGATAATCCTGGTGTACACCTTCTGGAGCTACTACGTTTTCCGCGGCAAAGTTCAACATGGTGAGGGGTATCATTGATGCAACAAACAATCTGGAAACGCCTGATGTGGCTGGTGATCCTCTGGGGCGGCAGCGTGCTGGCCCTCGCCGCAGTCGGCATGTTCTTTCGTCTCCTGATGACGGCCGCCGGATTTAAGTCCTGAATCTCGCCCTGATCACACCCGGTCAGCGCGCTGCACTGCCCGGGTGTTACAAATCCCAACATCGACTAAACAAAAATGTAAAAAACATCGAAATGGCAAAACAGAGATTGTCATTAACTCGATTAAAATATTGAATAGTCACCTGGCGAAATTATCGCCAATTCCGCAGCTAACGTACCAGAGGGTGCATGATGTTTAAGAAAGGGTTAACGGTGTTATTGCTGGCCAGCGCGCTTTTTTCCGGTCAACTTTTCGCTACTAATCAGGGACATGAATATCTTCAGGTGCAGGATGCCGATCATTTACTACGACACACGGCCGACAGCGATGAGTTGCGAGTGACGGCGGAAGAATCCGCCGCCGATCTTCGTGAACACCATCACTGGCAAAAATCACGCAAACCCGATACACATCTGAGCTAACGATTAACCTTTGCGCTTCGGCAGTGTCTTCATCAGTTCTTCTGGACTGACCGAAGCCACGACGCTGCCGGGCAACGGCATCTTCAGAATGTGATGTTTCATCTTGCCGATCACGTGCATTTCGCACGGTCGGCAATCAAATTTCAGCGTCAGGACTTCATCGCCGTTAACCAGTTGCATCGGTGTTGCTTTCCAGCTTTTGATGTTACCTTTCGCCTGTTTCGGGCACAGGTTAAAGGCGAAACGCAGGCAATGTTTGGTGATCATCACCGGCACTTCGCCCTTTTCTTCATGCGCTTCATAAGCGGCATCAATCAACTGAACGCCATAACGGTGATAAAACTCACGCGCTTTTTGGTTGTAGACGTTAGCCAGGAAACTCAAGTGCGTTTGCGGATAAACCGGCGCTGGCTGAGATACCGGTTTGCGGCTACCGCGCTGATAGCTTTGCAGGCGCGCTGCATCCAGCATATCAACGGCTTCACGTCGTAACTGATTTAGTTGACCGTTTGGCACAAACAACGCGCCTGGCAGATTCACCTGAATATTGCGGGCGTAGTACATCGTCTGACCCAGTTTTGCCAGTCCATCCTGTAGGTTACTCAACGCTTTTTCCGCATTGTTCGCTTCCTCAAAATGGCCGTCCAACGTATGGGTGATACTCACGCCCTCTTCACTGGTGAGCGTCAGAATCAACTGCTCCTGCCAGCCGCCGAGCTCAATATCGATCGCAACACGGCGTTCGCTGGAGGTTTTGGTTAACGCTTGCTGCCAGTTATGATCGAGGTTGCGATTCAGCGGATGATGCGGACGCACTTTGTGCAGATCGGCAGGCATTTCATTCGGCCATACCCGATAACGATTGTTCCCCGTTTTTTCCACGGTGTTGGCGCGGAATCCGACAACCTCACGTTTGATTAACACGTTCAGGCCATCGCCGTTTGCCAGCGGTTCAGTCACCTCAACATCGAGATGATCTTTCGCCACCTTCAGGACTTCGCCGACCGGCAAACCGATAAACTTTGGCGAGTCGAATGCGCCGATATCCCCTTTACGGGCATTCACAAAATAATCGGTGCTGCCGCGATGGAAGGTTTTCTCTGTGGATGGGATAAAGAAATGTTCGGTACGTCCCGCTGATGAACGGGCCAGATCGCCGCGTTCTTCAATGATGGCGTCGAGCATCTGGCGATAATGCGCGGTAATATTCTTCACATAACTCATGTCCTTATAGCGCCCTTCAATTTTGAAGGAACGCACACCTGCGTCAATCAACGCACCCAGGTTGGCGGTCTGATCGTTATCTTTCATCGACAGCAGATGTTTTTCATAGGACACCACGCGCCCCTGATCGTCTTTCAGGGTATACGGCAGACGGCAAGCCTGGGAACAGTCGCCGCGGTTAGCGCTGCGTCCGGTTTGTGCATGTGAAATATAACACTGTCCTGAATAGGCAACGCACAGCGCACCGTGAATGAAAAACTCAATGGTCGCATCGGTAGCCTGATGGATAGCGTTAATCTGCTCAAGGCTCAGTTCGCGCGCCAGCACAATCTGGGTGAATCCCACATCAGATAGAAATTTCGCCTTCTCAACGCTGCGAATATCGCACTGGGTGCTGGCGTGCAGTTCAATCGGGGGAATATCCAGTTCAAGAATCCCCATATCCTGCACGATCAGGGCATCAACGCCGGTCTGATACAGATCGGTAATTAACCGTTGTGCGGGCTCCAGCTCATCATCATGCAAGATCGTGTTTAGCGTCACAAAGATTTTTGCCCCGTAACGATGGGCAAAAGGCACTAATTCGGCAATATCTTTCAGGCTATTGCTGGCGTTATGACGCGCGCCAAAACCTGGTCCACCAATGTAAACGGCGTCTGCGCCGTGCAAAATGGCTTCGCGCGCAATGGCGGTATCCCGAGCCGGGCTTAACAATTCAAGGTGATGAGGCTGCTGGCGCATACAGTTGTTACCATCCACAAGCGGTAAAAATGGCGGTTATTGTAGTCACAAGCGCGGCGTTTCGGAATAGTTTTCCCGATTAACCGCGTGGGTAATGGATCAGCGAGTGAAAATGAACCGTTTGCTCGCTACTGTTACGGTAGCTATGTGCCGTATCTCCGGCGAAACGGACACCCTCACCGGATTTAAAGGTGCGCCACTGCCCCTCAATACACATATCCAGCAGACCACTAATCACCACCACGTGCTCAATTACGCCCGTTTCATGCGGAGTAGATTCACTGAGCGCGCCGGGTGCCAGCAGTATCGAAAAATGATCGAAGCACAGTTGCGGATCCCACGGGAACAACGGCGTGACGACCATCGCCTGCTGCTGGGGATCGAATGTTAGCGTGCCGTCTGACTCTGGTGGTGAAATAAACGTTGAAAACGGGACGTTCAGTCCAGTGGCAATTTTCCACAATGTTGCCACCGTTGGACTGGATTCGTTGCGCTCAATCTGCCCCAGCATCGCTTTTGAGACGCCAGTTTCCTCCGCCAGACGCGAAAGGCTCCATTCACGCTGGTGACGTAGCGTCTTGAGCGTTGTGGCCAGATAGTGGGTTAAGTTGTCCATTTTTCTCCTTCGTCGCTCTCCTTTCTCGGGGCTACAGCTTAGCACTTGTACGCTATAACGCACAGTGCTACAGTAACTGACCGTTATAACGCACGCGGAGTTGCTATGCGCACATTTTCCATCCCCCTGCCTACAGTTTTGTCGGGTTTTGTGGCGGTCCTGGTCGGCTACGCCAGTTCAGCGGCCATTATCTGGCAAGCGGCGCTCGCCGCAGGTGCGACGACCGGACAAATCGCAGGCTGGATGACCGCACTTGGGCTAGCAATGGGGGTCAGTACGCTGGCGCTGACATTGTGGTATCGCGCCCCTGTACTCACCGCATGGTCAACGCCTGGTGCCGCGCTGCTGGTGACGGGCCTGCAAGGGGTATCGATTCAGGATGCTATCGGTGTTTTTATCGTAGCTAATGCGTTGATTGTGCTGTGCGGTATAACCGGGCTGTTTGCTCGCCTGATGAAAATTATTCCCCACTCGCTGGCATCAGCCATGCTGGCCGGGATCTTGCTGCGTTTTGGTTTGCAGGCGTTCAATAGCCTGAACAGTGAGCTTATCTTGTGCGGCAGCATGCTGCTGGCGTGGTTAGTACTAAAAGTGATTGCCCCACGGTATGCCGTAATCGCCGCAATGTTGGTAGGCATAGCTATCGCCCTGGTTAAAGGTGACATTGTCACCGATGGTGTTAATCTGTCACCGGTGTTGCCAGCGTTTATTGCCCCACACTTTTCATTAGCCCACAGTATCAGCATTGCGCTACCGCTGTTTCTGGTTACTATGGCTTCGCAAAATGCCCCAGGTATTGCGACCATGAAAGCATCTGGATATTCGTTACCCGTTTCACCCCTGATTGTTTTTACGGGGCTGCTGGCACTGCTATTTTCGCCGTTTGGCGTCTATTCCATCTGCATCGCCGCCATAACCGCCGCAATTTGCCAAAGCCCCGAAGCCCATCCAGATGCAAATCGACGCTGGCTTGCCGCAGCGGCAGCGGGTGTCTTTTACATTCTGGCTGGAGTGTTTGGCGGTTCGGTCACAGGACTGATGGCAGCCCTCCCCGTAAGCTGGATCCAGATGCTTGCTGGTCTGGCATTACTCGGCACGATTAGCGGTAGTTTATTTCAAGCCTTACATAATGAAGCAGAACGCGATGCGGCCATCGTGACTTTTCTGGTTACGGCCAGTGGTCTGACGGTATTTGGCGTTGGGTCTGCATTCTGGGGGCTGGTCGTCGGCGGTATTTGCTACTCAGTGTTGACATTATTTCGCCGCGCGTAGCTGCGTTGGCGTTTTACCCGTCACTTGTTTAAACCGGTTACTGAAATGGCTCGCCGAACTGAACCCACAGGCCATTGCAATATCCGACAGGCTGCGTGATGAATAACAGACCAGTTGCTGCGCCAGCGCCATACGGCGTTGCATGACGTACTGATGAGGCGCCATATTCATCGACTGGCGAAACATTCTGGCAAAATGGAATTCACTTAGCGCTGCCTCGCTTGCCAGATCGCTCAACGTTATGGGATACGCCAGATGTGCTTCAATATAGGCCAGCACGTTGCGCAATGTGGCAGGCGCAAGCCCTCCGGTGACAACGGGAAGTCGCCATTGCACATTGCTGTAATGCTGGATCAGATGCGTTAACAGTAGTGAAGATGCCGCGCTAAGCGTGAGGTGATTGGCCGGTTGCTGCCAGTCGTTACCAAGCAAAAACTGACGGTAAACCGCCGTGATCCCCGGGTCACTGCCAAACGTATGCTCGTCCAGCGTGAAACTATAGGGGCTTTTGTCCCAAACTTTTTCACCCACTTCTCGCAAATGCGCGTCCGTACAATAGAGATGAACAAAGGAAAGATCGTCACGAATATCCCAACTGGACTCACTCTCTTTCGGCATCAGGCAAAAACGGTCTGGTCCCCCGCCATTCTTCCATCCTTCCGCCGTCTTGTGGTAACTCTCGTAACCATCTGCGATGTATAAACTGAGCGTATGGTGATCGCAATATTGGGTGATGGTATCGCGCTTGTTCGACCAGGCCGCCAGTTGGATCCCTGAATGTAACGCAACCGATTCATGCAGCACGGCATTATGTTTGCGCAAGTTTTCAAAGGCACCGTAGGGCTGAGACATACCATCACATTCAAAATAAGTTAGCAGGCTTTCAGTCTATATCAGCTACATATCGTTAACAGCTGCCTTTTCACTATTACGCTAAAAAAAGCGCAAGATTTTGCAAGTACACCGCAAGCCGATGAAAGTCTCCTGCATTCCGTCGTGACACAGTGTAAGTCTGACGACAAAAAGAGAGAGTTGTATGAACGCACTGTTGTACTGCCTGGTGGTGGTTATTTGGGGAACGACATGGATTGCGATTTATTTGCAGCAAGGTCCGGTTTCTGCACCGGTTTCTATCTTTTGGCGCTTCGCAGTTGCCAGCTCGGTGATGATAGTGATCCTGTTGCTAAGCGGTAAATTACGCAAACTGTCTGGCCGCGATCATCTGTTTTGTCTGTTACAGGGCGGATGCGTTTTTTGCTTTAACTTCTGGTGTTTTTATACGGCTGCGGCGTGGATTAATACCGGCCTGGAGTCGGTGATTTTCTCGATGGCCGTCCTGTTCAATGCAGTTAATAGCTTCATCTTTTTTGGGCAAAAACCACCGCTGCGCTTCTATATTGCAGCGGGTCTGGGACTGACGGGCATCGTGACTCTGTTTTGGCAGGATTTGCTCAACAGCGGGTTTAATCATTCACTGCTGCTGGGCATCGGTTTGAGCGCTCTGGGAACCTTCGGCTTCTCACTGGGCAATATGATCAGTCTGCGTCACCAGAAAAAAGGGTTAGAAGTGTTAACGACCAACAGCTGGGCCATGCTGTACGGCACATTGCTGATCGCGGCCATTGCGCTGGTGCGCGGCGACAACTTCACGCCACAGTGGACATTCAGCTATCTTAGCGCGCTGTTATATCTGGCTATTTTCGGCTCAGTGATTGCCTTTGGCGCTTATTTCACGCTGGTAGGTCGCATTGGTCCCAGTAAGGCGGCATACAGCACGCTGCTGTTCCCGCTGGTGGCGCTGACGTTGTCAACATTGTATGAAGGATACATCTGGCAAGTTAATGCGATTGCCGGATTGGTGTTGATCTTACTGGGAAATCTGGTGATGTTTGCCCGACCGGAAGCATTGATGGGTAAAATACTCTATCGTCGTCGTGTGGCATAAAAAAACGCACCATCCTGAGATGGTGCGTTCATCATTTTTATTGTGGTTTTTTGTTCACATCAAACATGGAGGCATCGGTCGCCATGTCATCAACAACTTTCTTCAACGTTTCGAACGCCATCGGCGTGCTTTCGTTGTTCAGGTCTTTACCTTCACCCTTACGTACAACTTTAATCACCGGTTTATTGGTCGCTGCATCAATCAACTCACCCTCGAAATAGAGGTTGGTATCCATGGTACGGTGACCCGTCGCCATTTGCGTTCCTGCAACGAGCAGTGCAACCGGGACCACTTCATAGAACTGCAGTCCTTCTTTGCTGGTCGCTACACCGGTAATCGCCCCGCGGAAAATCAGACTACGTGGCCCTGGGGTTGTAACCAGAGGTTTACGCTGACCGATCGCCGTTTTCAACTTCGTATTGGTATAGGTCAGTAATTGATCAAGAACCTGCTGCCCTACCTGCGTAGTAGGTTTAGGAACCGGATAATACGTTACCGGGTTATAAACAATGTTGTCATATTTGGATTCGTTGTAGCTCGGGTCAACCCAACGGAGTACCGTTTGTCCCGATGCTGATTTTGTTTCCTTCAGATCAGAGTAATTTTTTAAAAACCCAGAATATTTATCCGGCTCGGTCACTTTTGACGCACAGCCGGATAATGCCAACAAGCCAGTAAGCACTGCAACTTTAAATAAAGTTTGAGTACGCATGAAACGATCCCTTTAGTTTTCGCAATGATGCCTAAAAAGGATAGCAAAACAGTTTCATTTTGGATGTACTAAAAATGGTAAGCACCGCACAATTTTATCTCTGCGCTCAGCACAAAAAATGCTGAACGCAGAAAGAGTTAACCCAAACGGGAGGTTCAGGAAGTTTTGCGTGCCAGCATGGTGGCAAAGCGCAGTTTAATTCGATTACCGTTTTCATCTGTACGATGAAGTTCACCTACGTCTTCGTTATATTTCAGCAGATCCCACCCACTGTAATAGTTGCGTAATTCTCCGGTTTTAAACGCGAACGGAAAACCTACTGTGCACGGAAAATCATCAGTATCCATCGCTGCGACGATTAAGTTATATCCACCCGGTTTAGTACAACGTTGCATATTCTCAATAAGGCCAGGGATCGTTTTAGCTTCAAGGAACATCAGTACAACGGTAGAAAGAATAAAATCGTATTCACCCTCAAAACGTAACGCATTAAGGTCAGCGACCTTCGCGTTGAGGTTGGTCAGCCCCTCAGCCGCTTTGATGCGCTCAAGGTTAGCGATGCTCATTGGGTTTTTATCCCATGCGGTAACGTCATAGCCGTTTGCCGCCAGGTACAGGCTGTTTCGGCCGTTACCGCAGCCCAGATCTAACGTTTTACCTGGTGCAACCACTTTTGCCGCTTCAACGACATCGGAATGCGTACGGGTTAAATCATATTTTTCAGTAAAGTAGTTTTCGTCGCAAAGGGTCATTATTTATCCTCAGATTTCAGTAATGCAGCACGCTCCGTGCGGATGAGCAGTTTCCCCTGCATCAGCAATGCAAACGTACGTATCAGTAATAATGCAATGATAAAATTGGTAAAAATAAACAGTGGGATAGACAGAGTATGAAAAAATCCTGATTCACTGCCGTGTCCAAGATGCAATCCCGTTGTCGCCAACGCAGACACGCCAAACGAGAAGCTCCAGAAAGACGCATTAAATGGCTGTGACAAATACCACGGCATAAGGCGTAGCATGAACAGAAGTTGCAGCAGACCATAACCAAATAGCATTTTAGCTAACGTATCCCCCTCGCCGCCGTTGACGCTAAGCCAGGCGCTACAGGCGACCAGCGCGGGTGCCAACTGTATACCAAGTGAAGTACGTAAAACCGTCGGTAGTTCACCGCAGCTACGTAAACGCTGCAGAATCACCGGCTCCAGGCTAAGCCAGGAAAATACCCCGGCGCCCAAAAACACCAACCCGGCATCGTTGAACCCAAGTGCACCACAGGCCATGGCGCTGATAAAGTTATTGGCAACGGTCGGCAGATACAGACCCGGCGTGGTGGCCTCTTCCGGATGCTCGCCGCGCCACAGCCCTGCCGTTTGCCAGGCGGCGTACGCCAGCTGTATCACCACGCCAATGCTGAACAATCCTAGCGCCAGCGGTCGATACCAAGGTACAAAACCAATCGCGACCAGCATCGTTGTTGCTGGAAACAGACTGACAAAACTGCTCATCACCGGATGACGAATTTCCGCCAGTACGCTGTGCGGAAAACGTAGTAAGCGATTCACAAATGCCAGCGTCAGCAATCCCCAAATGACCATTGCGAGGATCACTAAGCCATCACCAATCCAGTGGCTCACCGGCCACACCTGGCTGGCGTAACGCCACGCAAATCCCATCCCGATGGTACCCAGTACCATGCCAAAATAACCGGCCGGAAGATTGAGGACCCGTTCACTCTGTTTGTTCTTACTCATTTTGTTTATTTTTTAAAGTATATTTGAAATGCATTTTATGGAATATCTGCCGGTTTAGCCAGTGCAGAAAACTTTGCTACGTTTAACTAAGGTGCGCAACATGGAAATGAGCTATGACCAAATACCGTCTAAGCGATGAATCTCGCTCCTTTAGTTACCTGGATAATGGCAATAAAAAAAGTGTATTACTACGCCAAATCATCGCACTCATTGATTTTAATGATGTTAGATCCGGTACGCTCGGTGGCTGGATTGATGATGAAAGCGTTCTGTCGCAAAGCGGTAATTGCTGGATATACGATGAGAATGCGCTCGCGTTTTCCGGCGCGACGATAACCGGAGACGCCCGTATTACACAGGCAAGCGTGGTCAGAGATGGCGCGCAGATTGGTGATGCCGTCTGGATTGACCGAGCAGAAATCAGCCATAACGCGCAAATACGTGACAACGTCACCGTTCGGGATTCTGTTGTTCGCGGCGAGTGCCTTCTCTGCGGTGATGCGCGCGTTGTGTGTGGCTCTGAAATCATCGCTGCCAGAGGGTTAACGCGTGAAAGCGACCAGCTCCTGCAAATTTACGATCGGGCGACCGTCAGCAATTCACGCGTGGTGCATCAGGTGCAGATCTATGGTGATGCGATGATCAACTATGCCTTTATAGAACATCGGGCTGAAGTTTTTGATTTTGCACGGATAGAAGGCAACGAAGAGAATAATGTCTGGATCTGCGATTGCGCCAAAGTCTATGGGCATGCACGCGTCATCGCCGGAACGGATGAAGACGCCATTCCTACCCTGCGCTACAGCTCGCAGGTGGCGGAACACGCGGTGGTTGAAGGTAACTGCGTGCTGAAACACCACGTGCTGGTTGGGGGGCATGCACAATTACGTGGCGGACCGCTACAGCTTGACGGTCACATCCTTATTGAAGGCTATGCCTGTATTCTGGGTGAAGTGCTGATCGAGCATCATATTGAGATAACCGATCAGGCCCAAGTTGAAGCCTTTGATGGCGATGCGATCCATCTGCGCGGGCCAAAAGTGATCAACGGCGAACAACGTATCACGCGCACCCCTATCGCCGGTTTATTCTGAAGAACCATCAATGATGCGGGCGTAGAGATTCACGTCATGGTAATCGCCATTAAGGAATTCCGCCTGTTGCATACATCCTTCCAGTCGGAAGCCATTGCGCAGTGCAACCTGGTTGCTCCTGACGTTATCTACACGACATTTAATCACGAAACGGCGAATCTCCTGGCGCTGCGCATAATGACGAATCATTGCCTGTAGCGCCTGAGACAAAATGCCTTTGCCCTGGTGCTCTTCGTCCAGCCAGTAACCAATATAAGCGGCTTTGTTCAGCGGCTCTATCTGGTTAAACGAGATAACGCCAGCCACCTCCCCTTGTTCGAAAATAAGGAACATTTTGGCGTAGCCGCGCTGGTGCAACATCATATTCCCCTGCACGTTTTTGCGCGTGTCGTCCTCAGATTCGACAAACTGCGGCCAGTTCAGTGACTGTTGGAGCCAGGTTTTATTTTTAAGCACCAACTGATGCAGAGGGGTGACGTGTTGTTCTTCTACCGCCCGCAGTTCCAGCGCGTCACTAACGATAATTATTTCTGACATGTTTATCTCCTTTGCGATCGTAAACGGGGCATTTCTGACTGGCAGTAGCCGATATTACTCTGTTTAGCACCGAGGATGTCTTATTTTTATGCTGTAACAGCAATCACTTAGAAAGAATCTCTGGCGTGGAACCCGTTACTCTGGTGATCCGGGTATCCCCTCATGGATAGACCGTAATGATGACAATAACACTTTCATTCTATTGCTAAGGAGCAAGCATGGCAGCACCTTTGGGTCGTTTAGCACTTATTCCGCTTTTACTGATTACCGCCTGTCACCAACCTGTTTCCACCACGCAAGCAGGCCCCGTTCCCTTTGCGGTCAATAAGCAACAGGTTGTGGATAATACCACGCTGGAAATTTCCCGCAGCGCGCTGGAATATAACATCCATAAAGTTCAGCAACTGCTGGGAGATAAAACCCGGATGTGCGCCATTCTTAAAGGCGACGCGTACGGCCACGATCTCTCACTGGTAACGCCGGTGATGATGCAAAACGGCGTGCAATGTATTGGCATCGCCAGTAACGAGGAAATCAGTACCGTTCGCCAGTCAGGCTATACATCGCAGCTCATGCGCGTGCGTAACGCGACGGAAAAAGAGATGCGCCAGGCGGCGGATTTCGATACCGAAGAGCTTATCGGTAATCTGGATATGGCTAAGCGTCTAAGTGCAATCGCTCAGGAGAAAGGTAAAACTATTCGTATCCATCTGGCGCTGAACTCTGGCGGTATGTCGCGTAACGGTCTGGAAGTCAGTACCGCCGCAGGTCTGGAAGAAGCACGCGCTATTTCCGCATTACCCGGCCTGAAAATTGTCGGCATCATGTCGCATTTCCCGGAAGAAGATGCGGCAGTGGTAAAACGCGATCTGGCCCGTTTCAATACGCAATCAGCCCAGGTATTGAAAATTACCGGGCTTAAGCGCGAAGATGTCACCCTGCATGTCGCGAATACGTTCGCTACCCTGACCGTTCCAGAATCCTGGCTCGACATGGTGCGTGTTGGCGGTATTTTCTATGGCGATACCATCGCCAGCACCGAATACAAACGCGTCATGACGTTTAAATCTGCCATCGCGTCGGTAAACCATTACCCCAAAGGAAACACCGTCGGGTATGACAGAACCTATACCCTTAAACGTGATTCCGTTCTGGCCAATATCCCGACAGGTTATGCCGATGGTTATCGCCGTGTGTTCAGTAATGCGGGGCACGTGCTGATCCGCGGCCAGCGGGTTCCGGTACTGGGTAAAACATCCATGAATACCGTGATCGTCGATGTAACCGATTTGCCGCAGGTTGCATCCGGTGATGAAGTGGTGCTGTTCGGTAAACAGGGAAATGCGCAGGTTAGTGCAGAAGAAGTCGAAGAAATTAGCGGCGCGTTGTTCACTGAAATGTCGATCCTCTGGGGGGCGACGAACAAACGCGTGATGGTCGATTAACACCTAAAACAGGAAGGGCTTCCGTTTCTCGCAGGAAGCCCTTTTACACAGCAAGCGCCGTTCTACTTAGCTCTCACTGACACTCTCTTTTTGCAATATTTTGAGCAGATCTTCCTTCAGGTGGAGTTTCTGTTTCTTAAGACGAACAATGTCCAAACTATACCCCCGACCATCCGAACCTTCCAGTCTGGAGATCTCATGATCAAGGCTGTTGTGTTTTTCGAATAAGGACAGAAAGCGAGGGTTCTCGGATTTCAGTCGGGAAATAAGGTCTCTGTATTCTGGAAACATACTTTCTCCCTGTTAGTGGACAAGAACGTGTATAAGAAATACACACCCACAGAGTACCCATTTGCTATACAGAAAAATGCGAACAGGATCGAGTAAATAGTGTACAGAGTCGTTACGAGGATGAATGCAGATACGGCTCCCCATCAGGAGAGCCGTAAAGGGCGTGATTAACGCATCTCGCGGTCGTCAACGTACTGACGTTTATCCGGCGCTGGCGGGAAGTACTGATACAGCCAGGTTTCGCTGATGGCGTCACCCTGACAACGCAGGAACATACGCATATCTACCGGATCGGTTGAGTCAGAAGTCGGATACCAGTCAAACTGAATGCGATAACCGTCGATAGGCTCCACGTAGAGGATCTCAATCTGTTTCGCTTCACCGCTGGAGAGCGTAATCACCGGTTCAATGCCTTTCGGCGCAGCCGCTTTTAGATCGCCACCAACGAAGTCAACGGCAAAACGACGCGCCCATTTTTCCGGGTAATGCTCGCCCGGTGCCCATCCTTCCGGGAAGCCGCCCATGCCTGTCCGGGTCGCCATCACGCGAGCCAGCGGTGAACGCACCGGCGGTTGAGCGCTCCAGTACAGGCGATATTTGAATTCCAGCTCATCGCCGGCTTTGATCTTCTTGTCCGGCTGCCAGAAGCAGACAACGTTATCCAGCGTTTCGCCGGTCGTCGGGATCTCCATCAAACCGATGGTCCCCTTGCCCCACTGGTTGCGCGGTTCGACCCACAGACTTGGGCGCTTGTTATACCAGCCCATGATGTCCTGATAATGGGAGAAGTCGCGATCGAGTTGCAGCAAGCCAAACCCTTTCGGGTTATTATCGGTATAGGCGTTGAACTGCAGCTTTTGCGGGTTATTCAGCGGACGGCAGATCCACTCGCCATTGCCCCGCCACATCGCCAGACGATCTGAGTCATGGATTTGCGGGTGAATAGTGTCGCACATCCGACGCTCATTGTTGCCGCAGCTGAACATGCTGGTCATCGGCGCAATGCCGAGCTGCTTGATGTCTTTACGCGCATAGATGTGGTTTTGTACATCCATAATCACCTGCGTTTTCTCGCAGTGGATCACGAACTTGAATGCACCGGTTACGCTTGGGCTGTCGAGAAGCGCATACACGGTAAAAGAGGTTGCGCCCGGTTTAACCGTTTCGAACCAGAAAGAGGTGAAATCAGGAAACTCTTCTTTACTGTCGGTGTAGGTATCTACCGCCAGACCACGGGCCGATAAACCGTACTGATAGGTGTCATCCACGGCGCGGAAATAGCTGGCGCCCAGGAAAGAAACGACATCGCGGCGGGCCAGTTCTGGCGCTTTAAACACGCGGAATCCAGCGAATCCGAGGTCAGTCTGCCCTTCCAATTGTTTGGTATCCACACCCGCGTCGTTGTATTTAAACAGTTCCGGACGGAAGTGAATTTCACGCGCCATATGCGTACTACCATCAACCGAGAACATGCGTACACGACGACGGAAGCCCATTCCCACGTGGAAGAACTGCGCATCAAGCTGACGATTTTCAACATTGTTCCACAGAGACTGCTCTGCGTCATATTGAATGCTGTTGTAGGCCTGCGGCGTCAGTTTCGCCAGCGTTTCCGGTAACGCGCGCGGTGCGCCGCCCCAGGGCTTCTGTGCTAAGTCATGGGCCATCGATTGCAGAACGGAAAAATCAAAACGTACGGTTTTTCCGTCTGCAATGTCAGACTCTGCCGCAAAGGCGGCGCGGGAAAAGAGTGATGCAATACCACTGGTTCCGCACACGGCGGCCATTGCCATTGAACCTTTAATAAATCGTCTGCGATTCATGCCTGAAAGTGAGTCCTTCTGGTCGTGTAAATGGTCCCGCGCCGGTCAAAATCAGCGGCAAGAGAGTGCACATTTCTGACCGCTCACTCTAGACAAAATTCATTAATAATCCAATTGTTGGTCGCCGATTATCTGTACAAAATCGAAAATATTTTATGTCGATGGGAACAGGCCGAATCCCATGTAAATTCCATTAAAGTAAACCACACCGACGTTTACTTCGCTCTTGAGCCTCCTGATACAGCGCAAACTCATCATAAACCGCGCAACCCAGCGCCTGTTCAAACGCGTCGCGGCTGGAATTTCCGTGGCTGCGAGCTTGTGTTTCATTACCCAAATTGGACTGGAAAATTCCTGCGGCGCTCACCGGTAAAAAATCTTCGTAGGTGATGGGTTGCGCAACCAGCCAGCCCCGTTCAATAAGCGGCTGCGGATCGTCATCCGGGCGAATCGCCTGCCGATGCGCTTCACCCGATGGCGTCAGACGATAGCGGAACCAGGCTAGCCCCTGCTGGCGCAGCAGGAATTCGCTGTCCGGGAAGGCTTTGAACACCTCCTGAAGATGTAGCTGGTGCGTCAGATTGTCTTTCCCCGTTCCCGCTTTATTCAGCAATTCGTCGTACAACGATCTGCCTTTCGGCGTCAGGGCCACGCCGCGCTGTTCGATTTCACCAAAACGTGCCGTGTGAGTGCCGCGCATTTCACTGGCAAACAACACCGGTTCTTCCAGCGCTTTGAAACTGGTCTGACGCAATAAAATGGGCACCTCGCGGCGCGGCGGCCCTTCAATCAGTATTTTGGGCTCAATGCCGCATTCCGGCATCATCGACTGCACCCGGTCAATATCCAGCGTTCGCGGTGTCAGATGGTTGATATGACAACCGGGGAAGCACACTACATCAGCAATCAGCCGATGTTCGTTATGTAATGCGTGATAGGTCTCTTCATCGACCGTGGCGTGCTGATGCCAGCGGAATGTTTCCAGCGCTTCATGCACAAACTCTTGCGCCTGTTCAGTTGTAAAACTGCCCTGCGCATCAAATTCATCCAGCAGCTCGTGGCAACGGCGGGTGAAAATATCGCGTTTCGCGAGGATCTCAGCGGCTTTTTGCCGCAGCGCGGCGTTTTCGATTAGTTCGAGCCGTAATAACGAGGTGAATACCCGAAACGGGTTGCGCGATAGCGAGGCATCGTCGATGGGACGGAAGGCTGTGGAATGTACTGGGACGCCCGCCTGGGAGAGATCGTAATAACTCACCGGATACATGCCCATAACGGCAAACATCCGGCGCAGCGTAGAAAGCTCCTGCGCGGTACCCACTCGAATGGCGCCATGACGCTCAACGTTTAGCCGGGCCAGTTCATCCGCATTCGCCAGTTTTTCATGCAGCGTCGGATTATTTTCCAGTACCGCCAGATTCACATCAGCGACAAGTTCCAGCAACGTGCCGTACTGCGGGACTTCCTGCTGGTACATTGCTGACATTGCCTGCGAAAATTGTTCCCGAATCTCATCTGCCGTGATGGTGTTCGCCATAATGTCATGCCTCCAGTGAATATTACCTGGAGTGTAGAAAACGCCGCTGACTCCGGTGGGAAGAATTTACAAAGTGTGACCCCGCGTAAACTTCCCACCCATACAAAAGATGAACAGTACCTACTGGCGTGGTTTCAAATGACTTTCCAGCCAGGGCAGCATCTGTTTTTTACGGCTAAGCATACCTTCTACCTTGCAAGGCTGCGGGATGTCTGAAAGTTCTGATCCAGCAAACCACAGGCTGGTGTCACCCAGATTGATGTCAGTGAGCATCAGCACGACTAACGCAGCATTCTTTTCTTCTGCATAGCTCGCCATTTCCTGACGGAGATCGTCCAGCACCGAATCCACCTGTTGCAGCGCATACAGTTCAAGCTGCGCTACACAGACTGAATGTCCATGGATGGTGAAGGTTTTAATGTCTTTCTGCAGAAGTTCGCGGGCGCTCATCCCTTCCACGCTTGTTTTGGCTGACAGCAGGTCGCGGCTGAAAGCGTCAAGATCCACTCCGGTTTTTTGGGCCAGCGCATCAACCGCCTGACGATCGTCAGAGGTGGTCGTTGGTGAACGTAGCGTGACAGTGTCACTCAATACGGCGCCGAGCAGTAAAACAGCTTCAGCGGAAGATAGCTGGTTGCGTTCATCTTCCGTCATCAGTTGCCACAACAGGGTTGCGCTACTGCCGACGGGCTTCACCCACACTTCCGGTGGCAGACGGGTGACTAGCCCACCAAGTCGGTGATGATCGATAATTCCCACCACGTTACTTTCAGTCAACGATTCCGGCCCCTGGGCAGGCTCGGTGAAATCGACCAGCCAGACATCACGATCGGTCAGTTCAAACGTCAACCGTTCAGGCATCGTCAGCCCCGCATGTTCAAAGATAAACTGCGTTTCGCGGTTAGGCTCGCCCAAACGCCATGCCGTCGCCTGCCGGCCACGTAAACTAAGCCAACGTGCCGTCATTGCGGCGGTGCAGATGGCATCGCTATCGGGATTAAGGTGCCCTATTACATGTATCATTCATCAGTGCCTTGTGAAGAGAAATCGTTCAAAAGTAAACAATAACCAAAGTATAACGACTGAACATACTCCCTTCCATGATCCCACTCCCCAGCAATGCTGTACAAAACATAAGCAAAATAAATCAGTTGTAAGTAAAACATGATAAATGTTAATAATATTTTGCTATCAGGTTATCAAAAACAAACAACTTTACTTGTCACCGATACGGCTCTGTTTTTAACATCGCTTATGGAAAAAAATGTTCTGTTCAATCAGCGCATTCGCTTGCGCCACCTTCATACTTTTGTCGCCGTTGCACAGCAGGGAACATTGGGGCGCGCGGCTGAGACCCTTAACCTGAGCCAACCGGCTCTCTCCAAAACGCTAAATGAACTGGAGCAACTGACCGGGACCCGGCTCTTTGAGCGTGGCCGCCTTGGCGCGCAGTTAACGCTGCCCGGAGAACAGTTTCTTACCCACGCGGTAAGAGTGCTGGATGCGCTCAACACCGCCGGACAAGCGTTAAATCAGCGCGAAGAGTCGCAGACTGATGTAGTACGGATCGGGGCCTTACCCACCGCGGCACTGGGCATTCTGCCTGCGGTAATTGGTCCTTTCCACAAGCAGCAAATGGAGACCACGCTTCAGGTCGCCACCATGAGCAATCCGATGATTCTGGCAGGTTTAAAATCCGGGGAAATCGACCTTGGCATTGGTCGCATGGCCGATCCAGAATTGATGGTCGGTCTGAATTATGAATTGTTGTTTCTGGAATCACTTAAACTGGTCGTGCGCCCTAACCATCCGCTGTTGCAGGAAACCATCACGTTAAGTCGGGTAATGGAGTGGCCGGTGGTGGTTTCGCCAAAAGGAACCGCACCTCGCCAGCACGCAGAAGCATTGTTGCAAAGTCAGGGTTGTAAAATGCCGCCAGGCTGCATTGAAACACTGTCAGCATCGCTTTCCCGCCAGCTGACGGTTGATTACGACTATGTGTGGTTTGTCCCTTCAGGCGCGGTTAGAGAAGATTTACGCCAGGCGACGCTGGTGTCGTTGCCGATACCTACCCACGGGGCGGGCGAACCCATCGGTATTCTTACCCGTGTCGATGTGCAACTCTCTCAGGCCGCGCAGATCCTTATCGCCGCAATACGCAAAACCGTACCGTTTTGATACCCAAAATTAAGGGACCATCAGGTCCCTTAATTTATTGTTAAAACGTTTCCCAGTTATCGCCACTGGCCGTTGCCGTCTGCGGACGTGAAGGGTCAGGCGTAGTGGTCACGAAAGCGCGTTTAATCGCGCTTATTCCTGTTAAACGAAACGTGCCAACGGCTTCCGTTAAGCGTGCAGCCTGCTCTTCCAGAGACGCCGCCGCAGCCGATGCTTCTTCAACCAGCGAGGCATTTTGCTGCGTAACCTTATCCATTTCTGATATCGCCTGGCTCACCTGTACGATGCCCCGGCTCTGCTCATCAGAAGCCGCCGCAATTTCTAACATAATGTCGGTGACGCGTTTTACCGCATCGACAATATCCGTCATCGTATTGCCCGCCGCGACGACTTCTCCGGAGCCCTGATCAATCAATCGGACCGATTCGCTGATCAATACTTCAATCTCTTTTGCCGCCTGAGCGCTGCGGCTTGCCAGCGTACGGACCTCACTGGCCACCACTGCAAATCCACGCCCCTGCTCTCCTGCCCGCGCCGCCTCAACCGCCGCGTTCAGCGCCAGGATATTGGTCTGGAAAGCAATGCTATTAATCACGGCTGTGATTTCGGAGATTTTCTTCGAGCTCGTTGAGATATTGCCCATGGTTTTCACCACGCCAGAAACCATCTGACCGCCCCGACTGGCCTTGCCGGACGCATCTTCCGCCAGCTTGCTTGCGTGATGCGCATTGTCGGCGTTTTGCTTCACCGTGGCCGTCAGCTCTTCCATGCTGGCTGCCGTTTGTTCAATCGCCGCAGCCTGTTGTTCAGTACGTGAAGACAGATCGGTATTACCCGCCGAAATCTCACTGGTACCGCGGTAGATTTCTTCCGCGCCCTGACGTACCGTGCCCACCGTTTTCCCCAACGATCGTTGCATTGCCTGTAGGTGACGGCTCAGGCGACCAATTTCGCTACGCCCAGTCGGTTCATCTTGCATCGTCAGATCGCCCGCGGAAATTTGCTCAATACGCTTGGCCGCGCGTAACAGAGGATGAATGACCGTGCGGCGCAGAACAATGAACGTCATTACGGTAAGCGCCAGCGCAAGAACGAATGCACCCAGCATAAAAGCCATGCCGAGTTGTGTACGCTGATGCGCCTGTTCGCTTAACTGGTTCGCCCTTGCGGTACGAATGTCGATCGCTTTTAACAATACCTTATTGTAAGCAGAGTCCAGCGGTCGGGCCTGTTCATTTTCATGGTTGATGATCGCTTCAAACATGCCGTTTTTAGCGTACTTCAGCATGGGCTGTAAGCCGTCGGTATAGGCTTTGAAGCTGGCGCTCAGTTCAGCATCTAGCGCTTCATCAGCAGACGTTTTTACCGCACGCGACATATACGCGTTAAAACCGTCCTGCGACTGCTTGATCCGTTTTTCGGCCTCGGCAATATTGGCCTTCATGTCATCCATTTCGGCGATACGGCTCGCCGCGCCGGCGTGGATCATATTGATACGTGCGGTGCGTAAGTGGTTAGAGCTGTTAGATAACCCCATCCTGACCTGAATCTCATCGGTCACGTCGCGCTGATCGCGATCGGCCTGCATAAGAAAATAGCTTGCCAGCCCAGAACTTAGGGCGAACAGCAGGAGAATGCCACCGAGAATGGAGGAAAACAGCGGAACCAGCCGGATTTGATGCAGAAAGCCCAGTTTATGCTGGGCTTGCATCGATGTAGTGTTGTCCATGACCGTCGACTCTCTTGTAGGGTTTATGCGTGAAAACACGCCCGTTAGATAGTCATCGGCAATCCGGGAAGTTTACTTACCTTGAAAAGCGCCGGATTCGTCACACTTTCACAACATAATTCTAAAAAATTCAGGAAAGTGCCAGCGGTTAAATCCGCTGGCCAATGAATCAGTTATCGCCAAAGTGGATAACGGTACGGATGGACTTACCCTGATGCATTAAATCGAATGCTTCGTTAATGTGTTCCAACGGCAAGCGGTGGGTGATAAACGGGTCCAACTGAATTTTCCCGCTCATTGCTTCTTCAACCATGCCTGGAAGCTGAGTGCGCCCTTTCACGCCGCCAAACGCGGAACCGCGCCAGACACGCCCGGTAACCAGTTGGAACGGACGCGTTTTGATCTCTTGTCCTGCTCCCGCCACGCCAATGATGATGCTTTCGCCCCATCCTTTATGGCAACATTCCAGCGCTGCGCGCATCACGTTAACATTACCGATACATTCAAAGCTAAAATCCACACCGCCGTCAGTCAGTTCGACGATCACATCCTGAATCGGTTTGTCGTAATCCTTCGGGTTGATGAAGTCGGTCGCGCCCATCTCACCTGCCAGCTTAAATTTTTCCGGATTGGTATCAACGGCCAGAATACGCCCGGCTTTCGCCTGCACCGCGCCCTGAATGACCGCCAGACCAATACCGCCCAGACCAAATACGGCTACGGTGTCGCCTTCTTTCACTTTTGCGGTGTTATGGACTGCTCCGATACCGGTGGTCACGCCACAACCCAGCAGACACACTTTGTCCAGCGGGGCCTGCGGGTTAACCTTCGCCAGAGAGATCTCCGCGCAAACAGTGTATTCGCTGAAGGTGCTGGTGCCCATATAGTGATAAATCGGCTCACCGTTATACGAGAAGCGCGTTGTGCCATCCGGCATCAGACCTTTGCCCTGGGTCGCACGTACGGCCTGGCACAAGTTGGTTTTACCCGATTTACAGAACTTACACTCGCCGCACTCTGCGGTGTACAGCGGGATCACATGATCGCCCGGTTTCAGACTGGTAACGCCTTCGCCTACTTCAACCACAATGCCACCACCTTCATGGCCAAGTACCGCCGGGAATACGCCTTCCGGATCGTCGCCAGAGAGCGTAAAGGCGTCGGTGTGGCACACGCCGGTATGGGTAATTTTAACCAGCACTTCACCTTTCTTTGGCGGTGCGACGTCGATTTCGACAATTTTTAACGGTTGGCCGGGGCCGAATGCAACTGCTGCACGTGATTTCATTTGTCTCTTCCCATTATTGCGAGGTGATGGTGTTATTTTAGATAAGCACGCAGAAGATGGCCGATTTCAGCCATGCGCACGGCACGCTGATCTGGCGTAGTTTCCCCGCTGACCAGCTCGTCTTTCAGATGGATCTCAACCATTTCGCCCATCAGGCCATTGGATGCACCGCGCACGGCGGCAATTTGCTGCAGGATAGCCAGACACGGTTCGCCGGACTCCAGTGCGCGCTCAAGCGCATCAACCTGACCGCGAATACGGCGTACACGGGTGAGAATGCGTTTCTTGTCTTCAGGTGAATGCGGCATACGCCCTCCAGATACTATAGGGGGGTATACTATCAGATTTGTTATTTGGCTGTAAAATATATGATTACTGATTATGTTAACGCATTGATTTTTATTATATTAGTTTGAACAACACCCTGATTGGTTTTAACTGTGTCAGATGCACCCAAAGATTATGTAGATTAATAAGGCCTGCCTGAGCCAGTATCGCCAGGGTGATCATCAATGTGGACGCGGTAATCACAAGCATCAAACGACTAATATTTTTCTGGATCCTGATCTGCTGCTTTTCCCGTTTATCTTCAGATTCCCATGAAACAATTGTTGAAATAGCCTTGCCCTGAATATAATATTTTTCATCACTAAATCTGACATCCTCTGTAATTACAAGTGACTGGAGCAGCAGAAAGACCTTCCTCCTGAAATCTTCATTCTTGATATGTTTATACCAAAGCGTCCCGTACAATAGATCAATAACCTCATCACATGTTACTCCAGTGTGAGTTTTCTCTGGCGATTGATGTACATATTCGTTCACCAGCATCTGTAGCAACATTATACGATCAAGTCCACTCAACGCCTTGTTACTGGCGAATGAAGAAAAGAGATTGCTTTTTGCTCTCGTCAGAGCATTTTTTACATAAGCAATACGCGTAAAATAATTTATTGCAAAAAGAAAAATCGAATTAAACCTTAACGGACCTTGCTTTCTCCAATGAATAATCTCAACATTCATTTTTTCAATATCATTGAGTGGAAGGTTTATTTTCTCCATATAGGCGTGCTGCTCAGCATGCCATTTTTCAAGCACATCATTTTTGCCTCTTAGACTCACAAGCTGATATTTTTCTTGTTTTACATCCGAAAAATAAACACCATAGTAATTATATACTTGATCATCCACATGATTTTTCAGAGTAAACCGTGGCAGAAAATAACGCCATAATTTACCTTTAGCTCTCGAAACTAACGATTCTATGAACATGATTACGCTCTAACATCTTTAAATTGTCACAGTTAATGATAGTTCACTGTGCGAATAAAAAAGCCCTCCCCATTCGATAATGAGGAGGGCTTTTTGTACACCGATTTAGTGCTTATCAGTGATCTCAACAACGACATGGCGATCTGGAGCAAGACAATTAATCAGCTGCTGTCCGGTCTGCCCATCACAACTGGATCCCGTGACAGAATCACTCGAACCATATCCTTGTGCAGTAATATTTGCAGCCGGCATGCCTAACGCGACTAATTCATCGGCAACAGCCTGAGCGCGCTGGGCTGACAGTTGCTGGTTATAATCTGCGGCTCCGGTGCGATCGCTATAGCCAATAACAACGGTCGCTTTGTCTTTGGCCGGTTGCAGACCGGGATTTCGGTATAACTGCGCAATCGCCGCTTTCCCTTCTGGGGTTAATGCTGCTGAATCATAACCAAACATCACATCAGATTTTAAGTTAAAACGCTGAGGTTCAGGCGCAGGAGTTGCGGCAACTGCCGGTGCAGGCGTAACCTCCGCGTCGTCATGCTGGCCAAAGCGATATGACAACCCAGCGGTAACGGAACTAACATCACTTGATACGCCAATCTGGTTTTCATTACCCACATTGCTCACCCATTGATATTCCACGCGTCCAGCCCAGTTCTTGTTAAAGGCATATTCCGTACCAACAGCCACAACCGGACGCACACCAGTATCAAAGCGGTTATTGCCTTTAATATCTGACTCCGCGCGATATCCCATTGCCCCTGCACGACCGTAGATATCCCAATCAGCAGTCAAACCATAACTTGCTTTCAGCGACAATTGCAGACCCTGGCTTTTCATTTGAGAACCAGAAGAACCATTTTTACCGTTGAATTGCATATTACCTAAATAATCATAGCCGCCTTCAACTGCCAGCCATGGAGTAATCTGGTAGCCTGTAAAGACCCCGCCACCGACGTTATCGCTATCAAAACCAACATCACCATATTTATTACCATTGGCCCCCGTTTGCTGGCTTGCGCTGGTATCAAAGTAATGTGACCAACCAAATTTCCCACCAGCATACCAGGTTCCCGCATCCGCTGCGGCAAATGCCGTAGTCGCGGTCAGCGCATTTGCAATAATGAGTGTAATAAGCGTCTTTTTCATAAATTTCCTATTATAGACTTGCCGTTTGTCAGTTAGTTATCTGTTAGTCGGCGCTACAATAAAATTTTTAATGGCGGCTGATAATCGTTTTTTTATTTATTTCTGGACAGTTTTAGAATCGCTCTGGACGCTTATTTACGATAACAATGGCTATCCCACCCGTAGTAAATCGCTATATCTCGTTGTATAACGCGGTGAAAGCCTATCTCGCTTCATTGCCCACGGTTGTTGTATACCTTGTCCGGCAAAATAGAGTGTTCCTTTACCCTTTTCAGCATTGAGTGTATCCAGAACGGCCATCAGCTTATCGCTGTTATGCCGTGGAACGTTGTCATCAAAAAGATTCAACTGTGCAACGCCTGAGCTAAAAAAATCGCCCAGCATGACCCCTGCTTTTTGATAACGTTGTCCCTCTCGCCATATTGCGTCCAGGCTACGTGTGGCCGCCCTTATAATTTCCCGACTATCCTGGGTTGGTGTCAGCAGTTTTATCGATGCGCTGTTACCGTAATACGGTTCATTCAGGGAAAATGGGCTGGTTTTGATAAACGTAGAGATAAACCGGCAGAACTGGTGCTCTCTGCGTAATTTTTCCGCAGCACGTGCAGCATAGGTACAAATAGCCTCTCTCATCGCATTGTAATCCGTGAGTTTTTCACCAAACGATCTTGAACAAATGATCTCCTGCTTAACTGGCGCAAACTCTTCCAACGCCAGGCAAGGTTCACCGCGCAATTCCCGCACAGTGCGCTCAAGCACGACGTTGAAATGTTTGCGGATAAAGCGAATATCGGTATCCGCCAGGTCGCATACTGTTTTAATACCCATGGCGTCCAGTTTTTTACTGATACGGCGTCCGACACCCCAGACTTCATCAACCGGGAGCGCAGCCATCAGCTTACGCTGACGCTCAATATTCGAGAGATCCACCACCCCGCCAGTCTGTTCCTGCCACTTTTTGGCAGCATGGTTCGCCAGCTTGGCCAGGGTTTTGGTCTGGGCGATACCGACCCCAACCGTGAGGCGTGTTTTCTGTAAAATGGTTTCTCTGATTTCACGACCAAAATCTGTAAGATCCCTGCAGTTTCGCACGCCGGTTAAATCACAAAAGGCTTCATCGATACTGTACATTTCCACGCGCGGAGACAGCTCCTCCAGAATCGACATTACCCTGCTACTCATATCCGCATACAGCTCGTAGTTCGAACTAAAGCAGAACACGCCGCAGCGCCTGAACAGATCTTTCTGTTTGAAGTATGGTGCTCCCATATTGACGCCAAGCGCCTTCGCTTCCGCGCTACTGGCAATGACACAACCATCGTTATTTGAAAGAACAACAACGGGTTTACCTTTCAGGTCCGGTCGGAATGCCGATTCACAACTGGCATAAAACGAATTAACATCCACCAGCGCAAACATAATCAGCCCGCGGATTTAATGATAAATGTCACCACGCCAAATATATCCAGCGTGTCCTCGCTGCCGATCATGATCGGTGCGTAGGCGCTGTTCTCTGGCTTCAACATCACCACCGGATGCAATTGCAGGCGCTTAACGGTGAATTCGCCTTCAATAGCAGCAATCACAATGTCTCCGTGGGCCGCTTTTCTGGCACTGTCGACTACCAACAAGTCGCCAGCACCGATCCCTGCCCCCATCATGGAGTCGCCAGACGATTTAACAAAATAGGTTGCGCTGGGATGCTGCACCAACAGGTCGTTAAGATCGATACGTTTCTCAACGTAATCCTGCGCCGGAGAAGGAAAACCGCAGGGCACGAGATCGCTAAATAGCGGGAAGTGTTTGATTTCGGGGTGTTCAACTGGCTGGAAAAACAACATAATAATCTGCCTCTCATATAACTGTATTTATATACAGTAGTTTTAATGAAGACAGTGATCAAGTGACGGGAGTGATGAACTGAGCGTTGTTTAACCATCTTGACGGTAAGCGTTTATGCTGTCTGGAAAAATAATTTACGATTTTATTCCATGTTAGCGGTCGCCTTATGGCAAACGCGCGGCATGGTGGATTGTCGCCATTGCCGCGGCCTAAAAAAATGCCCCGCATTTGCGGGGCGTTACCTCAGGAGCGTTTGCGCGGCATCATGCGCAGCAGCGTATTATCCTTCCAGAAATAGTGATGCATCAGGGCCGCAACGGCATGCAGGGCAATAACAAAATAGCCCAGGTTTGCCAGCGTCACGTGCCAGGACTTCAGCATATCCACTAAATCAAAGTTGGCCTCTGCCGCATGCGGCATAACGATGCCGAATGCAATCCACGGGTTACCCCGGTTGTACATCATCACCAGCCCAATAATCGGCAGGACAATAAACAACAGATAGATAACCAGATGCCCCAGATGCGCCATGCCGGTCATCATTGGCTTCGGTTTCGGCACAATCGGCGGTGCCGGATATTTCAGCCTGACCAGCAGACGCGCCACCATCAGCGTTAAAATAGTGATACCGCAGGAGACGTGCACCATGTTGAACAAGGGGCGATAGCTGCGCGGGAAAAATCCGCGAAACTCCATGGCACTGTAGGCCACAATAACCAACAAAAAGACCAGCCAGTGAATACCGATTTGCAGGCCAGAATACTTATTCCCCATAACACTTCCTGAATAAAAACAATAATGCGTCAACATAACGGGCTTTTGTTAAAAATTCATTAACTTTTGTTCACCCATTTTCAGTCGCTTACGCTTAACCGCAAGAACCGCTATTGCCGAGGATGCCTGTCTGGACTAAGCCTGGTAGGGAAAATATGTCGTACCGCCTCATCCTGACAGGAGAAAACCATGAGTAAAATTGGCATTAACGGTTTTGGTCGTATCGGTCGTCTGGTATTGCGTCGACTACTGGAAGTCAAAAGCAACGTGGAGGTTGTGGCCATTAATGACCTCACCTCGCCCAAAATTCTCGCCTATCTGTTAAAGCACGATTCAAACTACGGCCCGTTTCCCTGGAGCATCGACTTTACCGAAGACGCACTGGTTGTCGACGGTAAAAAAATCGCGGTTTACGCAGAAAAAGAGGCCAAAAATATCCCGTGGAAAACCACTGGCGCTGAGATAATCATCGAATGCACCGGTTTTTATACCTCGACAGAAAAAGCCAACGCACACCTGGATGCAGGTGCCAAAAAAGTGCTGATATCCGCCCCGGCTGGCGATATGAAAACCATCGTCTTTAACGTCAACGACGACACAATGGATGCGAACGATCGGATTATCTCGGTCGCATCGTGCACCACCAACTGCCTGGCACCGATGGCGAAAGCGCTGCACGATAGCTTCGGTATTCAGCTTGGCACTATGACCACCATCCACGCCTACACGGGAACGCAGTCGCTGGTTGATGGTCCACGCGGGAAAGATCTGCGCGCCTCACGGGCTGCGGCAGAAAATATCATTCCCCATACCACCGGAGCCGCCAAAGCCATTGGTCTGGTCATTCCGGCGTTGAGCGGAAAATTAAAAGGCCACGCCCAGCGTGTTCCGGTGAAAACCGGATCCGTTACGGAACTGGTTTCGATATTGGGGAAAAAAGTCACTGCTGAAGAGGTCAACAACGCGCTGAAAAAAGCCACGCAAAATAATGAGTCATTTGGTTATACCGATGAGGAGATTGTCTCATCAGATGTCATTGGCTCGCATTTCGGTTCGGTATTTGATGCGACACAAACCGAAATTACCGAAGTGGGCGATCTACAGCTGGTAAAAACCGTCGCCTGGTACGATAACGAATACGGTTTTGTCACCCAACTTATTCGTACGCTGGATAAATTTATCAAGCTCTAATGTTCTGGCGGAGGCCCGCCTCCGCCCTCTTTCATTTCCCGCGAATTCAATACGTTGTGAGTCTCTCCCCGTTTTCGATTCACTGACTGTGCTATAGCTAACCTTTGCCACTGAGGGAGCATAGTAATGGAAGCACTGAGTCGTGAAACGTTAGAAAACATGATGGAGCAAGCCGTTGCTAAGGCCGCCACCGTCTCATTCTGGCCGCAGGGTGAAGCCCCCGGAGCAAAAAACAGCGATGCGGTGTTTACGCCTGAACCCCGACATACAGGAACATCTCAGTATGATCGTGCTGTCACCGGTATTCGCGCCCCGGAAATTACCGTTTATGCCCCCGAAAAACCTAACGGCGTAGGGATCCTTGTTACACCGGGAGGTTCTTACCGTCGCGTGGTGATGGATAAAGAAGGCAGCGTACTGGCACCATTCTTTAACGCTCGCGGTTATACCCTGTTTGTGATGACCTACCGCATGCCGGGTGATGGCCATGAGGAAGGTGCAAACGCGCCGCTGGCCGATGCCCAGCGCGCCATGCGCTACATTCGTGCCAACGCCCATGAATGGAAAATTAACCCTGATCGTATCGGTGTGTTGGGCTTCTCTTCCGGTGGTCACGTGGCCGCCAGTCTGGGAACCCGGTTTGCCGAACCGGTTTATACACCGATTGATAGCATAGACGAGCAACCAACGCGTCCTGCGTTCATGGCGTTGGTCTACCCGGTGATTACTCTGCGCGAAGACATCGGTCACCCGGGATCCCGTCTTGAGCTGGTTGGCGCTACGCCAGAAAAGGAAGATCTGCGCCACTATTCTCTGGAAGAACGCGTGGATAGCACAACGCCGCCGACGTTCCTGCTACACGCCATTGACGATCCGGCGGTGAAGGTGGAAAACAGCCTGGTTTTCTTTAATGCGCTACGTGAGCAGGGCGTTCCGGTCGAAATGCATCTGTTTGAACGCGGTAAGCACGGATTTGGTATTCGCGATGCGCAAGGGTTACCGCTGGCCATCTGGCCGGAAATGATGATGAACTGGATCGCCACCAAAGTGTGAGAATTGCGCCGGGTGGCGTACAGGCTCACCCGGCGAAAAACTTAAGACTGCAAATACACTACCTGTGTTTGCAGGTATTCATTCAGACCGTGTTTACCATCTGCCCCGCCAATCCCGGACTTGCGCCAGCCAGCGTGGAAGCCCTGCATCGCCTCGAAGTTTTCGCGATTAATATAGGTTTCGCCAAACTTCAGTCCCTTAATCGCCTTCATTGCCGTATTCAGATTCTGCGTATAGATCGATGAGGTCAGTCCGTAGTCGCTGTCATTGGCCATTGTCAGCGCCTGTTCCAGCGTATCAAATGCAACCACCGGCAGCACCGGACCAAACGTCTCCTCGTGCATAATCGCCATATCCTGGCGCACGTCTAACAGTAACGTCGGCGGATAGTAATAACCTTTGCCGGCAACGGCTTTACCGCCCAGCACCACACGGGCGCCTTCCTGCACCGCTCGCTCGACTTTTTGCTCTACACGCTCCAGCGCAGCGGCATTAATCAGTGGCCCCATCGCAATGTCATTGCGCTCGGCCGGATTGCCAAACAGCACGGCTTTCATCGCCTCACCCAGACGATTAACGAACTGGTCATAGATACCTTTCTGAACGTATACGCGTTCGGCACAGTTGCATACCTGTCCGGTATTAATCACCCGTGAGTCAACAATGGCCTTCACTGCCAGCTCAAGGTCAGCATCGTCCATCACGATAGCTGGAGCTTTACCACCCAACTCCAGACAAACTTTGGTGATGTTTTTGGCCGCTGCGGCCATAATTTTCTCACCTGCGCCGACGCTACCAGTCATGCTCACCATGGCGACCTTCGGGTTTCCGGCCAGCTCCTGACCGACCGTTTCACCGCGTCCCAGCACCAGGTTAAAGACTCCGCGCGGTAAACCAATGTCATCAACAATTTTGGCAAAGGCGATGGCGTTATTCGGAGTGAATTCACTCGGCTTAATGACGATGGTATTCCCCGTCAGCAAGGCGGGAGCCAGTTTGCGGGCAATCAGGAAAAACGGGAAGTTCCACGGTAGAATGCCCGTCGTCACGCCCAGTGCACGCTTAAACAGCAGGATATTCTCACCCGGGCGATCGCTTTGCAGGATCTCGCCTTCATAGCGACGCGCCCACTCCGCCATGTAATCGATATAGTCGGCGGTAAACGCGACTTCAACGTCAGCCAGTTGTTGAATTTTTCCACCTTCCGCCACAATCAACGCGCTGATTTCATCGGCTCGCTGGCGGATACCTGCAGAAATTTTGCGTAACCAGTTTGCCCGTTCAATGGCAGGCAACGCTTCCCATTGCGGCTGAGCGCGATCCGCAGCATCGATCGCTTTACGCGCATCTTCGGCACGCCCATCGGGAATACGCGAGATAATCTCTTCCGTGGCCGGATTGACGACATCAATCCAGGCGTCATCGTGCCAGGTCACAAACTGCCCATCGATATACATAGGATGTTGTACGGGTACTGACATGCGGCTCTCCTGTGATTGATTTGTTTTTAACAAGTAAAACTATTGTTAATTAATATCAATCATGCATGACGCATTATCGCTGGAGTGGCGGTTCTGTGAACTGCTTCATAAAAGCATCTGGAAAAGTGATGATGAAGAGAAAAAACGGATGGGCTTTCTGCCCGTTTGCCATAAAACGCCGACAAACGGGCAGCAAAAATTACAGAGAACGGCTCTCCAGTAAGTCGGTCAGCGCGGTATCATTTTTTAGCTGCTGCCAGGCTTGCTCAACGTCCTGGGGAATATCAACATGTACGATAAAATCGTGTCCACAGGGCCCATACCCGGCAGCATCATCCCGCAGGCGCGGAAGTTCACCGGTAATGAGAGAAAGATAGCGGTCTACCGACCACAGACCTTCTGCCGCGGGCACAAAATCCACGCCGTTGTGCTGTTGGGCCAGTTCAGGAATGAAACCAGGGAAACTCAACCAGCGCGGCGCATGTTGCTCATCGCGGGTTACGCGCTGAAACGTGGCCATTGTGCGGCGTTGCATAGTGGGATCCTGCACCACAATGACGGTATGAATGCTTTCTGCCGCCTGATTCAGTAACGCACAGCTAAATCGGGCATTTTCACCGCAGTTTGTCGACTGATCTTCCACCCAAATTTTCTCACCCGGAATTTGCCAGAACTGGTGAGCAATATCGGCAAGGATCGCCGCTTCCGCGCGTCCGGTAGTACGAATGATGCTATAACGCGGATGCTGGGCAATCGCATCATACAGAAAGCGCGTGGAATGACCGATACCACCGCTAATCAGCAAGGGAACCTGTTGCTCTTTCGCGATCCGACAGGCGGCGTCGATGGTAGGAATAACCGCGTTTCCTGCCAGAATCACGCAATCTGACTGAACGGTGATATTCCCCGTAAAATCATTCTGCGCCAGCCATCGCCCTACGGTATTGATAGCCGCAAGGGTGGTTGCGGAAAGTGTCGGAAACTGACTCATATTGATGACTCCTGGTGTTTATCTTTACCGGGTACAGATGCCGGATGGCGACTACGCTTCATCCGGCCTACGGCCCTGCACCGATTTATCCCGAAATCTGCTCCATCGCCTGCAGAATACGTTTATCGGAGATCGGATACGGTGTACCAAGCTGCTGGGCAAAATAGCTGACGCGCAGCTCTTCTATCATCCAGCGGATCTCTTTGACATCGGCATCCTGACGGCGCGCGGGAGGCAGTTTATTGAACCACTGCTGCCAGGCCTGCTGCACACTGTCCACTTTCAGCATCTGTGCACGGTCACGGTGCGGGTCGATAGCCAGTTTTTCCAGACGTTTTTCAATAGCCTGCAAATAACGCAACGTATCGCCCAGACGTTGGAAACCATTGCCGGTAACAAACCCGCGATACACCAGACCGCCCATTTGCGATTTGATATCCGCAAGACCCAGCGCCATGGTCATATCCACGCGCCCTTTCAGACGTTTGTTGATATTAAACACTGCGGTCAGGATCTGTTCGACCTGCTTCGCAATCTCCACCACCGTATCGTTCAGTTCAGCCCGCACTTTTTCATGCAACGCCGCGAAGCCTTCTTCGGTCCACACCGGACCACCGTTGGCGTCAATTAACTGATCCACACCGCAGGAGATACAGTCGTCAATCAAATCCAGCACCTTACCGTACGGGTTAAAGTACAGCCCCAGCTTGGCTTTATTGGGCAGCTTCTCGTGCAAATATTTGATTGGCGAAGGAATATTCAGCAGCAACAGGCGGCGTAAACCGCACCACATCGCCTGCTGTTGTTCCAGCGGATTATCAAACAGTTTGATGGCAACGCTGTCACGCTCATCGACCAGCGCCGGCCACGCTTTCACCTTATAGTTACCGCGTTTTTGTTCGTAACTTTCCGGAAGCTGACCGAAGCTCCAGATGTGCAACCCACTCTGTTCGATGCCGTCATCGGCCACCGCAGACAATGTTTCCTGAACTTTACCCTTCAGCGCATCCTTCAAATCTTGCAGCGAACGCCCTTCCTGTAGCTTCTTATTTTTATCATCCACCACCCGGAAGGTGATTTTTAAGTGATCTGGCACCTGATCCCAGTGCCAGTCTTCACGGTCAACGGTAACGCCGGTCATGCGGCGCAGTTCACGCTCCAGCGCGTCCAGCAGCGGCAGTTCCAGCGGCGTGACGCGACCTAAAAACGCTTCGGCATAGTTCGGCGCAGGTACAAAGTTGCGTCGTACCGGTTTCGGCAGCGACTTAATCAGGGCGATCACCAGTTCGCGGCGTAGCCCCGGAATTTGCCATTCAAAACCGCTCTCGTCGATCTGATTAAGCAGCGGGAGTGGAATATGTACGGTCACACCGTCCGCATCGGCTCCAGGTTCGAACTGGTAGCTCAGGCGCAGCTTAAGGTTACCCTGATGCCAGAAGTTCGGATAATCCAGCTTACTGATTTTTTCCGCGCCCTCTTTGATAAGCATGCTCTTTTCAAAGTTGAGCAGATCCGGTGTTTCACGGCTGACCTTTTTCCACCAGCTATCAAAGTGACGAGCAGAAACTACGTCATGGCTGATGCGTTGGTCGTAAAACTCAAACATCGTTTCGTCATCGACGAGAATGTCGCGGCGGCGCGATTTATGCTCCAGCTCTTCGATTTCGTTGCGCAGTTTCAGGTTGTCGCGGAAGAAGGCGTGACGAGTCTGCCAGTCGCCTTCCACCAGCGCATGGCGGATGAACAACTCACGCGACAGTGCGGGATCGATCTGGCTGTAGTTCACCTTACGGGCCGCCACAATCGGCAAACCGTAGACGGTGACCTTTTCTGTCGCCATCACAGCACCCTGCGCGCGCTCCCAGTGAGGTTCACTGTATGAACGTTTGATCAGATGCTGGGCTACCGGTTCCACCCATTCAGGATCGATACGCGCGGCAATACGTCCCCACAGGCGGCTGGTTTCTACCAGCTCTGCCACCATCGTCCACTTCGGCGGTTTTTTGAATAAACCCGACCCCGGAAAGATCGAGAAGCGAGCGTTACGCGCCCCGGTAAACTCCTGTTTATCGGTATCTTTCATCCCGATGTGCGACAGTAAACCGGTCAGCAACGCGACGTGGATCTCCCGATATTCAGCAGGTTCACTGTTAACCGGAATACCCAACTCTTTCACCACCTGGCGCAGTTGCGTGTAGATATCCTGCCACTCGCGCACGCGCAGGTAGTTCAGGAAATCGACTTTGCACTGGCGACGGAACTGGTTTGACGACAGTGCTTTTTGCTGCTCGCCGAGATAGTTCCACAGATTCACAAATGCGAGGAAATCAGACTCTTTGTCATGGAAACGGCGATGCTTCTCGTCGGAAGCCTGCTGCTTGTCCATCGGACGCTCGCGCGGATCCTGAATGGACAGCGCCGAGGTAATGATCATCGCCTCGCGCACACAGCCATGTTTTTGCGCTTCCAGCACCATGCGTGCCAGACGCGGGTCCACCGGCAGTTGCGACAGCTGACGGCCCAACGGCGTTAACTTGTATGCGGTTGCCTGTTCGTCGGTGGTTATCGCTCCCAGCTCTTCGAGCAGGCGTACACCGTCCTGAATATTGCGCTTATCAGGCGCTTCAACAAACGGGAACGCCGCGATATCGCCCAGCCCCAACGCGGTCATCTGCAAAATAACGGATGCCAGGTTGGTACGCAGGATCTCCGGGTCAGTAAACTCCGGACGCGACAGGAAATCGTCTTCGGAATACAGACGAATACAGATCCCTTCCGAAACACGACCGCAGCGGCCTTTACGCTGGTTAGCAGAGGCCTGCGACACCGGTTCAATCGGCAGGCGCTGCACTTTGGTGCGGTAGCTGTAGCGGCTGATACGCGCCGTACCCGGGTCGATAACGTATTTAATGCCCGGCACGGTCAGTGACGTTTCCGCCACGTTGGTCGCCAGCACGATACGGCGACCGCTGTGCGACTGGAACACGCGGTTCTGCTCGCTATTGGAGAGACGCGCATACAACGGCAGCACTTCGGTGTGGCGTAAATCCAGCTTATTCAGGGCATCGGCGGTGTCGCGGATTTCACGCTCGCCGCTCATGAATATCAGAATGTCGCCCTGACTTTCACGGCCTAATTCCTCTACAGCATCAAAAATAGCCTGCAGTTGATCACGCTCGGTGTCATCTGCATCTTCAACAATCGGGCGATAGCGCACTTCCACCGGATACGTTCGGCCGGAGACTTCGATAATCGGCGCGTTATTGAAATGCTTTGAAAAACGTTCAGGATCTATGGTCGCCGACGTGATGATAATTTTTAGATCCGGGCGACGCGGTAGAAGTTCTTTCAGATAGCCGAGCAGAAAATCGATATTCAGACTGCGTTCATGCGCTTCATCGATGATGATGGTGTCGTACTGCATTAGCAGCCGATCCTGTTGGATTTCCGCCAGCAGGATACCGTCCGTCATCAGCTTGACCATAGTGTTATCACTGACATGATCGCTGAAACGAACTTTATAACCAATACAGCCGCCAGGCTCGGTCTGCAGCTCTTCCGCAATACGGTTCGCCACGGTGCGCGCCGCCAGACGACGCGGCTGGGTATGGCCTATCAGCCCTTTTACCCCGCGCCCCAGTTCCATACAGATTTTGGGTAACTGGGTGGTTTTCCCCGATCCAGTCTCACCGGCGACAATCACCACCTGATGGTCGCGAATTGCCTCCAGAATATCCTGTTTTTTCTGGCTTACGGGCAGGTTTTCCGGATAGCTGATTTCCGGACGCGCCGCTTCACGCAGCACAACTTTACCGGCTGCCTGTTCAATCTCTTTCGCCATCTCCTGGTAAATGGCCTGTTGTGCATCAGGATTTTTAACCTTCTTCACACCGTGCAGGCGGCGGGCAAAACGCTGTCTGTCACGCAGCATCAGTGAATCCAGCTGTTGCTGCAACATGTTGAAGGTTAATTTTTGTTGTTCTGTCATAGCGTTAAAAGGCAGTGCTCTGCCGGGTTAAATCTCTTTTAGATGATGGGTATAGAGTACCACATCGGCGCTTTTCATGTGTTGTTCAATAATTTCGAACATAGGATTCGATATATTGCGCTATCACTGCGACAGGATTGTGAATAAAGTGTCAACAAGCAACGGGGCACTCCCCCTTCAAACACATAAAAGGAAACACCCATGAGCAAGGTATTAGTTCTTAAATCCAGTATTCTGGCAGGGTACTCTCAGTCTGGTCAGTTGTCTGATTATTTTGTTGAACAGTGGCGTGAAAAGCACTCTGCTGATGAAATCACTGTCCGTGACCTGGCTGCAAATCCTGTACCGGTACTGGATGGCGAACTGGTGGGTGCGATGCGCCCGAGCGATACACCGCTGACACCGCGTCAGCAAGAAGCGCTGGCGCTGTCCGATGAGCTGATTGCTGAGCTGAAAGCGCATGATGTGATTGTTATCGCCGCGCCGATGTACAACTTCAACATTCCAACGCAGCTGAAAAACTACTTTGACCTGATTGCCCGCGCCGGTGTGACTTTCCGTTATACCGAGAAAGGCCCGGAAGGTCTGGTGACAGGTAAACGCGCTGTGGTGCTGACCAGCCGTGGTGGTATTCATAAAGACACACCAACCGACCTGATCACGCCGTATCTGAACGTATTCCTGGGCTTTATCGGCATCACCGACGTGAATGTCGTCTTTGCTGAAGGTATTGCTTACGGCCCGGAAGTGGCGTCTAAAGCACAGTCCGACGCGAAAGCCGCTATCGACAGCGTGGTAGCTGCCTGATAATTCCCCCTCTCACCATCCGGTGGGAGGGTTTCTCCGACACTTACTTCTTTCCCTGCATCTGTATCTGTTTGCCGTGAATGCGATTAATATCACGCCAGATGGTTGCATAATCCCTGCATTTCGCCAGATTCTCTTCCCAGCAATGAAGCAAAAATTGTTCAGGCTCCGCGACATCCCGGCTTAACAGCTTGAATACCCAACGATTCCAGACGTACCACTTGAGAAGCCACATGATTTCACCCCACGACGCGACCGGTGTTGGACTATACCAGCATCCATTTTATGCCGTGTGGCAACTATTGCGATGTCGATGAATAATTCAGCGTCGTGTCCCTCTGGCTGTGTGAAAAAGCGATTTACTCTTTTTTCAACCACTTACCATTAATACCCTGCACATACTCTCCCGGTTTAGCGCGAGCAACCAGCTTTTGCCCGGCCATTTTTGCCACTTCATCTGGCGGAATATTATTGCTCTCAGCCAGTTGCTGATAGCTGGCGTTGCGCGCTTTATTAATCTCACTCACCAGCGCCTGCGTTTCGGCATCGGTTTGCAATGCAACCAGATAGCCATTGAGCGTTTCCCCTACTCGTCCCTGAGTTCTGGCTTCATTCAGGGTCAATGCCCACGCATTGCTACTGAGTAAACTCAGGACAACCAGCGCCACTGCAAACTGTTTTCTCATCATGACCTCAGAACAAATCGCTGCGCGATTTCAATAAACTTTCGACGTCTTTATCAACTTTGATATGGATCTCATGCTCGATTTTGACGTTCATATTAATGGTGATGGGCTCTTTTGGCGCAGCCACTTCGATTCTGGGAGTGCACCCTACCAGCAGAGATGAAGCCAGCAGACCCAGCATGGCAGCTATCGTTTTCATTGTTGTTCCTCACATTCCTTGCCTTCCGGGCAATGGGTTTCCGGCAGCGCTGCATTTTGTTCAAGCCATGCCTGTAAATTGTCGCCAAAACGCAAACTGCGCCATAGCGTAAAGACGTTTTCCTCGTGGGTATAATTCAAATTAACCGTACCTACTTTGCCATCCACCCGACTATTGCCAGTCACGGTTGACTGCATGGTTAAGACACCGAGGTTATCCAGATTTATTTTCGTCCACGAATGGCTTATTTCCATATAACGCAGCCAGTTAATGGCCGCCCCCGCAGCCATGTTATCTTTGACAACCGCATCCGCAGTGTCCTTATCAATACGCAACGTCATCGGCCCTGGATTAGTCAACCAGCCGTCTTTAATGATCCATTTTTCGTTATCCAGCCATAATGGCAACGCGCCACTGACCGGGCCAGACATGGCGAACTGTTTGGGGTTAACCGCGCTGATAAGCTCGCTGGAAGAGATATTCTGCACTCGCAATAAGGCCGGATCATGCTGCGGCATTCGCAGTTGCTGCATGATGATTTTGCCCCCCAGCAGGTCGGCGCTGACATCGCTCAACAGTAACGGGTTGTTTTCACTCCAGGGGTACGCCCCCTGCAGATCGGCGGCGATATTCTTCACCGTCACCTGATTGACCACTTCCGCAATACGCAGTGAAATAGGTCCACGCGTACCCAGCTGCCATGCACCTTCACTAAACCGGAAAGGCAATACAAAATCGACACCGTTGATTTGGTTGTCGGGCATCCAGGCGCTACCGCCTTTTAACACTCCATGACCGCCCGCTTCAAAGCCCTGCTCCGGGGCTGCCGAAAACGCGACCTGCGCATACAGCTCACCTTCTCGTAGCTTCATTTTCCAGTCAGGTGGGACCAGAGGCTGGAATACGGTGAGCGATTGTTTTGGCCACCAGGCCTGTCCGCGCAGGCGGATACCGTCCCAACGACCATTCAGCTGTACGGGCCCAATCGCCCCCGCGTGAAGCTGGCCTTTGAACTGGAAAATTGTCGGATCGCTACCTTCCACGCTGAACTTCAGCGTCGATGGTGGTAACACGCTTCCCCCGGTGAAGGTGGTGCTCCCTGCGTCCAGCGACAGTGCGCCGCTAAATGTCGGTTTGGTTGCATCCCGTACCCAGACTATCGGTTCGTCCATCACCAGACGTGGGTTTTCCACCTTCATCGTGCCGTATTGCAGATGATCAAATCCGGTGGAAAGATCAAATAACTTCAGGGTGTTGTCATGCCATTCTCCCTTACCCGCCACGTCCCAACGGGCATGCATCGGCGTAAAGCTGCCTTCACCCCAATATCGCCACTGCCAACGACCGGCATCAGGAAGAAAATCATTTGCCAGACCATCCAGATGCAATTCAAAACCGCCCATCTGGTTTTCATGCGCACGTAAAATAGCCTGCAGACGCCCATCCACACCGCGTTGCGTAACTTTAACCCCTGCCAGCGGCCAGCGAATCTCGTCAATATCCAGCGAATCAATCACCCGTCCACGTGAGCGCAGCAGCGCCCCTGGCTCGAAAGCCAATTGCGGATCGTACAGACTCCCGGTGAGTCTGGCGGGTAATTTCGCGTAGAAGATCAGATCACCCTGTTTCGCTTCACCGGTCAACTGTAGCGGCATATCGCTACTATCCATACCAAGCTTACCTGGCCCCAGCGTTAATACGGCGTTTCCTTTACCGGCATCGCCATGCGTCAGAATGTTCAGACGCCCACTCACCACCGCGTTTTCCAGTCCGGCCTGCCAGTTTTCAACCTTCATGCCCAGCCGGCCACTTAACGGGAATCCCTGATAAGGCCAGTTCCAGCGTCCGTCGCTGATGGTCAGTTGCTGGCGTGTTATTTCCCACGGAAGGTCAAGCAGCGGATCGGCATTATCCCGCGCTATCACGATCAGTTGTCCGCTGTTTTGTTGCCACTCCAGTTCGGCGTCCACAAGCGTAGGCTCTTGCGGCAAACTTAACGTCGCAACCGCATGACCGCTTACCGGTAGTCCATCGGGCACCAGTGGCATAGTAAATTCACCGACCAGTTTTACTGGCGGCTGGCCTTCAAATGCCGCAACATCCAGCTCCGTTACCGTGAGGTTTTGCCCGTGCAAACGCCCCTGAAATTTAACTTTTTCACCCTGGTAACGCAGCTGTTGAGTAGAGGGAGTGAGCGAGAGTGACAGTTTTCCCTGCCATTCCTGCCATGGAGAAAGGATAAGTTTGTCGATGTTAATCCAGGTATTGGGCAGCATTGACTGCCATTCAGCCAGCGTTTTAGGCGCTACCGGCGATGGCTCTGCCTGCGGCAATTTGGCCAGGCAAGCTGAATCCAACTCAATGGTACCGACATTCAGCGCCCAGCGGCTGGGGTGAGACAGATCCGCCTGAGTGATGCGTGCTAGCGGGCAATCTTCAACCAGATAGCGGAGTTCAGGTATATGCAACCCATGCCGTGTCAGCCGCGGGCTCTCATCCAGCGCGATGCGTGTTCCAACGGGTAACCAGATACCCACCAACGTAGGCACCCACAGGCCAAGCGTCATCACTAGCGTCAGCGGCACGAGAATCAATAATAAGAGGAGTGCCAGAACGGCTTTATATTTACCCTTCATGGGTAGTTAATATCCTGATTTAGCAAAAATTTAAGCCGGTTTAGGCCTGTATTGTGGCATGTTTAACTGGATATGCCCACATTAAGGATAGATAACCGATTTACAGGCACGCTGTTACACGTGCCGTCGGGGATATTAAGATTCAGACTCAATGAGGCCTCAGTTGTCCATCGCTATGTTTAGGTCCGATACGACCTGCTTCTATCAGAATTTCCTCAATGAGTTCTTCGAGGCACTCCCTACCATGATGATCGCAGACCAGATGTACCTGCCGGGAAATCTCATCAGGTTTCATACCATCGCATAATGCCGCCTTGAGCATTAGGGTGGCCCATCGTTTTGCTTCAGAGTGAGTCAGCATAACCCCTCCCGATAATTGCTACCTGTATAAGCGTAGCTGTCCGGATGTGATTCGGCTGGCTTTTTACCTGCCGCGATATTCGGGTGTTGAGTTGGATAGAAAAATATCCAGTTGTTGAAATTGTGTAACCTGCCCACACTAACAACAGATACGCTGAAATTATTCATTACGCCTATGACTATCAATAACTTTTTAGATTTTGTAAAATAATTTGAATTGGATTAATGTGACGTCAAAATCACTGGAGAAAGTCTTATGAAACTCGCCATCTATAGTACAAAACAGTACGACAAGAAGTATCTGCAGCAGGTTAACGAGGCTTTTGGTTTTGAACTTGAATTCTTTGACTTTCTGTTGACGGAAAAAACAGCCAAAACCGCCCATGGCTGCGAAGCCGTGTGCATTTTCGTCAACGACGATGGCAGCCGCCCCGTTCTGGAAGAACTGAAAAAGCATGGCGTGAAATATATCGCGCTGCGCTGCGCCGGGTTCAATAACGTCGATCTCGACGCAGCAAAAGAGCTGGGTCTGCAGGTGGTTCGTGTTCCAGCTTATTCACCAGAGGCCGTCGCTGAGCATGCGATTGGCATGATGATGACGCTGAATCGCCGTATTCACCGCGCCTATCAGCGTACCCGTGATGCCAACTTCTCTCTTGAGGGGCTGACCGGTTTTACTATGTATGGCAAAACCGCTGGGGTGATCGGTACCGGTAAAATCGGTATCGCTGCACTGCGGATCCTGAAAGGTTTTGGTATGCGTCTGCTGGCGTTCGATCCTTACCCGAGCGCTGCTGCGCTGGAGTTAGGCGTTGAATATGTCGATCTTAAAACGCTGTTTGCCGAGTCCGATGTCATCTCTCTGCACTGCCCGTTAACACCGGAGAATTATCATCTGCTCAATCACGAAGCCTTTGAGCAAATGAAAAATGGCGTGATGGTCATTAACACCAGTCGTGGTGCATTGATCGACTCACAAGCCGCTATCGACGCGCTGAAAAACCAGAAAATTGGTTCTCTGGGTATGGACGTGTATGAGAACGAACGCGATCTGTTCTTTGAAGATAAATCCAATGACGTCATTCAGGATGATGTGTTCCGTCGTCTGTCAGCCTGCCATAACGTGCTGTTTACCGGTCATCAGGCATTCCTGACAGCTGAAGCGTTGACCAGTATTTCTGAGACTACGCTACAGAATCTGGCCCAAATATCCAAAGGCGAGACCTGTCCAAACGCCCTCTTCTAATCTCTGAGCTCCCCTGACGTCAGGGGGGCATTTTCAGACAATCACCGATGATAAAACATTCAGTATCATTATTATATTGAATGTATTCCCGTCACAAACGTAGAGAAATTTAATGAAGAAAGTTGTCACGTTGATTGCGCTCAGCATGCTGATGGCTGGCTGTGTGAGCAATGGAAAAGTTTCCGTCAATCGCGAACAGTTGCAGCATCACCGCTTCGTTTTGCAAAGCGTGAATGGTAAAGCCGTCACCACCGCCAACAACCCACCTGAGTTAAGTTTTGGCGAAAACATGACGGTATCAGGCAAGATGTGTAATCAATTCCACGGCCAGGGCAAGCTGTCCGACGGTGAGTTGAAGGTAAAAGATATGGCGATGACGCGTATGATGTGCGCCGATCCACAGCTTAACGCGCTCGACGGGATCGTCAGCGAAATGTTTAAGCAAGGCGCACAGGTCGATCTGACTGCTGACCAGTTAACGCTGGCGACAGCAGAACAAACGCTGACGTATAAACTCGCGGATTTAATGTAGGAAACGTGGTGGCTTAATAGCTCCCACAACTTCCGGCGGCAAGCGACTGCTCACTACAGCGTTTGCCGTTGGGTAGCGCACACATCCCGATGGCTGAACCATCCAGTTGACGAGCAACAGAGAGCGAACCGCCAATCATGGCGCAATTAGCTTCTCCAGAACTGGACATTGCTGCCTTCATGCCCGGCGCGACATGCGCGGCGGTTGCCTGCTGAACAGGTTCGCTGCTACAAGCCGATAATAATAACGCGGCACATCCTACCCAAAACGCTGCGCGCATCTTACTCCCCTCTGAATATTAACCAAACGACACAGCCATAAATAATAGGCAGCGGAAACACCGCCGTCGAGAGGCAAAATACGCATTTATGCGCACTGTTTACATTTTCTGGCAATTTTTTGCCTGCTCCTTTGATCAAACCATTCATTCTGTTTATTCCAGGGACACAAAAGCGAAAATCTGTCTTTAGCGCTTTTGCTAAAATAGAAGGATAACTACAGGATTCGCCGCTGTTACGCGAGTCCCTCTTTTTGCGCAATGTAAGGGTGTCAGTATGATCACAATTGACGGTAATGGTGCGGTTGCTTCAGTCGCATTTCGTACCAGCGAGGTTATCGCCATCTACCCGATTACGCCCAGTTCAACGATGGCTGAACAGGCGGATGCCTGGGCCGGGAACGGGCTTAAGAACGTGTGGGGGGATACCCCTCGCGTCGTAGAAATGCAGTCAGAAGGCGGCGCGATCGCAACCGTTCATGGCGCGTTGCAGACCGGTGCACTCTCTACGTCGTTTACCTCATCGCAGGGCCTGTTGCTGATGATCCCAACGCTGTACAAACTGGCCGGTCAGTTGACCCCGTTTGTACTGCACGTTGCGGCTCGTACAATTGCTACTCACGCATTATCAATCTTTGGCGATCATTCCGACGTGATGGCGGTGCGCCAGACAGGATGTGCGATGCTGTGTGCCAGCAGCGTTCAGGAGGCACAGGACTTTGCACTGATTTCGCAAATAGCTACCCTGAAAAGCCGGGTTCCGTTCATTCATTTTTTTGATGGTTTCCGTACATCCCATGAAATCAATAAAATTGTGCCACTGGCCGACGACACGATCCTCGGACTGATGCCGCAAGCGGAAATCGATGCTCATCGCGCTCGGGCGCTTAATCCTGAGCATCCAGTTATTCGCGGTACGTCTGCGAACCCGGACACCTATTTCCAGTCACGCGAGGCAACAAACCCGTGGTACAACGCGGTTTACGATCATGTAGAACAGGCGATGAATGATTTCGCCGCAGCGACAGGTCGCCAGTATCAGCCATTTGAATATTACGGCCATCCTCAGGCTGAGCGCGTCATTATCTTAATGGGCTCGGCAATTGGAACCTGTGAAGAAGTCGTTGAAGATCTGCTGGCGCGTGGCGAGAAAGTCGGTGTTCTGAAAGTACGCCTGTTCCGTCCATTCTCTGCCAAGCATTTACTGCGCGCGCTGCCGGAAACCGTACGCAGCATCGCCGTCCTGGATCGCACCAAAGAGCCCGGCGCACAGGCAGAACCGTTGTATCTGGATGTGATGACCGCGCTGGCGGAAGCCTTTAACTGCGGCGAGCGAGAAACGCTACCGCGCGTGATTGGCGGACGTTATGGCCTTTCTTCCAAAGAGTTTGGTCCAGACTGCGTGATGGCGGTCTTTAATGAGCTGAGCAGCGCGAAGCCGAAACCTCGCTTTACTGTCGGTATCTATGATGATGTCACCAACTTGTCGCTACCGTTACCAGAAAACACCCTGCCCGGTACGGCTAAGCTCGAAGCGCTGTTTTATGGGTTAGGCAGCGACGGTAGCGTGTCCGCCACCAAAAACAATATCAAGATTATTGGTAACTCTACGCCATGGTATGCGCAGGGTTATTTCGTCTACGACTCGAAAAAAGCAGGCGGTCTGACGGTTTCTCACCTGCGCGTCAGCGAGCAGCCTATTCGATCAGCGTATCTGGTATCGCAAGCCGATTTCGTTGGCTGTCACCAGCTGCAATTTATCGATAAGTATCAGATGGTCGAGCGCCTGAAACCAGGCGGTATCTTCCTGCTCAATACCCCGTACAGTGTGGATGAAGTCTGGGCGCGTTTGCCGCAGGAAGTTCAGGCGGTACTAAATCAGAAGAAAGCCCGTTTCTACGTGATTAATGCGGCCAAAATCGCCCGCGAATGCGGTCTGGCAGCGCGTATTAACACCGTGATGCAAATGGCATTCTTCCATTTGACGCAAATCTTACCCGGCGACAGCGCGTTGGCTGAATTGCAGGGGGCGATTGCGAAAAGTTACAGCAGTAAAGGACAGGACCTGGTTGAACGTAACTGGCAGGCTCTGGCCCTGGCGCGCGAATCCGTCGCCGAAGTAGCACTCCAGCCAGTTGATCCGCACAGCGCAAACCGCCCTCCGGTGGTTTCTGATGCCGCACCTGATTTCGTGAAAACAGTCACCGCGGCAATGCTCGCCGGTCTGGGTGATGCCCTTCCCGTATCCGCGCTGCCGCCAGACGGCACCTGGCCAATGGGCACCACGCGTTGGGAAAAGCGTAATATCGCCGAAGAGATCCCCATCTGGAAGGAAGAGCTGTGTACTCAGTGTAACCACTGCGTTGCCGCTTGCCCGCACTCGGCAATCCGCGCCAAAGTGGTTTCACCTGAAGCGATGGAAAACGCTCCTGCCAGCCTGCATTCTTTGGATGTGAAATCTCGCGATATGCGCGGTCAGAAGTATGTCCTGCAGGTTGCACCAGAGGATTGCACCGGGTGTAATCTATGCGTCGAAGTTTGCCCGGCGAAAGATCGCCAAAACCCGGAAATCAAGGCCATCAATATGATGTCGCGCCTTGAGCATGTTGAAGAGGAAAAAGTTAACTATGACTTCTTCCTCAATCTGCCGGAGATCGACCGCAGCAAGCTTGAACGCATTGATATCCGTACCTCGCAGTTAATCACTCCGCTGTTTGAATATTCCGGCGCCTGTTCTGGTTGTGGTGAAACGCCGTATATCAAACTGCTTACGCAGCTGTACGGTGACCGCATGCTGATCGCCAACGCGACTGGCTGTTCATCGATTTATGGCGGTAACCTCCCCTCAACACCGTATACGACCGATGCCAATGGTCGTGGACCTGCATGGGCAAACTCTCTGTTCGAAGATAACGCCGAGTTTGGTCTGGGCTTCCGTCTGACGGTGGATCAACACCGTGTGCGCGTCATGCGTTTGCTGGAGCAGTTTGCGGATAATATTCCGGCTGAACTCAATGACGCCCTGCATGCTGAAGCGACGCCAGAAGTACGCCGTGAACAAGTTGCAGCGCTGCGCCAGCATCTGAAAGATGTCGAAGGTGCACAGCAACTGTTAACCGATGCTGATGCGCTGGTTGAGAAATCCATCTGGCTGATTGGCGGCGACGGCTGGGCTTACGATATTGGTTTTGGCGGGTTGGATCATGTCCTGAGTCTGACCGAGAACGTCAATATTCTGGTGCTGGATACTCAGTGTTACTCCAACACGGGCGGACAAGCATCGAAAGCCACGCCGCTCGGGGCGGTTACCAAGTTTGGTGAGCATGGCAAGCGCAAGGCTCGCAAAGATCTTGGCGTTAGCATGATGATGTACGGGCATGTTTATGTGGCACAGATTTCCCTGGGCGCCCAGTTGAACCAGACGGTGAAAGCTATCCAGGAAGCGGAAGCCTATCCGGGTCCGTCGCTGATTATCGCCTATAGTCCTTGCGAAGAACATGGTTATGACCTCGCGCTAAGCCACGATCAGATGCGTCAACTCACGGCTACCGGATTCTGGCCGCTGTACCGCTTTGACCCACGCCGAGCAGACGAAGGTAAACTGCCGCTGGCACTGGACTCTCGCCCACCGTCAGACGCGCTGGCTGAAACATTGCTTAACGAGCAGCGCTTCCGCCGCCTGAATGCCCAACAGCCAGAAGTTGCAGAACAGCTGTGGAAAGACGCCGCAGCTGATCTACAAAAACGCTACGACTTCCTGGCCCAACTGGCAGGCAAAGCGGAAAAGAGCGGTACCGAATAATACGTTTTTCTCAGTATTAGCCCGGAACCAAAAAAAAAGCCCGAACAGTTGTTCGGGCTTGTCAATTTATTCGCTGGCTAATTAATAATTGCCATCAATATACCACCGAAAAATAAAACGTGACAATAAAGGCATATAACACGCGCAGAATAGCCCAACAAAATTCAATTGTATAATTTTTATTTTATATATATTTTCATCAACTCATTCATGTCGACTATCACTATTTCCGTAGAATTATTTGTTTAAGGTTTTACTTAAGGCGTAACAATTCATATTTATCTCTTTACGGAACTTCTCCTTTAGCATGCTTTTACTCCCTACATGGGTAGTCACAGGTTAATAAAAAAACTAAAGGATTATTTCAATGAACAGAAAAGTACTGGCGCTCGTAATTCCTGCCCTGCTGGCTGCAGGCGCTGCTCACGCTGCTGAAGTTTATAATAAAGACGGCAACAAATTAGATCTCTACGGTAAAGTAGACGGTTTGCATTATTTCTCTGACGACGCTAACAGCGATGGCGATCAGACTTATATGCGTATGGGCTTCAAAGGCGAAACACAGGTTAACGATATGATCACCGGTTATGGCCAGTGGGAATATCAGGTTCAGGCCAACGGCACCGAAGGTGATAAAGGCGACTCCTGGACTCGTCTGGCATTCGCAGGTATTAAAGTCGGCGACTACGGTTCATTCGACTACGGCCGTAATTACGGCGTAATGTACGACGTTGAAGGCTGGACCGATATGCTGCCAGAATTCGGTGGCGACTCTTACACCAAAGCAGACAACTTCATGACCGGCCGTGCAAACGGTGTTGCAACCTACCGTAACACCGACTTCTTTGGTCTGGTTGACGGTCTGAACGTTGCACTGCAGTACCAGGGTGCGAACGAAAATCAGTCACCAGAGCAAGAAGGCACCAATAACGGTGGCGACGATCGTAACATGAAGAACTCTAACGGTGACGGCTTCGGTATCTCCTCTACCTACGATCTGGGTATGGGCGTAAGCTTCGGTGCAGCATATACATCTTCTGACCGTACCAATCAACAAGTGAACCATTCTACCGCAGGTGGTGATAAAGCTGACGCATGGACTGCTGGTCTGAAATACGACGCGAACAATATCTACCTGGCAACCATGTACTCTGAAACCCGCAATATGACCCCGTATGGCGGTTCAGATGGTCACGACAATACTATTGCCAACAAAACCCAGAACTTTGAAGTAACTGCACAGTACCAATTTGACTTCGGTCTGCGTCCGGAAGTTTCTTTCCTGATGTCTAAAGGTAAAGATCTGGGTGTAAACGGATCAGACGGCGACAAGGATCTGGTTAAATATGCCTCCGTAGGTGCCACTTATTACTTCAACAAAAACTTCTCCACCTACGTTGATTACAAAATCAACCTGCTAGATGAAGATGATAGTTTCTACAATAAAGATCACAATGACATCTCTACCGATGACACTGTAGCACTGGGTATGGTTTACCAGTTCTAATTTGTCAGCCCGCTGGCAACGGCGGGCTCTCTTTACGTTCTAATAATTCTGTTTTATCCAGATCAAAACATTATATCTGTTGCGTTAAAACACATCTCTGATAGATGATATCTTGCATTGAATCTGTAGTAGAGGATACCTGCAATGAATCATCATCCTGTAAAATCATCCCGTATTGCATCCGTCGGCTATGACGAATCCTCCCGTACGCTAGAAATTCGCTTTCACCAATTGGCTACGCTGCAATATCAGCAGGTCCCTGCCCGTATTTTTCGTGATTTCCTGATCGTGGTCTCTAAAGGCCGATTTTACGATGGGGTAATAAAAGGCAAATTTCCTGAAATCAAAATAAAGTGATGCCAAAATGTGATCGTTGTCATTGTACATAAAGTGCCATTACGCGGTAAGCTTTACTTGGATACTTAAACAGGAGGTTTTATGAACAGAACGATTCTTGTACCCATCGATATTTCAGACTCAGAATTAACTCAACGCGTTATTGCCCATGTTGAAGCAGAAGCAAAGATTGACGATGCGCAGGTTCATTTTTTAACCGTCATTCCGTCCTTGCCTTATTACGCTTCTCTGGGACTGGCCTACTCGGCAGAGTTACCGGCCATGGACGATCTGAAAGCCGAAGCAAAATCTCAACTGGAAGAGATTATCAAGAAGTTCAATATCCCAACGGACAGAGTGCACGTTCATGTCGCAGAAGGTGCGCCGAAAGACAAGATTCTGGAGATCGCAAAAAAATTACCGGCCGATATGGTCATTATTGCCTCACACCGACCTGACATCACCACCTACCTGCTGGGCTCTAACGCTGCAGCCGTGGTGCGTCATGCGGAGTGTTCGGTACTGGTAGTCCGCTAAGCTGTCTGGCCCGCACATCGTTGCGGGCTTTTTGTTTCTACCTCTTTTACCCTTGATTCCTGTCCTAAATGTGCTGACATTTTTCCCGCTTATCCGTACCATACACGCCACAGTTTTTATATCAGACTTCTTTTGCCGGACGATCCGGCGTGATGCATACTCTTCTGATGCCACACTATGAATTGAGCCTCTATTAAATGTCGCAAAATCAAGATATTAGTAAGAAAGAACAATACAACCTGAACAAATTGCAAAAACGTCTGCGTCGTAACGTCGGCGAAGCCATTGCCGACTTCAATATGATCGAAGACGGCGATCGCATTATGGTGTGCCTTTCCGGCGGGAAAGACAGCTATACCATGCTGGAGATCCTGCGTAATTTGCAGCAAAGCGCCCCGATCAGTTTTTCCTTAGTTGCGGTTAACCTCGATCAGAAACAACCCGGCTTCCCGGAGCACATTCTGCCGGAGTATCTGGAACAGCTGGGCGTTGAGTACAAGATTGTCGAAGAAAACACTTACGGGATCGTCAAAGATAAAATCCCTGAAGGCAAAACGACATGCTCACTCTGTTCTCGCCTGCGTCGCGGCATTCTGTACCGTACGGCAACCGAATTAGGAGCCACCAAGATTGCGCTCGGCCACCATCGCGACGACATCCTGCAAACGCTGTTTTTAAACATGTTCTACGGCGGGAAAATGAAAGGCATGCCACCGAAGCTGATGAGTGATGACGGTAAGCATATCGTGATCCGCCCACTGGCTTACTGCCGTGAGAAAGATATCGAGCGTTTCTCCGAAGCGAAAGGTTTCCCAATTATTCCGTGCAACCTGTGCGGCTCACAGCCTAACCTACAGCGCCAGGTCATTGCTGACATGCTGCGTGACTGGGACAAACGCTATCCAGGCCGCATTGAAACCATGTTCAGCGCAATGCAGAACGTTGTACCTTCACATCTGAGCGATATCAATCTGTTCGATTTTAAAGGCATTAAGCACGGTTCAGAGGTTGTGGACGGCGGTGATTTAGCGTTCGATCGTGAAGAGATCCCGCTGCAACCTGCGGGCTGGCAGCCAGAAGAAGATGATGCTCAACTGGATGAATTACGCCTGAACGTGGTGGAAGTGAAGTAAGCGTCTGTCAGGCCTACAACGTGCATAAGCGCCTGTAGGCCTGATAAGCGGAGCGCCATCAGGCGCCCCAACGGGCAGTTATTTCAATAACCTAACCCGGCAAGTCTTGCCTTTAATCTTACCGTTTTGTAATTGTTTCCACGCCTTGTGCGCTACAGTCTGGCGAACGGCGACATAAACGTGTGCCGGGTGAACAGCAATTTTGCCGATATCGGCGCCATCCAGGCCAATGTCGCCGGTCAGAGCCCCCAGAACATCGCCAGGACGCATTTTCGCTTTTTTACCGCCATCAATGCATAACGTCGCCATCTCTGCTTCCAGCGGCAGGACTGAGCCATTAGCTGGCGCAGTTAACCAGTTCAGCTTCAGTTGCAGCATTTCAGAAAGAATGTTGGCACGCTGCGCTTCTTCCGGCGCACAGAAGCTAATCGCCAGACCGCTGTTGCCGGCACGCGCGGTACGTCCGATACGATGGACATGTACTTCCGGATCCCACGCCAGTTCGAAGTTAACTACCAGCTCAAGTGATTTGATATCCAGGCCACGTGCGGCCACATCGGTTGCGACCAGCACGCGCGCGCTACCGTTGGCAAAACGAACCAGCGTCTGATCGCGATCGCGCTGTTCCAGGTCGCCATGTAATGACAGTGCGCTTTGCCCTGCCGCATTCAGTGCATCGCAAACAGCCTGACAATCTTTTTTGGTGTTACAAAAAACCACGCACGATGCGGGTTGATGCTGGCTGAGTAGCTTTTGCAGCAGCGGAATTTTTCCGTGGCTGGAGGTTTCGAAAAACTGCTGTTCAATCGCCGGTAACGCATCGACCGTATCAATTTCAATCGTTAATGGATTTTGCTGTACCCGGCCACTGATAGCGGCAATGGCTTCCGGCCAGGTTGCGGAAAACAGCAAAGTCTGACGTGACGCAGGCGCAAAGCGAATGACATCATCAATCGCATCGCTAAAGCCCATATCCAGCATGCGGTCGGCTTCATCCATAACCAGCGTATTCAGGGCATCCAGAGAAACGGTGCCTTTTTGCAGGTGGTCAAGTAAACGACCCGGTGTGGCAACAATAATATGTGGTGCATGTTGTAGGGAGTCACGCTGTGCGCCAAAAGGTTGCCCACCGCACAGCGTTAAGATCTTGGTGTTTGGCAGGAAGCGCGCTAAACGACGCAGTTCACCCGCCACCTGGTCGGCAAGCTCGCGCGTTGGGCACAGCACCAGAGACTGCGTCTGAAACAGCGCGGCATCAATATGCTGTAATAGCCCAAGACCAAAAGCAGCCGTTTTGCCACTGCCGGTTTTAGCCTGCACGCGAACATCTTTACCCGCCAGGATTGCCGGTAACGCAGCAGCCTGAACAGGCGTCATTTCAAGATAGCCCAGCTCGTTAAGATTCTCGAGTTGAGCAGCAGGTAAAACATTCAGGGTTGAAAAAGCGGTCACAATTTAATCTCGCGGTAAAAACTCACATTCAGCAGGCGCGTATCCTCGCAGATCTGTGCCCGTGATGCGACAATTTAATCGGTTCTTCATCCGGCGGCGGATCCGGCATCGGCTGCGGACGAGGTATGGGATCGGGAATGGGAACCGGATCGGTCGGTAGCGAATCAGTGTGCGACGTTGCAATCAGACAGGTCATATACCCCTCCAGTCATTCAGGTTGACTCTTTTAGGGTAGACGCTGATTTCCTGCAGGCAAAAAAAAGCCGACTAATCTAAGTCGGCGTCGTACGAATCAATTGTGCTATGCAGTAATTCAAAAAAGGAAGTAAGACAATATGGAGCGCAACGCCCATCGCTTGACGTTGCATTCACCTGCGAGAGTGATATTGCCCCGAATAGGTAGATGGTTTATTGACTTCGCTCAAAAATCAGGACGTTTTCATGCGCAAAAGCCACTAAAAAACGTTGTTGTTACAACCATTTACTACGATGCAACCATAAAGTAACACCACCAATCAGGACCACTAACAGAATACAAAAGAGTGAGAAACCAAACTGCCAACCACCGCCGGGGATACCGCCGAGGTTGACGCCGAAAAGCCCAGTTAAAAATGTGCTGGGAAGAAAAACCATTGCCATCAATGACATTGTATACGTTCGGCGAGCCAGAGACTCCTGCATCACCTGCGCAATTTCATCCGCCATAATACCGGTCCGGGCAATACAGGCGTCTATTTCATCCAGCCCTCTCCCCAGCCTGTCAGCGATATCCTGCATCCGTCTCCGATGGTCGTCGGTCATCCAGGGTAAACGTTCACTCGCCAGACGCGCATAAACATCTCTCTGAGGAGCCATATAACGTCGCATTACAATCAACTGTTTGCGCAGCAATGCCAGGAAGCCGCGTGGGGGAATTTGTTGATCGAGCAAGTTATCTTCCAGATCGATAATTTTGTCGTGCAGTTGTTCGATAAATTCGCTGGCATGGTCGGTGAGCGCATCACAAACATCCACCAGCCAACTGCCACAATCAGCCGGTCCTGTCCCTTCCTGGAGATCGCTGACCACATCATCCAGTGCCAGCACTTTGCGCTGGCGGGTTGAGACAATCAGACGTTCATCCATATATAAGCGCATCGCCACAAGTTGGTCAGGACGCTCGTCGGTGCTGCCGTTAATGCAGCGCAGTGTAATCAGCGTACCTTCCCCGACTCTACTGACGCGTGGGCGTGTACTTTCGCCTGCCAGCGCATCACGCACATTGTTGGGAAGAAGAGGTGTTGTCGCCAACCATTGGGCACTTTCAGGATGAGTGTAATTAAGGTGTAGCCAGCAGGGATGCTGACTATCAATTACATCATTATCGCTCAGCGGTTTTACTCCACCTCGACCATCCAGCAGCCAGGCAAACACGGCATCCGGCACATTAACATCCGTTCCCTTAATGGCTTCCACAGCGCCTCCACAAACATTCAGCCTTTTTCGTTAGTCTAGCTGTCAGAATATGTTAAGCAATATCTCATTGTCCCATTGTGCTGAAATGATTCATAAAAATATCTGATAATACAAAAAGCGCCGACGAATGCGACGCTTGCTTCGAAATACCCGGTTAAGCCCGCTGCCATCTCGCTGACTCAAGAGCGTTACTTAAGCGAAATTTATGTGTTCGCGACTGGAGATCAATCACCTGGTTTTTCAGGATACCCGAGGAATCAGAAAGCTCATCAACCATAATGGCATTACTTTGGGTTACATTCTCCAGTTCGGCCAGTGCATGAGAAATTCTGATAATTCCTTTCTCCTGCTCCTGTGTAGTGGTTAATATTTCGCCCATCAGTTGGTTTAATTGACCGGCACCACCGACAATATCATGCATATTTTTTTCTGCTTCACGCACAATAGCTGCACCTTGCTGAACATTTTGATGGGTTTGCGCAATCAGCTGCTTAATATTCTTAGCAGCATCCGCGCTACGGTGTGCAAGCATTCTGACCTCACCGGCCACCACGGAAAAACCTTTGCCATGTTCACCGGCCCTCGCCGCTTCCACGGCAGCATTCAATGCCAGAATATTTGTCTGGAATGCGATACCATCAATTAGCGTAATAATTTCCGTCATCTGCTGTGCACATTCGGTGATTGAACGCATATTTGTCGCAACCTGCACCATTAATTCGCCACCCTGAATGGCGCATTGCGTGGCAACTGTTGCCTGGACGCTGGCGATTTGCGTGTTGTCAGCATTATTTCGCGTATTAACGGCTATTTCATCCATATTAGCAGCCGTCTGCATCAATGCTCCGGATTGTTGTTCCGTTTTCACTGAAAGCTCGGCGCTGCGTTCCGCAAGCTGTTCAGAGAGCGCCATCGCCGTTTGTGAGGATGTTCTGATCTCATTAACGAGTGTTGAAATATTACTCGATAAACTATTGATGCCCGGTATTAGTCTACTCGCACAATTATTACCAAACTCTGGAATACTGATCGCCAGATTCCCAGACGTCACTTCCTCAATGCTCCTTTTTACCGTATTGATCGGCATGACCAGGTATTTCGTCATATACCACCATAAGCAAAATACAGAAATAAGGCTTACTACATTTGTACCAATTATAATTTCCGGCGTGGCCGATAAAATTATCTTAACAATATTTAGAGCGACTGCCGAAATAAGCAGAAATAAAATAATAAAGGTTCTGACGCTAATATCATTTAACATTTTAGTCCTGTGCACTAAGAAATTATGTAGATATTATTTTTTATAGCACCTGCAATGCAGAATGCCATTGCTCTGCGACGAAAGCTGAACTTTCAATGAGAGCCTGCAATCCTTTTACTTAAGGCAAGAAATCACACCTTGTATTCCTGTTAGTTCAGTGTTTTATTCCATCAAATGGCTGTGATGGCGCCAGTCATCAGGTTATTGTGATGACAAGCACATGGAGAGCATAAAACACACAGAACTATAAATTTGGTGAATGTTTATATAAGTAATGGCTCGTTATTTTCACTATCTTCCTGTTTCCTCTAATACCAGTGTAAAAACATCAGAATATTCCCGGTTTTATCATGTTAACTGGACAAAACCTGCTAGATTTATTACCACGGCTTTTTTTCGATAGGTAGTATGATGTTGAACGTGTCGTGGGACCCTGTATTGATTGGGATTTCCTTTGTTGTCGCGTTTATTGCCTCTTTTATTGCTCTCGATAGTGCGGGCAAAGTGGCAATCTCCAATCGACGTGAATCAACCTTCTGGCGCCTGTCTGGCGGGGCTACGCTAGGGATGGGTATTTGGTCAATGCATTTTATCGGTATGCTGGCCATGAAAATGAGTATGCCGATCAATTACCATTTTTCGCTCACGGCATTTTCTTTCTTTATTGCGCTCATTTCTGCAACTCTCGCCATTAATATCGCCATTTCCGGTAATACGCTTTCAACAAAACGATTAGTCGTAGCCACAGGAATATTAAGCGCAGGTGTCGTCACCATGCACTACGTTGGCATGTATGCCATCATTGAGCATGTTGCCATCCTATGGAGTCATTCGCTGATACTGCTCTCAGTGATGATTGCCATCGTTGCATCTGGTGTGGGTTTGTGGCTGGCGTTTCATTTGCGCCAAAATACCCGTCGAGCCCTGTTCAATCGGCTTGTCGCCGCCCTTATTATGGCGCTGGCGATTGCCTCTATGCATTACACCGGGATGGGAGCGGCAACATTCACCCATTTTGGACACACTGTACACAATGGGCTCAGCACACTGGAACTCTCTGTCTGGGTCTGCGCCGTCACGCTGGTTATTTTGGGTATCATGCTGGTGGTGTCGATGGTGGATTCGCAACTGCGTACCTCCCGGCTGGCAGACAACTTACATCAACTTAACTGCCAGCTTGAGCATCAGGTCCACTTCGACGCACTGACCGGACTTGCCAATCGCACACATATAGATGCCTGCTTGCAGGCCTGTCTACAACATTCCAAACTGCATCAGCATCAATTTGCTCTGGTATTCATCGACCTCGATCGCTTCAAAGTCGTTAACGATACCTGGGGACATCACATCGGCGATCAGTTGCTGATCGCCAGTACGCAGCGAATCTACAGCTGCCTTGATGACACCATGACGCTGGCGAGGCTGGGGGGAGATGAGTTTATTCTTCTGGTTCCTGACTGTAATAAAGAGACTATCACCGCTCTGCTGACCCGGATTGCGGCTGCGATTGGCGATCCTTTCACGCTGTTTGGGTACACCATTCGGGTTTCGTTAAGTGCGGGAAGCAGTATTTATCCTGAACATGGTTCCACATTGCATGAGTTAAAAGTAAAGGCTGATATGGCGATGTATCATGTCAAACAGGCTGGCAGAAACGGTTGGGCTATTTATAGCCCGGAAATGGAAGCTATCGCCGATACACCGCCGACATTTTTACAGGAACTGTCACAAGCACTGGAACACGATCAATTTGAGCTTTGGTACCAACCCAAATACACCGCCGGAGATCATTCCCTGACCGGTTTTGAAGCGTTATTACGCTGGCATCACCCGGAACGCGGCATGCTGTTACCCGCAGAGTTTCTGCCTGCGCTGGAAGAAACAGGTCTTATCATTCCGGTCGGGAAATGGGTTATCCAGCAGGCATGCCAGCAGTTACATCAATGGAAGTTACAGGGCCATGCGGAATGGACCCTCGCTGTTAATCTTTCCCCTTCCCAGTTTGAACAACATGATATCGTTGATGTGGTTTGCAGCGCCCTTGCACAATATCAACTATCACCTGCATATCTCACGCTGGAACTGACTGAAAGTACAGCGCTTAAAAATTTAAAACGTAGCGCTGAAGTCTTGAATGCATTTTCAGCTTTAGGGATCACCGTTTCTATTGATGATTTCGGTACCGGTTATTCAAATATATTGATGTTAAAGTCTCTTCCGGCACGGGAATTAAAAATTGACAGAGTATTTGTTAAAGATATCAACGAGAACAGCAAAAATACAAAGATTGTGTCTACTATTATTGACATAGCCCACTCCATGAATATGCAAGTGGTGGCTGAAGGAATAGAGACCCAGGAGCAGGAAATACTCCTGACCCAGATGGGATGTGGCGTGCTGCAAGGTTTCTTGTTTGCAAAACCGTTGCCTGCGCATCAGATCCATGAATTGATTCCAACGGAAAGCAACATTAAGCAGCAGCGAATCGTACAGTCTTTATCTCCTCAACAATCGATAACATTATGAGACTGTAATATAAAAAACAGATGCCATTAAACGGGCAACACAGCAGATAAAGATAACGGGATTATCGATGAGCACAACCGAGCTGCATTCACTGGATTTATTAACCCTGCCGGTGTGGATTGTTTCGCCGCATACCGAAGAACTGGTGTTCGCAAATACCGTTGCGCGGGAACTGATGCAGGCCCCCTGCTTTTCTCTACTCCGCAAGGGTATATTTTCAACTCATGCCCAGAATGATTTAACCATGTATCTCAGCGATTTGAGAAATCATCACGATATTGTGGAAATCCTTACGGTTTGCCGCGAAGGCGAAGCCGTCGCAATGGCATGCCGCCTGTCCATCCGCTCTCTGCCGGAATCAGGTGACGTCATTCTTTTCGAAGGCATTGAAACACCGACTTCGCAAGGTCTGAAAGCGAGCCGTTCAGCGAATTATCAGCGAAAAAAACAGGGATTTTACGCGCGTTTTTTCCAGACCAACTCGGCACCAATGTTGCTTATCGATCCGTCCCGTGATGGGCTGATCGTCGATGCAAATCTCAGCGCGCTAAATTTTTATGGCTATAGCCATGATACGATGTGCCAGAAACATACATGGGAAATCAATACGCTGGGCCGTCATATACTCCCGGTGATGCATGAAATCGCCCATCTTCCCGGTGGCCATAAACCTTTGCATTTTGTGCATAAACTGGCAGACGGCACCTCCCGTCACGTACAAACCTACGCCGGGCCAATCGAAATCTACGGTAATAAGCTCATGTTGTGCATTATTCATGATATTACCGAGCAAAAGCGGCTGGAACAGGAGCTTGAGCGTGCGGCCCTGCGTGACGCCTTAACGGGATTGCTTAACCGCCGACATTTTTATCAGGTAACCGAGCCGGAACAGACCCACGCGATGTCACTGACACAGGATTACAGCCTGCTGTTGATCGACACCGATCGCTTTAAAAGCATTAACGATCTTTTTGGTCATTTAAAAGGTGATGAGGTACTTTGCGCTCTGGCACGCACACTGGAATCCTGTGCGAGAAAGGACGATCTGATTTTTCGCTGGGGAGGTGAAGAATTTGTGCTGCTGCTGCCGCGAACCTCGTTGGACACTGCCCTCAATCTCGCAGAAGTGATACGGGCGACGGTGGCCAAAGTGACTCTCCCTGGCCTTCCCCGCTTTACCGTCAGCATTGGCGTAGCTCGGCACGAAACAAATGAAAGCATCGATGAGTTATTCAAACGCGTTGACGACGCGTTGTACAAAGCCAAGAACGAAGGCAGGAACAGAGTGCTGGCCGCCTGATGTTTACGTCGTTCAGCGACTACGTTTAGCGTGACGCTCCCAGTTGTCTTGTTTTGCCTGTGCGGTTTTACGCAATGCCACATAACATGCCCCGCTGCCGCCGTGATGCGGCAGTGCGGCGCAGTATGCTTGCACATCGTCAAATTCCGTCAACCAGCGCGCCACGTAGCTGCGAACAATATTGGCATGGGAGTTATCGTCACGTCCCTTGCCGTGTATCACCAACACGTTACGCAACCCTTCCTGCTGCGCCTGCAGAATAAAGCTAAAGAGCATCTGGCGACATGTTTCAACAGGTTGGCGAATAAGATTGAGACTCGCCTGCTGCGGGTATTTTCCGTTTCGCAGCTTGTCGGTCACGCCGTTCTGTAAACCTTCGCGACGAAACTCGAGCGGCACATTCAACGGGACAATATCGAGAAATCCCGTCGAGAGAAAATTATCCAGTTGAAGCGTATCGACACGCGCCGGAGTGCGAAGATTGCGCATGGGCTGCCAGTGCACATCGGCATGGTTTTTCAGCGGTTGAACATCCCCCATTGCGTCAAGAAACAGCGATGCATCATCAAGGTTCATGTTTCATCCTCCAGCGTATTGCGACTGGCATTATCATAACCGCGCACTATTATACCGACAACTATACCGGTAACGGTTTACGGATATTTCCAATAATTAACCGGATCCTCCGCGCTGAACCGATCTACCCACGACAAGTTGATATCCGTTTTTAGGGGTATAGCTGCGACGGTCACTGGCGTGATAATGTGTAGCCTCGCTTGAATGCTGTAATGAGAGAAACGGATGCTTAACTTACTGGAAGACACCATAGACACGCCGCTGGGCCCGCTGTGGGTTATTTGTGATGAGCAATTTCGCCTGCGCGCAGTGGAATGGGATCAGCACAGCGATCGCATGGAACAATTGCTTGATATTCATTACCGTACAGAAGGTTATCAGCGCATTACCGCCAACAATCCAGGTGGATTAAGCGACAAACTCTCTGAGTATTTTGCCGGAAACCTCAGCATCATTGACTCGCTGGAAACGGCAACCGCTGGGACACCTTTCCAGCGTGAAGTCTGGCAAGCATTACGCACTATCCCCTGCGGGCAGGTCATGCATTATGGTCAGTTGGCCGAACAGTTGGGACGCCCCGGCGCTGCAAGAGCCGTCGGCGCAGCTAATGGCTCCAATCCAGTAAGCATTGTGGTTCCCTGTCATCGCGTCATTGGACGTAACGGCACCATGACCGGATATGCCGGCGGCGTACAACGAAAAGAGTGGTTATTGCGCCACGAAGGTTATTTGCTACTCTAGATTCCAGGCAATTAATGCCTTATTCATCACACTTCCGCATAATGCGACCCCAAATTAAGTGTGGTTAATCAAGCAGATACAAACATTCGCTCCAGTTATGCCTGAATTATTCTCTATTGGGAGTAGCTCAGGCTTACGTGCTCACCAAAAAGATGTTAAAATTGACAAATATCAATTACGGCTTGAGCAGACCTATGATCCCGGAAAAGCGAATTATACGGCGCATTCAGTCTGGCGGTTGTGCTATCCATTGCCAGGATTGCAGCATCAGCCAGCTTTGCATCCCGTTCACACTTAACGAGCATGAGCTTGACCAGCTCGATAACATCATCGAGCGCAAAAAGCCTATCCAAAAAGGGCAGACGCTCTTTAAAGCAGGTGATGAGCTTAAATCACTCTATGCTATCCGCTCCGGAACGATAAAAAGCTACACCATTACCGAACAAGGCGATGAGCAAATTACCGGTTTCCATCTGGCGGGTGACCTGGTAGGTTTTGACGCCATTGGCAGCGGTCATCACCCGAGCTTTGCTCAGGCGTTGGAAACCTCAATGGTATGCGAAATTCCTTTCGAAACCCTTGATGACCTGTCCGGTAAGATGCCGAACCTGCGTCAGCAGATGATGCGTCTGATGAGTGGCGAAATCAAAGGCGATCAGGATATGATCCTGTTGCTGTCGAAGAAAAACGCTGAAGAGCGCCTGGCGGCCTTTATCTACAATCTGTCTCGTCGCTTCGCCCAGCGTGGGTTCTCGCCTCGTGAATTCCGCCTGACCATGACCCGTGGCGACATCGGTAACTACCTCGGTCTGACGGTTGAAACCATCAGCCGCCTGCTGGGTCGTTTCCAGAAAAGCGGCATGCTGGCGGTGAAAGGCAAATATATCACTATTGAGAACAGCGACGCGCTGGCAGTTCTTGCCGGCCACACGCGTAACGTTGCGTAATCTTTCCGCAAGCCTCTCAGTTATCCTTCTGTCAAATCGCTAAATTTTCCCGATTTATTGATCTGGCAGGAGGTTATTCCCTGTTTCAATCTACATTATTGGGTTACTCTTTTAGTTACAAACTGCGATGACAGTTGTAAGGAGACCCTGTATGGCTATGTATAAAAATATGCTGGTCGTCATCGACCCTAACCAGGACGATCAACCAGCATTACGGCGAGCTGTTTATTTGCATCAACGGATTGGTGGCAAAATTAAAGCCTTTTTGCCGATCTATGACTTTTCCTATGAGATGACTACCCTGCTGTCGCCTGATGAGCGTACGGCAATGCGTCAGGGGGTCATCAGCCAGCGAACTGCATGGATACGTGAACAAGCGAAATACTACATCGAAGCAGGGATCCCTTTGGAGATTAAAGTGGTCTGGCATAACCGACCCTTTGAAGCCATCATCCAGGAAGTCATCAGTGCCAGGCATGATCTGGTCCTCAAGATGGCGCACCAACACGACCGCCTCGAAGCCGTAATATTTACGCCAACCGACTGGCATTTATTGCGTAAATGTCCAAGTCCGGTATGGATGGTGAAAGACCAGCCATGGCCTGAAGGGGGTAAAGCACTGGTTGCCGTAAACCTCGCCAGTGAAGAGGCTTATCACAACGCGCTCAATGAAAAACTGGTCAAGGAGACGCTACAGCTTGCAGAACAGGTTAACCATACCGAAGTGCATCTGGTTGGCGCCTACCCTGTCACACCAATCAACATCGCGATTGAACTGCCTGAATTTGATCCCAGCGTTTATAACGACGCAATTCGTGGACAGCACCTGCTGGCCATGAAGGCGCTACGCCAGAAATTCAGTATTGATGAGAAAGTGACGCACGTTGAAAAAGGCTTACCTGAAGAGGTCATTCCTGATTTAGCCGAGCACTTGCAGGCGGGTATTGTGGTATTGGGGACCGTCGGACGTACCGGTATTTCTGCTGCGTTTCTTGGTAATACCGCGGAACAGGTTATCGATCATCTACGCTGTGACCTGCTGGTCATCAAGCCGGATGAATATCAGACACCAGTTGAACTGGACGACGAAGAAGACGATTAACCACACAATGAAATGCCGGATGGCGATATCATCCGGCATTTTAAACGCCTAGTGTTGCTCCTCACCGCCGAGGAAATAGATACCAAGCGGGATAGCCAACAGAATCGTAAACACCATGCTGTAGACACAAATCATTGCAGATTGAATGGCGTACATTGAAGCGGTCCAGTCGGATAGCGGAATGTCATACTGTTCAATAACGCCACCGATCGTCGCTCGCGTCACGACCGACGCTGCGATAATAAACACTCCAAGCAGGCACAACAGAAACTTCCGTCCCTTCGCTGTTTTCAGCTTAGCCATGATCATAGTACTGTCCTTTTGCAGATGAAAACCTTGTTACTTTGCGCTAACAATACCATGACATCAACTGACTGTCTGCTACATAAACCGCATACAGAGTTGACGTCAGCGTTATTTCGCTGAAAATAGCGCTGATTGCATTATTTATCTCTCCTTTTGATTAATGATCTGACCTCCTTAACTGGGTAAAATATCTGGGGATTAGGATGTCAGATGATATTTAGCTAACACGGAGTTGCCAGGAAGAATCATGATCGCTGAACTGTTTATGAATAATGCGTTTAATTTGACGGTAATTCTTAGCTGCTGTGCCGCGCTGGTCCTGATGAGCGTCTGGTATCATCGTGGAGAGCGTCGCTGCAAAGGATTCATATTTCATGCCGCACAATTTTTTGTCTATGCCATTATCATTGGGACGTTTGGCAGCATTGCTAATAACGTTATCGAAAGTTACAGCCTGAAATTTATCTCCCCCGGCGTGGTCGACTTTATCTGCACCTCGTTGATTGCGTTGATCCTGACCATCAAACTTTTTCTGGTGATTAATCAGTTTGAAAAGACGCAGATTAATAAAGGCAGAGATATCACCAGCGCGAGGATCCTGTCGCGTATCATCAAGATTACCATCGTGGTTGCCATCATTTTACTTTATGGCGAACACTTCGGTATGAGCTTATCCGGCCTGTTAACCTTTGGCGGTATTGGCGGTATCGCAGTGGGTATGGCGGGGAAAGATATTCTGAGCAACTTTTTCTCAGGCATTATGCTCTATTTCGACAGACCGTTTAGCATAGGCGATTGGATCCGCTCCCCGGACCGCAATATTGAAGGCACGGTGGCAGAAATTGGCTGGCGAATGACTAAAATAAACACCTTCGACCATCGTCCATTGTATGTGCCAAACTCGATTTTCTCCTCCATCAGCGTAGAAAACCCAGGGCGCATGACCAACCGGCGAATTAAAACGGTGATCGGGTTACGATATGAGGATGCCGATAAAGTCGGTGCCGTTGTCGAGTCGGTTAGAGAAATGCTGCAAAACCATCCAGGAATAGACCAGAAACAAACTCTGTTGGTCTATTTTAATGAATTTGCCGATTCATCGTTGAATATCATGGTGTATTGCTTCACGAAAACCACCGTCTGGAAGGAATGGCTCGCGGTACAGCAAGACGTTTATTTAAAGATTATCACGATAGTCCAGGCAAACGGCGCCGACTTTGCGTTCCCCAGCCAGACGCTGTATATGGATAATCCTGAAACATCGCCATCTACACACTAACAAAAGAAAAGACGCGGAAATCCGCGTCTTTTTTGTACTTATTTCAATGAGGCAATATCAATTACAAAGCGGTATTTCACATCGCTTTTCAACATCCGCTGCCAGGCACGATTAATATCCTGAATATCGATCACCTCGACATCGGCGGTAATACCATGCTGACCGCAAAAATCCATCATCTCCTGCGTTTCGGCAATACCGCCGATAACTGAACCCGCCACAGACCTACGCCCAAGGATCAGGGGAACCGTATTCAGCAACGGATCCAACGCACCAAGATAACCAACCAACACCAGCGTACCGCTTAGCGCCAGGGTTGGGATATAAGGGTTCAGGTCATGAACGTAGGGCACAGTATCGATAATCAGATCAAACTGATTCGCTGTCGCTTTCATCTGTTCACTGTCAGTGGAAAGCACAACGTGACTGGCCCCCAAACGTCTGGCATCAGCTTCTTTGCCCGGTGAACGTGTAAACAGAGTAACTTCCGCGCCCAGCGCATTTGCAAGTTTTATTGCCATATGCCCGAGTCCACCCAGACCGACAACCGCGACTTTACTGCCCTCGCCTACCTGCCAGTGGCGCAGAGGCGACCATGTTGTGATCCCGGCGCAAAGCAGCGGCGCCGCACCGCGTAAATCGATCCCTTCAGGGACCTTCACCACAAACTTTTCGGTAACGACAATTTTGTCAGAATAGCCGCCGAAAGTGGGCAGACCGTCATGACGGTCGATATCGTTATACGTTAGCGTGTTACCTTCTTCGCAATACTGCTCTAGCCCCTGCTCGCAGGCGCTACAGTGTTGGCACGAATCAACCATGCAGCCGACCCCTGCGAGATCGCCCACTTTGAATTTTGTTACCGACTTACCAACATGCACCACGCGGCCAATGATCTCATGCCCTGGTATCATCGGATATTTAGCACCGCCCCAATCGTTGTAGGCGTTGTGAATATCCGAGTGGCATACACCGCTGTATAAAATATCGATAACCACATCATCTTCACGCGGATCGCGACGAACAAAATTATGGGGGACTAAATCTTCTTTCACCGCCAGAGCAGCATAACCCTTCACATTCATGACCATTGAGATCTCCTCAGGGATTAGGTGTTACCAGAACCAGCATAGTTCAGGGCAGCAGGTTGTACTCAGCATCGCTAACCGGTTCCAGCCATTCGTTCGACGCGCCAGGGGCCGGGATTTCCACGGCGATATGAGCAAACCAACTATCACGCGCAGCACCGTGCCAGTGTTTCATTCCCGCCGGAATGTGCACGACATCACCGGTTTTCAGCTCACGTGCCGGTTTATTCCACTCCTGATACCAACCTCTGCCACCGGTCACCAGCAATATCTGTCCGCCCTCATGATGAACATGCCAGAAGTTACGACAACCCGGTTCAAATGCGACATTGCCAATTACCACGCCTTCCATGGAGAGCATGGTCAGATAGCTGTCGCCAGTGAAATACTTCGCATACGCTTCATTTTTCTCTCCACGCGGAAAGACGCTGTTACCATCAAAATGTTCGTTCATAGTCACTCCAGTATGGATAATGTCCGCGGTGTTCATGCCAAACATTCATCAAGAACCGTACGGGCATTTTCCCCAATCCCGGCTCCACAGTGCTGTTCGAGTATCGTAATAAACTCACTGATTTGCTCAGGGAGGATCCCGATGTTAAGGCATATCGCAAAATGGCTTTTCAGTTGGCTGTTAACGCCGCCCAGAACGGCCAGCGCCGAAACGGTCGCCCATTCACGGTCCTGCCAGTCGAGTACATCTCGCTGAAAAATATCGCCAAACAGATGCGTTTTAAGCCAGACATCAATAGCGGGAGCAAAGTCAAACAGCGGACCGCTTACAGGCTGTCCAACCAGTTGTGTCTGAGTTAGGCTCCCAGCCTGAACACTGTTCCAGTCTGCAGGTGGCGGCGTGGCCGTTCTACCTTCGTCGTCTGAAAGCCCTTTCTCGCTTCGACTTTTCACCACCGACATAAAGCAGGACAGACCGTTCAGGCTGCGAGGGAAACCGCAGTATGCGTAGAGCTGTAGCAGGATCTCTTTTACTTCACTGAGCGTGAGTCCCGCATCCAGTCCGGCGTTGAGCGCGACGTCCAACTTTTCCATCTGTCCTGTGGCAGTGAATGCCGCAATGGGGATGACTGCCTGTTGTCTGGCATCCAGTTGGTATTGCATATTCGACTCTCCAAAACGGTGGCAACATTGCACCACCGGGGGCTGAAAACAGTAAAATTATAGAGACTCGACGTGTCGGTGATTAGAGAGGAAAAGAAGGACAAACTTATGAGCTGTGCTCATCAATAATCAGTAGCAGGTACTCTTTATTTGCAGGTAGCTGATTGAAGACTTACGCCACAATCTCGATTAAATTGCCGTCAGGATCTTTTATCACCGCTTCGTAATAACCATCGCCAGTAGTACGCGGACCTGAGACTAATATCCCCTGTTCCTGCGCTTGCATTGCAATGACATCAACATTTTCATTGCCGCCAACAGAAATGGCGAGGTGTACCCATCCGCAACGATTATTGTCAGGTTGCTGCCCGATAAGACCCGGTTTGGTCATTAACTCAATCGCAATTTCCTCGCCAATTTTGACAAAATAAGATTCAAACCCAGGATTGGTTTTACTGCGGTATTTCTCGTTGATCTTGCCGTCAAAAAACGATACCCAGAAGCGAGCTTGCTGCTCGAGATCCTGTGTCCATAACGCCATATGCGCAATCTTCATAGCGAACCTCTTCCCATTGTATCCAGAATAGTACGGCCCCTGTAAGGGATGTTGACATCGTTAATCATAATGCACGATCATGCACTCTATTGCTCGATGTTTATTTCACCTGGAGTATCTATGCTCGATTACGCCGCATTCCCGGAACAGCGTCAGGCGCTTATCTTTCAGATCCTGCAAGAAAACGGCAGGGTCATTTGTTCTGAACTCGCTAACCGATTAGGCGTTTCTGAACACACAATTCGTCGTGATTTGCATGAATTGAGCAAAGATGGCGTGTGTAAAAAAGTTTATGGTGGCGCGGTCATTACACTCCCTGAATCCGAAGACATCGACGTGCGCAAGAGTATTAATGTAGCCAAAAAGAGCAACATCGCGCAGAGATGTGCCAGGCTGGTCAAATCTGGAAGCTGTATTTTTATCGACACGGGTAGCACCAATCTGGCAATGGCAGAAGCTCTGCCCGCCGAACTGGCGTTAACCGTGGTGACAAATTCGCCGGAGATTGCCGCCGTTTTGCTAAAAAAACCGCTGTTTGAAGTCATTATGCTGGGTGGCGTGGTGCAGAGATCTTCAGGTGGGTGCGTGGGAGCTTCCGCCATCGCACAAGTGCAGGACATTTTATTCGATCAGGGATTTATTGGCGGCTGCGCGATGTCGCCTGAATCCGGCTTAACGGGATTTGATTATGCGGATTGTGAGTTCAAAAAAGCGGTGATAAAACAATGTAATGAAACCATCGTCGCGCTAACGGCTGAAAAAATCCCAGCCGTCGCCCGATATGTCGTGACCGAAAGCAGCAATATCGATGTGATTGTTGTAGAGGACAACATCAGCAAAGAGTACGCCACAGCGTTCCAGGCACATGACATTCGAATTTATACCGTCTAACCGCGGTAGGCTCGCTGAAGATTTACTGTGCTAAACGTCGCTCCTGGCGTCAGCGCGGTGATCGCTGACAGATAATCCAGACGGATTTTTTGCTGATTTTCAGATTGCTCCACTACCAGAAATTCTTCTTTTTCCACTGTGGTACACGTCGTCAGCGCTTTAGCATCAAAACATGTGCCATCTGTTAGTTCAATGTGCAACCAATAGTGGTACATGCAGGCGATTTCCAGATAATCATGAAGATCGCAATCTATCGGGTGATACTCTTCGGTCGTTTTCATCACGCTATCTTCCCCAACGTCTTGTATATTCGGGAAATCGCCAACGCAACTTCCCGAACTTTCCAGCTATTTCAACGCTTCAATGGGAGCGCCGAAATTAATATGCAGCACATTGCCGTCAATCACCAGCGCCGGAACAGATTTCACGCCAGCCACTTCAGCCTCAGCAACCCGATCAGGTTGCTCTCCCAGATGAACCACATCGATTTCAACATCCGCAGACAAATGCTGCAGAAGTGTCTGTTCTGCGGAAACACAAACCGGGCAACCTGCATGATAGAAACGAGCTTTAGTCATGATACATCTCCTTTAAATTATAGTATCGATTCGATACTATAATTCATGCTACGCTGCTTTTATCCTTTGTCAATATAGTTTTTAATCGATACTATATGCCGAGGAGGATTTGTTATGCCCGACATGTCACTTTTCGACGTACTTGACCGGCTGTCCAGCCTGACAAGGATGTGGTTTCGCCAGCACCCTTTACTGGCGGATCTCCAGCCAGTACAACTTAGCGCGTTAATGTATCTGGCCCGTTGCAACCGTTATTCCAATACGCCGCTTGGCGTGACAGACTACCTTGGTCTCACCAAAGGTACCGTGTCGCAATCGCTGAAGCTTTTGGAAAACAAAGGGTTGATTGTTCGCAAGCCGGATGACCGTGATAAACGTAGCGTCCATCTACACTTAAGTGAGTCGGCCAATACCTTACTTGAAGCCCTGCTGCCCCCCACGTTTTTAGTAGAGGGTGAATCGGCAATGGGTGAACGGGCGATCGTGCTCAGAGAGCTGCTGTTAGAACTGTTACGTGGGATCCAGAGAACCAACAATGTGCCTGGCTTTGGTCTTTGCCATAGCTGTCGGTTCCACCAAAAAATTGATGGTCAGGGATTTTGTAATCTGACGAAAGAGAGATTGAGTGAAGAAGATTCATTGCTGATTTGCCGGGAGCATCAGCCGCCGGAAACATAAAATGGCTGATGCAAAATCACACCAGCCATTATCTCTGTTAGTGCTTAACGATATACATTGTGCGGCTATAGGCCACATCTTCAGGGTTAGTAATCGGATATCCTTTCAACCACGGTTTAATTAAACGCCCGTTGGTATACTGATAAATCGGCGCAATAGGTGCCTGTTCCATCAGAATTTTCTCCGCGGCGTTATAATCGGCATTGCGCGCTTTCTCTGTATTCTCCAGAGTTGCCTGGGTCAACACTTTGTCGTACGCCGGATCATTAAAGCGGGAGATATTGCCCGTATGGGTCGATGTTAATAGCGACAAGAACGTAGAAGGCTCATTGTAGTCACCCACCCACGAGGCGCGGATCACATCAAAATTACCGGTATTACGGCTGTCGATATACGTTTTCCATTCCTGGTTCTGCAGTTTTACGTCAACACCGAGGTTCTTCTTCCACATAGAAGCCACTGCGATAGCAATCTTCTGATGATTTTCTGAGGTGTTGTACAGCAGCGTCAGTTTAAGCGGTTTCTGCGGGCCATAGCCCGCCGCGCGCAGCAGCGTTTTCGCCTGCGCGTTCAGCTCTTCCTGACTCATTTGCTCAAACGGTGAAGGTTCCGGCACAAATCCTGCCGTTACATCCGGCGTAAAATGCCATGCTGGTTTCTCACCGGTACCCAAAACTTTATCCGCCATCAGACGACGATCGATAGTCATGCTGAGCGCCAGGCGCACGCGTGAGTCGGCAGTCGGTCCCTTCTGGGTATTGAAGGCATAATAATAAGTACCAAGCTGCGGCGGGGTGTAAACCTGACCCGGGATATCCTTCAACAGTTTCTGGTACATATTTTTCGGGAAGGACTCGGTAATATCAATATCACCAGCAAGATAGCGCTTGGTCGCAGCTGATTCCTGGTTGATCGGCAGGAAGGTGACTTTTTGCAGCACTGTTTTGGCGTTGTCCCAATAATGCGTGTTCGGCACCACTTCCAGTTTTTCGTTTACGACGCGATCTTTGAGCACATAGGCGCCGTTACCAATCAGATTGCCTGGTTTGGTCCACTCTTTGCCGCTCTCAACGTTGGCTTTTTGTACCGGATAGAATGCAAAACTCGCCGTCAGATTGGCAAACCAGGGCAGCGGTTTATCCAGTTGAACTTTCAATGTCCGTGCATCGACAGCACTAACGCCAAGTTTATCAGGTGTGGCTTTGCCATCGATAATAGCCTGAGCATTATTAATACCCGCCAGCGCAGCAAACCAGGCAAACGGCGACAGCGTTTTTGGATCAACCAGACGCTGCCAGCTATAGACAAAATCCTGCGCCGTTACTGGCGTACCATCCGCCCATCGCGCATTGTCGCGCAGCGTAAACGTCCAGATGCGGTTATCGTTACTCTTCCATTGGGTAGCGACGCCAGGCACGATCTCACCCTTCTCATTCTGGTTGACCAGCCCTTCAAATAGATCACGAATCACCTGTATTTCAGGCAGCCCAACGGCTTTTGCCGGATCAAGCGACGCCGGTTCGTCTTTTATATGACGCACCAGTTCTTGTTTCTCTGCCAGTACCGTTCCGCTGGGAACATCAGCAGCCCAGGATAAAGAAATGCTGCTAACCAACAACGCACAACAGGTTACTGAAACAGAATGCTGCATAAGGTACCCTCAATTCCGGCTACTAAGTGAATGTGTAATTATTTGTATCGCCAGCAGGAAATGCAATTAACTTCCGACAAGAAAGTGATATTACACCTGAAAAGATAAGTGTGTGAAAACGATTTGATTATCCATACATTTTGCACAACACTGCGAGTAACAATCCAAGCATTCAGAGATGACTATGACCGTTACCCGTCCCCGTGCCGAGCGCGGCGCATTCCCACCTGGAACCGAACATTACGGACGCTCCTTGTTAGGCGCACCGCTAATCTGGTTTCCTGCACTGGCAGCCGATCGTGAAAGCGGCCTGATACTGGCGGGAACGCACGGCGACGAAAACTCCTCGGTCGTTACCCTTTCCTGCGCATTGCGTACGCTTAACCCTTCCCTGCGTCGCCACCATGTGGTGCTGGCCGTAAACCCTGACGGTTGCCAGCTTGGGCTGCGCGCAAATGCGAACGGCGTCGATCTGAACCGTAATTTTCCCGCCGCAAACTGGAGAGCGGGCGAAACGGTGTATCGCTGGAACAGTAGTGCAGAAGAGCGTGATGTGGTGTTGTTGACCGGCGAAAGTCCGGGTTCGGAACCAGAAACCCAGGCGTTGTGTCAGCTTATTCACCGAATTCATCCCGCCTGGGTAGTCTCTTTCCACGATCCACTGGCCTGTATTGAAGATCCCAGAAGCAGCGAGCTGGGTTCGTGGCTGGCACAGTCGTTTGAATTGCCTCTGGTCACCAGCGTAGGTTATGAAACGCCCGGCTCTTTTGGGAGCTGGTGCGCAGATCTGAATTTACACTGCATAACCGCCGAATTTCCGCCCATTTCATCGGATGAAGCGAGCGAAAAATACCTGCTGGCCATGTCCAATCTGCTGCGCTGGCACCCTAGAGATGGAGCTGCCCGGTCGTAAAATGCAGGGCTGGCTCCGCATCGCTGGCCAGCCAGGTCGGGCCATCAAGATCGGCAAAGTTAACCTGCGGCGTAAGCGGCAACGCCGCACCGATCGCCCGGGAGGTACACAGCATGCAGCCCAGCATCAGCGCAAATCCCTGCTCGCGGGCTTCCGTTGCCAGCGCCAGTGCTTCCGTCAGACCGCCTGTTTTGTCCAGTTTGATATTGACCATTTCATAGCGTCCGTGCAGCGCTTTCAGGCTACTGCGAGTGTGGCAACTTTCATCTGCGCAGATGGGCAGCGGATGCACAAAATTCTCCAGCGCGGCATCATCCTGAGCCGGCAGCGGCTGCTCCAGCATCGCCACCCCTAGATCAGCCAACAGCTGACAGCGTGCCGCAAGGCCTTCTGCCCGCCAGGATTCGTTGGCGTCGACAATAATCGTGGCGTCAGGAACAGCCGCACGAATGGCAACCATCCGCTCACTAATCAAGCGAGCATCCAGTTTAACTTTCAGCAGTCTCGCACCATTTCCCCACAGCGCAGCCGCGCTCGCGGCCATTTGTTCCGGCGAGCCAATCACCACGGTTTGCGCCGTCGTCACCACTTCCGCCAGTTCACTTCCCACCAATTCCGCCAGCGACGTCTGCTGTTGACGCGCACTCAGATCCCACAACGCACAATCTACGGCATTTCGCGCAGCCCCTGCTGGCAGCAGCTTTTGCAGCTCTTCACGCGTCAGTCCGTTTTCCAGTTGTGGCGCAATGCTCATAATTTGCGCCAGGACAGAGGCATCGCTTTCACCGTAGCGCGGGTACGGTGTGCACTCGCCAATACCTGTGACGCCATTTTCTGTCAATTCGACGACAACCACATGCGCTTCGGTCCTGCTCCCACGGGCGATGACAAAGGGAGTGTGCAGCGGCCAGGCTTCCTCATATACCTTAACTGTTCTCATTTGTTTTCCTTAATGCAGTCCCTGAAGCGGATATCCGCAAATAGCGTTTGCCGTGTTAACTGTTGATGGCATAAACTAGCCTCGACGTTAACTATATGTAAACAGGAAGATAACCATGTCACAAACCGTTCATTTCCAGGGCAACCCGGTTGCAGTTGCCGGCTCCATTCCTCAGGCTGGAAGCAAAGCTCAGGCTTTTACCCTTGTGGCTAAAGACCTGTCTGACGTTACGCTGGGCCAGTTTGCAGGCAAGCGCAAAGTGCTGAATATTTTCCCAAGCATCGATACTGGCGTTTGCGCGGCATCGGTACGTAAGTTTAACCAACTGGCGACAGAAATCGACAATACCGTCGTACTGTGTATTTCGGCCGACCTGCCATTCGCCCACTCTCGTTTTTGCGGCGCGGAAGGTCTGAGCAACGTTATCACGCTGTCCACCCTGCGCAACGCAGAATTCCTGAAAAACTACGGTGTTGAAATCGCTGAAGGCCCGCTGAAAGGTCTGGCCGCACGTGCCGTAGTTGTTATCGATGAAAATGACAACGTCGTCTTCAGCCAACTGGTCAATGAAATCACCAACGAACCAGACTACACAGCGGCGCTGGACGTACTGAAAGCGTAAGCTGCGTTTGCATACAAAAATGCCTCCACATGGAGGCATTTTCATTTACGGCATTACTCTTCGCTTTTTTTCTGTTGGCTCAGGCCGTACTCGCGCAATTTATTGGCAATCGCGGTATGCGAAACGCCGAGGCGCTTGGCCAGCTTGCGCGTGCTGGGATAATTCATATACAGCTGCGTCAGCACGGAGCGTTCAAAGCGGCTGGTAATTTCATCCAGCGACCCTTCCATTACCTCTTCTCCGACCGCAACCGTTGCCGCATCATAATCCGGCAGCAAAATATCCTGTGGCCGCAGTTCATAGCCTTCAAGCTGGGTCAGCGCCCGGTAGATAGCATTTTTAAGCTGACGCACGTTGCCCGGCCAACCGTAACGGGTTAACACCGTGCTGAGATCGGCGGACAGCTTCGGACGCGGCACGCCCTGCTCATCGGCAAAACGCGCCACGAACAGTTCGGTGAGCGGCATAATATCTTGTGGGCAATCGCGCAGCGGCGGCAGGTTTAACGTCAGTACATTCAGACGATAATAGAGGTCTTCACGGAAAAGTCCTTTCTGCACCAGCTCCACAAGGTTCTTTTGCGTGGCGCAAATCACACGGACATCAACATGAACTTCGTGATCTTCTCCCACGCGACGGAACGTACCGTCATTGAGAAAACGCAGCAATTTGGTCTGCATACGCGGCGACATTTCGCCAATTTCATCTAACAGAACCGAACCGCCATTCGCCTGCTCAAAGAACCCTTTTTTACCTTCCGGCGCATGGCCAAACAGCTCGCTTTCAACCGCATCTTCAGGGATTGACGCACAGTTCAGCGCCAGATATGGTTTCGACGCACGCGGGCTTGCCAGATGGCAGGCATGAGCAAAGAGATCTTTGCCGGTGCCGGTATTACCAGTAATCAGTAGCGGCGCGCTCAGCGTCGCCAGCTTGCGCGCTTGCTCTACGACGTGTTTCATTTTGGTGCTGACGGCAATAATCTGGCTAAACGCACTGAGATCCTGCGTTGTCATATTTTGCAGCTGACGTCCCATTCGGATGGTGGAGCGCAACATCACCACCGCGCCGGTCAACATCTGCTCCTGATTTTCGCCCTGCAAATGGACGGGCGTAATTTCCATCAGGAAATTCTGCCCGTTAATCACGACATGTTCGCTATGGGAATCCTGCGGATTGCTTTCCAGCCAGCGCTGGAAGTTAAACCCATTGATTAACTGGGCTGCGGTATGGTTGCGCATCCGCTCCTGGGTGTGCGCAAAAAGTTGACAGCTCGCAGGGTTCGCCATCTCAACTTTGCTTTTCATATCAAGAGAAAGGACCGGCTCTGGCAACGCTTCAAGCAGCGCACTTAGTGCCAGATGTTCACGTTCGGAAGGCATCCATGGCACGGTACGCACATCCGTAACCCCTGAAATACGGCGAATTTCAGCCATCAGGCTGCTGAAGTTGGTGAACTCCAGCTCCGCAAAATTAAGGTAAATCCGCCCGATGGGGTCAATTTCGATGCCGCGTAAATCAATGCTTCTCAGCACCAGTAAATCGAGCAATTCGCGGGTCAGACCAAGACGGTCTTCACAAAAGACTTCCAAACGCATAGGAACCTTCATCAGGACAAGGGATTATGTAGTAAATGATAAGACAGTATTTGGTTCGCAGAAAGAACTCTGTCAACAAATATTGACAGCGCGCTGGAAAATTGGGCGCCGGGGCGTAAAGTTATACGATCGGCGCCTGTTTTTTAGCTAACTTTCGCGCGGAGATTTGTTTTTTTGTAAGGTCTCTTTCACCTGACCAATCAGTTGACGGCGAAAATCGCCCAGTCGTGGCTTATCATCATCGATCCACGGCAGCGGTCGGCAAAGTTCCATAGCTTTAATGCCCAGACGCGCCGTTAACAACCCCGCGCCAATGCCCTGTGCGGCACGCGTTGATAAGCGGGCGGCTAAATCCTGCGACATCCAGTCCATCCCTACTTCCCGCACCAGCTCACTGGCCCCGGCAAAAGCGATATTCAGCAGCACCAGGCGGAACAGACGCAGACGGCTGTAATAACCAAGTTCAATGCCATACAGCGATGCAATGCGATTAATCAGCCGTAGATTTCGCCAGGCGATAAACGCCATATCCACCAGCGCCAATGGGCTGACGGCAATCATCAGCGTGGACTCTGCCGCAGAACGGCTAATCTCACGCCGGGCTTGCGCATCCAGTACCGGCTGCACAAGATGGGCATACAGACTGACCACCTCGCGATCGTTCTGCGTTTCATGAATTGAGGCATACCAACGCTGCAATGCTGGATGCGACTGATCGATACCTGCCTGCTGCGCCAGTTTTTCACAAAATGCACGACCTTTTCCGGTTCCATGGCTGTGGAGCAAGTCTCGCGCTTCATCACGTTCGTGCGCGCGCTGACGCAATCGCCACAATCTGCGCCACTCGGTCGCCACCGATCCGACACCTGCGCCGATAATCAATGCGCCTGCGGCACATCCTCCCAGCGCGACCCAGTCCTGAGTCTGCCAGGCGTTCATGGTCCACTGCACACCCTGAGCAACAACGCTCACGCCAAACAGCGCCAGCCCGCCCATCACCATCTTGCGCCACAGACTGCGTTTGGGGCGTAAGGCCACATCAATGACGGCCTCCGCCTGACCTTCGTCTTCCAGGGGTTCATCCACTTTCGCCGGAGAAAAAGTCTGCGCCTCCGTTTCGTTGAACATTTGTTGTGCTTTAAACGCCGTGTTTTGTTCCACGTCCAGCGGACCTGAGAAATCGATACGCGGTTTTAACGGCTCGCTCATCGCAATTTATCTCCTATTAAAAACTCCAGCGCGGCATCGAGGCGGATATGTGGTAAGGGTTTATCGACATCCATAACCTGCGGGCGAAACGCCTCAAACTGAAAGCCCTGACTGTCCCAAAATGCCTGCCCAGGTAAACGCGCGGGCACTTCCCCCGGATAGACTGTCAGCGGTTCGCCATCGCTCAGACGATTACCACGCAACGCCGGGATCTTTTCACCTTTCACATCGATCAAGCCGCTGGTGGTTGCCTGCACCGATGCCAGCCCCAGACAATCCATGCTGATACCTTCGAACGCAGCGTTTTGCCATGCGTCCTGGATCAGCTGCTGCAATAACGACACCATATTGGCGTGCTGATCCACCGTGACGTGGTCGGCTTTGGTGGCGGCAAACAGCAGCTTGTCGATCACTGGAGAAAATAGCCGACGAAACAGCGTACGCTGCCCGTAATGGAAGCTTTGCATCAACTGAGTAAGCGCCAGGCGCATGTCGTTGAACGCCTGTGGCCCGCTGTTGAGCGGCTGCAGGCAATCGACCAGCACAATCTGGCGATCAAAGCGCAGGAAGTGATTCTTATAAAACCCTTTGACGACCTTTTCGCAGTAATAATTGAATCTTTCGCGCAACATGCCCGCGTTGGTGTGTTTGTCAGCCTGCGCCAGCTTTGATTCCCCCCAGGCATCGACATCCGGCCACGGGAAGAATTGCAGCGCAGGCGCGCCCGCCATATCCCCGGGCAGGACAAAACGGCCCGGTTGAATAAAATGTAGGCCCTGCTGTTTACACTGATGCAGATACTCCGTCCAGGCGGCAGCAATTTCCGCCAGACGGTTTTCATCAGCAGGCGCCAACGGATCCAGCCCCTGGCATAACTGCCGCCATTTTGCCGACCATTCGCCCCGCTGCCCCTGCAATAATCCGGTCATTTGCCGCGACCAGCTCAGATAATCCTGGGCAAGCATCGGTAAATCGAGCAGCCACTCCCCCGGATAATCGACGATCTCCAGGTACAGCGTGGAGGTGTCTTTAAAGTGGCGCAGTAAAGAGTCATTGGATTTATAGCGTAGCGCCAGACGTATTTCACTCACGCCGCGCGTAGGGGTCGGCCAGGTCGGCGGAGAGCCGTACAGCTGAGCCAGTCCCTCATCATAGGTAAAGCGCGGAATGCCAAAATCGCGTTGAGGAACCCGTTTCACGCCGAGCAAACGCTCTTCGCGCACGCAGCTGAGCAACGGCAGACGTGCACCGGCATGAATATTGAGTAACTGATTTACCATCGCGGTGATAAACGCCGTCTTACCGCTGCGGCTAAGTCCGGTGACAGCCAGGCGTAAATGCCGGTCTACGCCGCGATTAACCAGCGAATTGAGTTCATTTTTAAGTCGCTTCATCGCCATCCCGTTTTGCTGAAGGAACCGAAGAAATTATAACAAACAGGAAGTAAAGATAGGGGTCAATTCTTACTTATCAACTACCTGGGCAGTTCCTGGCGGCATTATTCTTACCGCCAGGAGCAGAAGAACTGCGTACGGATTATTTATTCTCTACTTTAGGAAGCGAGATCTGGTTGATGCCACCTTCATTCGTCACCTGCGTATAGCCCATTTCAGTCAACATATCCTTCGCTTGTCCCGATTGACGCCCGGAGTTGCAGTACAGCTTCACAGTGTCGTTCTTATCAGGAACTTCAGCTGCAATACGTGCCTTCATCTCTTTTAACGGAATATTGACGGCCCCCTGAATATGCTGCTGTTGATACTGTTCAGGAATGCGAACATCGATCCAATGTTCCGCAGCATAAACCGGCATGCCGATGGCCAGAGCCAACGCTAATACACCTTTTTTCAACATAATATCTTCCTGACTGATAGTTGGATTTACCTCTACACTATACGCCAGTTCTTAAGAAAATATTGCGACCGCATTATCACCGTCTGCAGGCGCGGACGATTGTTCCTCAGGTTACCCGTGCTGCAGTTAGCCTGTTGATTTTTCTACCCGCATTTGATGTTCCTACCCAACAATTAGGTGAGCAAAGCTATAATTTATTATTTAATCTGATTGCAGGTGAGAAAGGATTACAGAATATCACTATAGGAACACAAATATTGCTGACCGACTTCCTGATATAAAACCTGTGTATTAATGCCCTGCGAAATAGATTTTTTAGTTCACCTTCAATACCCGTGGTAACGACCCAAAAGAATTTTGACAGCCCCAAAATTATATTTGTGAGCTGCCGCAAATTAACTGAGGGAATGTTGATTAATTGTTGCTTGCTTTTGCTGATTCAAATATCAGGGTTGATTACCTGAATAACGTTTCGACAATTTTGCCGCAGCCCGACTCAACACCGGTTCCAGAACCAACGCCAGCAGCATTTTTAGCGGGCGTCGGGCGACGGACTTCACCGCCCACCCTGCTACACCCGCCGGGCCGTAGCGCAGCGCGGTCAGAAGCACCAGCTTACCTGCTATTTTAAAGCCCGGCTTAACCCTTTGCCCGGCACGTTGCCAGCGATTGTTCATTTCTGTCCTCACAATTGACGGAAGCGACTACGTAAGGAAAAAGTATCGGACGTCACATAACGCTCCATTTCACGTAAACGCTTTTCACTAGCCGCCAGCTCGCGATCGACGGCATCCAACAGCTCACCGCTTGATGGCTGCTGCTCGCCGGAAACCACATTGTCCGGCATCGGATCCAACACAAAGGTCAGCACGATGTAAGCGACGAAGGTGAAAAAGGCCAGGCCAAAAAAGACTGACAACACCACCAGGATCCGTACCAGCTTCACAGGCACATCGAGATAATGCGCAATCCCAGCGCAAACCCCCTTCACCATGCCCTGCTGCGGAATACGCCACAGTTTTTTGTTCAGGTTAACGCCTCCCATTAGCGGTCCCTCCAGTTTGGATGTTCAGCATCGAGGATGTCTTCCAGCGCCTGAATGCGCTCGCGCATCCGCTGTGCGTCATCGTTGAGTTCGACCAGACGTTGCTGTTCACTTTGCGACAGTTCGCCACGGCTGGAACGGTTGCTGTAATGCAGCCAGAGCCAAATCGGTAAAACGAACAACACAAAGATGGTTAACGGGATGGCCAGAAATAGCGCGCTCATGAGTACTCCTTACAGGTGATGAGCGGCGGCGCGTTCGGGCGCCGCCAGATGTTATTATTGCTTGTCTTGCTGCATTTTGGCTTTAAGTTGCGCCAGCTGCTCGCTGATTTCATCATCTGCTTTCAGGTCAGCAAATTGCTGATCCAGAGACTTCTGTTTACCGAAGTTATGGCTTTCAGCCTCGGCTTCCATCTGATCGATACGACGCTCGAAAGATTCAAAGCGCGCCATCGCTTCATCGAGTTTACCGCTGTCCAGTTGACGACGAACATCACGCGAAGAACTCGCTGCCTGATGACGCAGCATCAACGCCTGCTGACGAGCACGGGTTTCACTGAGTTTATTTTCCAGCTCACCGATCTCTTTTTTCATACGCGCCAGCGTATCGTCAACTAGCGTCACCTCATGATCCAGAGAGGCAATTAAATCGGTCAGTTTCTGCTTTTCAATTAACGCAGAACGCGCCAAATCTTCTTTCTCTTTACGCAGCGCAAGTTCTGCTTTTTCCTGCCACTCTGCCTGTTGGGCACTGGCCTGTTCGATACGGCGAGATAATTGTTTCTTTTCTGCCAGCGCACGCGCTGAGTTAGAACGTACCTCAACCAGCGTGTCTTCCATTTCCTGGATCATCAACCGCACCAGTTTCTGCGGATCTTCAGCCTTTTCCAGCAACGCATTAATGTTGGCGTTCACGATGTCGGCAAAACGAGAAAAAATACCCATAATGTAATCCTCACTTACTGTTCTGATATCGGGCTATGCCCTGCTGTTTTCATAATGCACTTGGCGTGCCAACTTTTTATGTAATTGATTTTATTGTAATTATATAATTTTACCTGCCAGGCTAATTAGCGTAAATTGGTGAATAACACTAACAAATGGTGAATTTCATCATGGCTGGATACAAAGATAATCTTCTGGGTGAAGCGAACAGCTTTATTGAAGTGCTGGAGCAGGTTTCTCATCTGGCACCGCTGGATAAACCTGTACTGGTTATAGGTGAGCGCGGGACCGGGAAAGAACTTATTGCCAACCGCCTGCACTACCTCTCCACCCGCTGGCAAGGCCCGTTTATTTCGCTTAACTGCGCGGCGCTAAACGAAAATTTGCTTGATTCCGAACTGTTTGGTCACGAAGCGGGTGCCTTTACCGGCGCGCAAAAACGCCATCCGGGACGTTTCGAACGCGCCGACGGCGGTACGCTGTTTCTCGATGAACTGGCAACCGCCCCGATGTTGGTACAGGAAAAATTACTGCGGGTTATTGAATATGGCGAGCTGGAGCGCGTTGGTGGCAGCCAGCCGTTGCAAGTTAACGTACGACTTGTTTGTGCGACCAATGCCGACTTACCTCGTATGGTTAGCGAAGGCACTTTCCGCGCGGACCTGCTGGATCGCCTGGCCTTTGACGTGGTGCAACTCCCACCGTTACGCGAGCGTCAAAGTGACATTATGTTAATGGCCGAACATTTTGCCATTCAGATGTGCCGCGAGATCGGGTTACCTCTGTTTCCGGGTTTTAGTGCCGAGGCCAGAGAAACGCTCCTCCACTACCGTTGGCCGGGCAATATTCGTGAACTGAAAAACGTCGTGGAGCGATCCGTTTACCGGCATGGAACCAGTGATTACCCGCTGGATGAGATAATCATTGACCCCTTCCGCCGCCACACTACGCAGCCGCAGGCGCCGGAAACTAAACCGATGTCTGTAGGGTTACCGCTGGATCTGCGTGAATTCCAGCAGCAGCAAGAGAAAGACTTTCTACAAACCAGCTTACAGCAGGCAAAATTTAACCAGAAAAAAGCCGCTGAATTACTGGGTCTGACTTACCATCAGCTTCGCGCTTTGCTGAAAAAGCACCAGATTTAAAGCACATTTGCAGATGTCATATTGGCGGATTTGACGCATAACCTCATCAGGGTTTACCATGACGCCATTACTGTATAAAAAAACAGGTACAAATATGGCTCTGGCACTCGTTGGCGAAAAAATTGACAGAAACCGCTTCACCGGTGAGAAAATTGAAAATAGTACATTTTTTAACTGTGATTTTTCAGGTGCCGACCTGAGTGGCACTGAATTTATCGGCTGTCAGTTCTATGATCGTGAAAGCCAGAAAGGGTGCAATTTTAGTCGTGCAATGCTGAAAGATGCCATTTTTAAAAGCTGTGATTTATCCATGGCGGATTTTCGCAATGCCAGTGCGCTGGGCATTGAAATTCGCCACTGCCGCGCACAAGGCGCAGATTTCCGCGGCGCAAGCTTTATGAATATGATCACTACACGCACCTGGTTTTGCAGCGCATATATCACTAACACAAATCTAAGCTACGCCAATTTTTCGAAAGTCGTGCTGGAAAAGTGTGAGCTGTGGGAAAACCGTTGGATGGGTGCCCAGGTACTGGGCGCGACGTTCAGTGGTTCAGATCTCTCCGGCGGCGAGTTTTCGACTTTCGACTGGCGAGCAGCAAACTTCACACATTGCGATCTGACCAATTCGGAGTTGGGTGACTTAGATATTCGGGGCGTTGATTTACAAGGCGTTAAGTTGGACAACTACCAGGCATCGTTGCTCATGGAACGTCTTGGCATCGCGATTATTGGCTAGTCTTCAGGGAGCGGTGAATATTCCGCCCCCTGCACTGCTTTTTACCCCTCAGGCATCGCTGAAGAGTGGTGTGTGGAAATTTTCCACTCTTTACCGTCCCATGCATAAGTGAATGTGTAGCGGGCTGAAACCGTTGATTTGTCCGCGAAGGTAAATGTGTAGGTACCGGTGTCTATCGCCTTATTACACCCCAGGCGAATGGTACGCATGTCAATTTTCCCGGTCGGCTTTTTCGCAAGAAAATGCTCGAAATAATCAACACGCTCAGCGTCCGTTAAACGCGCTTTATTGGATACAGTAGGCAGCAATACCGCATCGCTAAGATAATTTTCAGATACCGTCTGCGCGTTACCTGTTTTCAATGACTCGTTCCACTTATCAAATAGCGCTTCGATTTGCGCTTTATTCACCTTCACACAGTCTGGAGTCGACGCAGCAAAAACGGCTCCAGGCAATAGGGCAAGTGAAACAACAAGGCTCAGTAATTTATTCATACAATTCATTCCATTAGAGGTTATATGGCAACAGAAAACCGTTCATAACCAGGATCAAAGCCAAAATGCATTTAATAACCAATGGAAATCATCACCATAAATGGGTGAGAAGATTAAGATGCCATGAAGAAAAAATGGAATTAACATATTGAAATAATTATAGATACTTTAGCTATTACAACTCACATAACGTGTACTACTTCCTGAATGATTATAGTTCAGCATTGATAGTGACACTCTAAATGCGCGCTCCACACTTCGTTATCGATGCCATACTCCATCTTCCGAGTACACACTGATATCAATCAGTAAACAACGACAGGAACGCCCCACGTTTATAGCAAGTCAGATGGGCCATGAAAATGCTAAGATAGTTAACAGAGAAGATTCAAAGTAGATAGCAGGTATGAATTTTGACCATGTCGCGGTGTTGAACTCGCGCTTATCGAGCCTGTTACTCCCAAAAACAAACGGTAATGGCAAATGTCATTAAGTATTAGTAAGATAGCCTCTTTATATAATCCATTAAAATTATGCGCCTGGTTTTATCATCTCTGATCGTGATGGCTGGATTTCTGAGTGGTCAGGCTGCTGCTGCGCCTGAGCAAGCTCCGCACGCTGATATCCGTGACAGTGGGTTTGTCTATTGCGTCAGCGGGCAGGTCAATACGTTCAACCCACAAAAAACGAGCAGCGGTCTCATCGTCGACACGTTAGCGGCCCAATTGTATGACCGACTGCTTGATGTAGATCCCTACACCTATCGGCTGGTGCCTGAGCTGGCTGAAAGCTGGGAAGTGCTGGATAACGGCGCAACCTACCGTTTCCATCTGCGTCGTGACGTTCAGTTTCAGAAGACTGCCTGGTTCACCCCCACCCGCAAACTAAATGCGGACGATGTGGTGTTTACCTTCGAGCGCATCTTTGATCGCCACCATCCGTGGCACAATGTGAACGGTAGCAGTTTCCCCTACTTCGACAGCCTGCAGTTTGCCGATAACGTCCAAAGCGTGCGCAAACTGGACAACAACACCGTTGAATTCCGCTTAACGCAACCGGATGCCTCCTTTATGTGGCACCTTGCCACACACTATGCCTCCGTAATGTCGGCCGAATATGCCGCTAATCTGGCAAAACAGGATCGCCAGGAGTTGCTCGACAGACAACCCGTCGGCACAGGCCCGTACCAGCTTTCGGAGAATCGTGCCGGCCAATATATTCGGTTGCAGCGACATGAAAAATTCTGGCGTGGTACCCCCCTGATGCCGCAGGTCGTAGTGGATCTCGGCTCTGGTGGAACCGGACGCTTATCGAAATTACTCACTGGCGAGTGCGACGTCCTGGCCTGGCCTGCCGCCAGCCAGCTCAGCATATTGCGTGATGACCCTCGCCTGCGTCTGACGCTGCGCCCGGGGATGAACATTGCCTATCTGGCGTTCAACACCAATAAACCGCCGTTGAATAACCCTGCCGTGCGGCATGCGCTGGCGCTGGCCATTAACAACCAGCGCTTAATGCAGTCTATCTACTACGGGACGGCAGAAACCGCGGCATCTATTTTGCCTCGCGCCTCGTGGGCTTATGATAACGAAGCTAAAATTACAGAATACAACCCGGCAAAATCGCGCGAGCAGCTAAAAGCGCTGGGGCTGGAGAATCTGACATTACAACTTTGGGTCCCTACCAGCTCTCAGGCCTGGAACCCCAGTCCGCTGAAAACCGCCGAGTTGATTCAGGCAGATATGGCTCAGGTGGGTGTGAAAGTGAAGATCATCCCGGTAGAAGGTCGTTTTCAGGAGGCGAGATTAATGGATATGAACCATGATCTGACGTTATCCGGCTGGGCGACGGACAGTAACGATCCTGACAGTTTTTTCCGGCCGTTGCTCAGCTGTGCCGCCATCAATTCGCAGACCAACTTTGCCCACTGGTGTAATCCGCAGTTTGACAGCATTCTGCGCAAGGCCCTCTCTTCGCAGCAGCTTTCATCGCGAATAGATGCCTATGACGAAGCGCAAAATATTCTTGCACAAGAGTTACCTATTCTGCCGTTGGCCTCTTCACTGCGTCTACAGGCTTATCGCTACGACATCAAAGGATTGGTGCTCAGTCCATTCGGTAATGCCTCTTTTGCCGGCGTGTCCAGGGAAAAGAAAGATGAGGTGAAAAAACCATGATTATCTTCACCTTGCGTCGATTTTTATTGCTACTGGTAACCCTGTTCTTCCTGACCTTTATTGGCTTCAGCCTGAGCTACTTCACGCCTCATGCGCCGTTGCAGGGTGCATCGCTGTGGAACGCCTGGGTATTCTGGTTCAATGGTCTCATCCACTGGGATTTCGGCGTATCCAGTATTAACGGTCAGTTGATCTCAGAGCAGCTGAAAGAGGTGTTCCCGGCCACAATGGAACTGTGCATTCTTGCCTTTGGTTTTGCACTAATGGTTGGGATCCCCGTTGGTATGCTGGCCGGTATCACGCGGAACAAATGGCAGGACCGTTGCATCAGCGCATTGGCTCTGATGGGGTTTTCTATCCCCGTTTTTTGGCTGGCGCTGCTGCTAACATTGCTCTTCTCACTGACCCTCGGCTGGTTACCCGTTTCCGGGCGTTTTGATCTTCTCTACGAGGTGAAACCTGTTACCGGTTTTGCCATTATTGATGCGTGGATCTCCGACTCGCCCTGGCGCGATGAAATGCTGGTCAGCGCTATCCGTCATATGGTGCTCCCGGTGCTGACGCTCTCCGTTGCGCCCACCACCGAAGTCATCCGCCTGATGCGTATCAGCACCATTGAGGTCTTTGACCAGAACTACGTCAAAGCGGCGGCCACACGCGGTTTGTCACGATTAACGATTCTGCGTCGTCACGTCCTGCACAACGCTCTTCCACCGGTGATCCCGCGTCTGGGCTTACAGTTTTCCACCATGCTGACGCTGGCGATGATCACCGAGATGGTCTTTAGCTGGCCAGGTCTTGGCCGTTGGCTGATTAACGCGATTCGCCAGCAGGATTACGCGGCGATTTCAGCGGGCGTGATGGTGATTGGTTCACTGGTTATCATCGTTAACGTCATCTCTGATATTTTGGGTGCTATGGCTAACCCTCTGAAACATAAGGAATGGTATGCCTTACGATAGCGTCTATAGCGAAAAACGCCCGCCGGGTACGTTGCGCACCGCATGGCGCAATTTCTATGGTGATGCGACTGCGATGATCGGCCTGTACGGCTGTGCGGGACTGGCTATTCTGTGTATTTTTGGTGGTTGGTTTGCCCCTTACGGCATCGATCAGCAATTTCTCGGCTATCAGCTTTTACCGCCGTCATGGTCGCGCTATGGCGAAGTCTCATTCTTCCTCGGGACTGACGATCTGGGACGTGACGTTTTAAGTCGTCTGCTCAGCGGCGCGGCCCCGACCGTTGGCGGCGCGTTTGTCGTTACTCTTGCCGCCACGCTGTGTGGCCTGGTATTGGGCGTAGTTGCCGGTGCGACGCACGGATTGCGCTCTGCGGTGCTGAACCACATTCTGGACACCCTACTGTCGATCCCTTCTCTGCTGCTGGCGATTATTGTGGTGGCCTTTGCCGGGCCGCATCTGACACACGCCATGTTTGCCGTCTGGCTGGCGCTGCTGCCGCGCATGGTGCGCTCCGTTTACAGCATGGTGCATGACGAGCTGGAGAAAGAGTACGTCATTGCCGCTCGCCTGGACGGTGCAACCACACTGAATATTCTGTGGTTCGCCGTTCTGCCCAATATCACCGCTGGCCTTATTACTGAAATCACCCGCGCACTGTCGATGGCGATTCTGGATATCGCCGCGCTGGGTTTTCTCGACCTTGGCGCACAGCTGCCGTCCCCGGAATGGGGAGCCATGCTCGGCGACGCGCTGGAGCTGATTTATGTCGCACCTTGGACGGTGATGCTACCAGGCGCGGCAATTATGATAAGCGTGTTGCTGGTTAACCTACTGGGTGACGGCGTGCGCCGCGCAATTATTGCGGGGGTGGAGTAATGCCATTACTGGATATCCGCAACCTAACCATTGAATTCAGGACCGGTGACGACTGGGTAAAGGCTGTTGATCGTGTCAGCATGACATTGAATGAGGGTGAAATCCGCGGGCTCGTCGGCGAATCTGGATCCGGCAAGAGTCTGATCGCTAAGGCCATTTGCGGTGTCGCTAAAGATAACTGGCGCGTAACCGCAGACCGTATGCGTTTTGATGATATCGATCTGCTACGCCTTTCCGCGCGTGAACGACGCAAACTGGTCGGTCATAACGTCTCCATGATCTTTCAGGAGCCGCAGTCATGTCTCGATCCGTCCGAGCGTATCGGACGTCAACTGATGCAAAATATTCCGGCATGGACCTACAAAGGTCGCTGGTGGCAGCGCATCGGTTGGCGCAAACGCCGTGCGATTGAACTCTTGCACCGCGTCGGGATAAAAGACCATAAAGATGCCATGCGCAGCTTCCCATATGAGCTGACCGATGGCGAATGCCAGAAGGTCATGATCGCTATTGCATTAGCGAATCAGCCGCGTTTGCTGATTGCCGATGAACCAACGAACGCGATGGAGCCAACCACCCAGGCGCAAATTTTCCGTCTGCTAACCCGTCTGAATCAAAACAGCAATACCACCATTTTATTGATAAGCCATGACCTGCAAATGCTCAGCCAGTGGGCTGACAAAATCAACGTGATGTACTGCGGGCAAACGGTGGAAACCGCGCCAAGTAAAGATTTGGTCACCATTCCACATCATCCTTATACTCAAGCGTTGATTCGCGCTATTCCTGATTTTGGTAGCGCAATGCCGCACAAAAGCCGCCTGAATACCATGCCAGGAGCTATTCCATTGCTGGAACAATTACCCATCGGCTGTCGTCTGGGACCACGCTGCCCTTATGCACAACGCGAATGTATTGAAACCCCAAGACTGACCGGAGCAAAGAATCATCTCTACGCCTGTCATTTCCCGCTGAACATGGAGAGAGAGTGAGATGGTAGAAACCCTGCTCGAAGTTCGTAATCTAAGCAAAACCTTTCGCTACCGGACAGGTTTATTTCGCCGCCAGACCGTTGAGGCCGTTAAGCCCCTGAGTTTCACCCTGCGCGAACGTCAGACGCTCGCCGTCATTGGTGAAAACGGCTCGGGGAAGTCTACGCTGGCAAAAATGTTGGCGGGTATGATTGAACCCACCAGCGGTGAGCTGCTGATTGACGATCATCCGTTAAAATATGGCGATTATTCATTTCGTAGTCAGCGGATCCGTATGATTTTCCAGGATCCGTCAACATCGCTTAATCCGCGGCAACGTATCTCGCAGATCCTCGATTTTCCGCTACGTCTGAATACCGACCTCGAGCCTGAGCAGCGTCGTAAACAGATCGTGGAGACCATGCGCATGGTCGGATTGCTACCCGATCACGTAAGCTATTACCCACATATGTTGGCCCCAGGGCAAAAACAGCGTCTGGGCCTTGCCCGTGCGCTCATTTTACGCCCCAAAGTCATTATCGCCGACGAAGCCCTGGCCTCTCTGGACATGTCGATGCGTTCGCAGCTCATCAATCTGATGCTGGAATTGCAGGAAAAACAGGGAATTTCGTATATCTATGTGACCCAACATATTGGCATGATGAAGCACATCAGCGATCAGGTATTAGTCATGCATCAGGGCGAAGTGGTAGAACGCGGCAGTACAGCGGATGTTCTGGCGTCCCCTCTTCATGAGCTTACCCGCCGCCTGATTGCAGGTCATTTCGGCGAAGCGCTTACCGCTGATGCCTGGCGAAAAGATCGTTAACAAACGGCTGCCCTCCTCAACCGGGGGGCAATCTGCCATCAGTGACACAATGTGGGTAATAGCAGCGTATCAACTTCGGTAAACGCGACTGACGGGTAAAGGGCACCACCTTGCATTGCCCAGACACCTGCGGTACTGGCCTCGTCGATAAGTCGTACTGTTTCTACTCCCTTCACCACAACACGGTCGCAATATTCCCTGATATTTTTGATCAGCACCGGGAACATCGGTTTTTCTACCTGTTCCAGGAAGAAACCGCGATCCAGTTTCACAACGTCAAAATGACCGCAAACCAGTGGACTGGCCCCTACGCTGCCGGAGCCAAGATCGCCCAACCACAATGCGTTTGGGCCGTCGCGAAGTGAATTAATCAGCAGATTATTCAGGCACATGGTATTCGACAGAAAACGTTCTGAAAGTTCCAGTGCAATAAATGGTAGAGCATGTAAGGCCGACTTGATGGCTGGATCACCAATCGCCAGCAGTGCCATTTCGTCAATGAGGTTCAGGGTGCAAATAAGGCTGTTGTGCTCAAACCAGTCACGCTTTTCGGCAATTAATCGAATTTGCTCGAGCATGAAATTACGCTTTTGTTCGCTATCCCACGCTGAAATGATGAAATCTGGATGCAACGGGTGAACCGTATCTGAAGTAAACCGGGCGTTAATCTCCACACCCAGTAATTTATCTGTTGTGTCTCTCATCGGTTCCGCGATGAAATGATAGTGCATAAGACCACTCCAATTGATCATAACATCCTGATAATGCACTTCTAATCACAATCAATCAATAATATCGATCAATGATTCGATATTGATCGATAAAAACAATATATCATAACAAGCTGAATATTGTCACATTTATTGTTTTAAGAAAGTTCCTGCCTTGCTATGTTTATTAACATCAGCTAGCAATGAAATAATACCATTTCAATGCCTTTGAAACCTCGTATTTTCTCTGATTCACCGACGTTAGATGCCTGAACGAAGCACAAGCGGAGGGGGATGATATACTCCTCACATGTAATGACGTGACAGGTCACGTGAGGCGGATAACCATTCTCCAGGGAAAAAGCGTGGGATATAATTTCAGGCCAATTTCGAGTGTGTTTAATGCGTCAATCATAACTCATTGATTGATATAATATAAGTGTTAGCCAAAAGGATTAAAGCCATGGGTTTTTTATCAGGTAAGCGCATTCTGGTGACAGGCCTTGCCAGTAAATTGTCTATCGCATGGGGAATCGCTCAGGCGATGCATCGCGAAGGTGCCGAACTGGCGTTCACCTACCAGAACGACAAGCTGAAAGGTCGTGTGGAAGAATTTGCAGCGCAATTAGGCTCCAACATTGTTTTGCAGTGTGATGTGGCTGAAGATGCCAGCATTGACACCATGTTTGCTGAACTGAGCAAAGCCTGGCCGAAATTCGACGGTTTCGTACACTCCATCGGCTTCGCACCTGCTGACCAACTGGATGGCGATTATGTGAACGCAGTTACCCGCGAAGGATTTAAAATTGCGCATGACATTAGCGCTTATAGCTTTGTTGCGATGGCAAAAGCATGTCGTTCCATGCTAAACCCTGGCTCTGCGCTACTGACGTTGTCCTATCTGGGCGCAGAGCGTGCAATCCCTAACTATAACGTGATGGGCCTGGCGAAAGCCTCATTGGAAGCAAACGTCCGTTATATGGCTAACGCAATGGGGCCTGAAGGCGTACGCGTAAACGCAATTTCCGCAGGTCCAATCCGCACCCTCGCCGCTTCCGGTATCAAAGATTTCCGTAAAATGCTGGCCCATTGCGAAGCTGTTACGCCGATTCGCCGCACTGTTACCATTGAAGATGTGGGCAACTCTGCGGCATTCCTGTGTTCCGATCTTTCTGCCGGTATCTCTGGTGAAGTCGTACACGTTGACGGTGGTTTCAGCATCGCTGCAATGAATGAACTAGAACTGAAATAATCTTCCACTGTTCTCTGGGCGGCCCGCTGTCGCCCATGATGCTCGTTTTTAATTCCCCTCTACCCTGTCCCATATATGCTTTTCTGATATTTATTATCACGTAACAATCTTTCATCCCCTCTTCTGCTTACGTCAGGATATTGCAGCGCAAACGATCCGGCGAGTGGTATGACGACGTGTCCGGGTCGCCACTTTTTAGACCAAGGACCGCCCATGGAACAACGCCGAATTGAAGGCAAAAGCCACTGGTATCATGAGACGCAATCCAGCATGTATCCACAAGATGTTCTGCCGCTGGTGCCGGAAGCCGCTCATGTCGACGACTGCTTTTTACTGGATCTGGCGATATCTGATGACGCCCTTTTACCTTTTCAATCCTGGTTAATCCCTGCCCGTAAACTTGCACAGATTCTCTTCCCGACCCACGTAAACCTGAGTCAGATGCACACATTCAGCGCCTATGAACGGATGAGTACGGCGTTAACCGTCGCTCAGGTATATGGCGTCCAGCGATTATGTAATCACTATGCCGCGCGTCTAACACCGCTTCCTGGGCCGGACTCCTCGCGGGAAAGTAACCATCGACTGGCGCAAATCACCCAATATGCTCGTCAACTTGCCAGCTCTCCTGCCGTGATAGGCGCGCGCGATCGCCAGCATCTGGATGCTGTCGGGCTAACCACCAGCGATAGCATTCTGATGAATCAAATTATCGGATTCGTCGGTTTTCAGGCCCGTATCGTGGCCCTGTTTCAGGCCTGGTGTGGACATCCGGTGCGCCGAATTCCGGGTCTCGATATACAACAATTCGCTCACGCTGCGCCATTTAATGCAACAAACACAACCTGGCACGCTGCGCCATTCCCGATAGAAAAACATCTTAATCATGATGAGTCGATAGACAGACGTTATCCCGAGGAACTGCAAGCGTTACTGCCATTACTGATACATTCCCCCGTCATTTTGGATTTACTCGGGTCGCTCATTTCCAGCACGCAACGTAGCGGGATACCGGTACAGGCATTTTCATTGGCGACGCTGATGACTTCACGGATTAATGGCAGCGTGGCCTGTTTTAATGAACATGCGTATTCAGCTCATGAATTAACCGAGGCCATTACCGTTCTTCGCCAGGATGAACGTGAATTACAACGTTGGGAACAACGACATCCGGTTGAGCGCGTTACCCTACAGGCGGTACAATGGCTGACCCGGGCGCCCGACCGCTTTAGCACCGCACTGTTAACGCCTTTGTTCGATCAGGGAATCTCTTCAGAGCAGGCCATTAACCTGCTAGCCTGGAGTGGATTGTGCGGATGGTTGAATCGCTTGAAAATCGCGCTGGGCGACACTGATTAACCGATCCACTTACTGAAAGAGCGCTTGCTGCCACTGGCAGAATCGCGTAAAACTGTCAGCCGCTCTTTTAGCCACGAAAATAGACAATTATGCTTCAGGACAACCCGCTGCTAGCGCAGCTTAAACAGCAACTACATTCCCAGACGCCACGTGCTGAAGGGGTGGTAAAAGCCACGGAAAAAGGCTTTGGCTTCCTGGAAGTCGATGCACAAAAAAGCTATTTCATTCCACCGCCGCAGATGAAAAAAGTGATGCATGGCGACCGTATTGTTGCGGTTATCCATACAGAAAAAGATCGTGAGTCTGCTGAGCCGGAAGAACTGATCGAACCCTTCCTGACGCGCTTCGTGGGTAAAGTTCAGGGCAAAAATGACCGTCTGTCCATTGTGCCGGATCATCCGTTACTGAAAGATGCTATTCCTTGTCGTGCAGCCCGCGGCGTTGAACATGAATTTAAAGAAGGCGACTGGGCTGTTGCAGAAATGCGCCGCCATCCGCTGAAAGGCGATCGCACCTTCTACGCCGAGTTAACCCAATTTATCACTTTTGCTGATGACCACTTTGTCCCGTGGTGGGTCACACTGGCACGCCATAATCTGGAAAAAGAAGCCCCAGACGGTGTAGCAACCGAAATGCTGGACGAAGGCCTGGTTCGTGAAGATTTAACCGCCCTCAATTTCGTCACCATCGACAGCGCCAGCACCGAAGATATGGACGATGCGCTGTATGCTGAAGAACAAGCTGACGGCACACTACAATTAACCGTCGCCATTGCCGACCCAACAGCCTGGATTGCAGAAGGCAGCAAGCTGGATAAAACGGCAAAAATTCGCGCGTTCACCAATTATTTACCGGGGTTCAATATCCCGATGTTACCACGTGAATTGTCTGACGATCTCTGCTCTCTGCGCGCGAACGAAGTGCGCCCGGTTTTAGCTTGTCGTATGAGCATTACTGCCGATGGCACGATTGAAGACAACATCACCTTCTTCGCCGCAACCATCGAATCTAAAGCGAAGCTGGCCTATGACAATGTTTCCGACTGGCTGGAAGGTACAGGCGAGTGGCAACCAGAAAACGACGCGATTGCGGAACAAATCCGTCTGCTGCATCGTATTTGCCTGAGCCGAGGAGAGTGGCGTCATAACCACGCGCTGGTCTTTAAAGATCGCCCGGATTACCGTTTCGTTCTCGGTGAAAAAGGTGAAGTACTGGACATCGTCGCTGAGCCACGCCGCATCGCAAACCGTATCGTGGAAGAATCCATGATTGCGGCAAATATTTGCGCCGCCCGTGTGCTTCGCGACAAGCTGGGCTTCGGTATTTATAACGTCCATATGGGATTCGACCCGGCCAACGCCGACGCTCTGGCCGCGCTGCTGAAAACCCACGGTATGCACGTCGATGCCGAAGAAGTACTGACACTGGAAGGTTTCTGCAAACTGCGCCGCGAACTGGATGCACAGCCATCCGGTTTCCTCGACAGCCGAATTCGTCGCTTCCAGTCTTACGCTGAAATTAGTATTGAGCCAGGTCCACACTTTGGGTTGGGTCTGGAGGCATATGCCACCTGGACTTCCCCAATCCGTAAGTATGGCGATATGATCAACCACCGTCTGCTTAAGGCCGTCATCAAAGGCGAAACCGTCGCCCGACCTCAGGATGATACCACCGTGCAGATGGCAGAACGTCGTCGCCTGAACCGGATGGCTGAGCGTGATGTGGGTGACTGGCTATACGCCCGTTTCCTGAGTGATAAAGCCGGAACCGACACCCGCTTTGCGGCCGAGATCATCGACGTCAGCCGCGGCGGCATGCGCGTACGTTTGGTTGATAATGGCGCTGTTGCCTTTATTCCTGCCCCCTTCCTGCACGCCGTGCGTGACGAACTGGTCTGCAGCCAGGAAAGTGGTACCGTACAAATCAAAGGTGAAGTGGTTTACAAAGTCACTGATGTGATTGACGTAACTATCGCCGAAGTTCGCATGGAAACCCGTAGCGTTATCGCGCGTCCAGCAGCGTAAACTGACAAATCCAACGACCTTTCTCTTTTTTGAAAGGTCGTTTTCTTTTTTTACCGACCAAATTTCAACCACACACTACACTTCTCTCATCCAGTCAAAATTATTTTTTTACTATTTTTCAGTTCCGCTGGCTTTGCTTTTTATGGATTCTGGATTACATATAAATATATAAATAAAACAATACGTTCAGCCATAATCACCCTGAATGAATCATGGCTACCCTTACTTTTGAGGCTTTATGCGCTTTAAACGGGATAGTACACATCATGAAAGACGTCCGGGAGCTGGTTACGTTGTATAGCTATGTGGGCACTCATAACCCCTACTGGCGTTTGTCAGAGGATTGCAACATCCTGCATTTCTCTATTGATGAAACAGCAGAAGCTGAGCAGACCATCGAATTATCACCCGAACAGGCCGACCGCATTCGCGAGATGACGGTAATTACGTCAAGCCTGTTGATGACGTTACCCATTGAAGATGACGATATTCCGGTACATTTGGTCGGGCGTAAAATCAATAAGCGCGAATGGGCCGGTAGCGCATCAGCCTGGGATGACACCCCTTCCGTCGCACGCGACCTGGCTCAAGGTCTCTCTTTTGCCGAACAGGTGGTTTCAGAAGCCAATTCCGTTATTGTCATTCTTGACCGAATGGGCAACATTCAGCGTTTTAACCGTTTGTGCGAAGAGTACACCGGACTCAGAGAACGTGAAGTCATTGGCCAAAGCGTATTCACACTGTTTATGAGTCGACGTGAAGCCGCAGCCTCCAGACGTAACATCGAGGTCTTTTTTCGCGAAGGCAACTCATATGAGGTCGAACGTTGGGTAAAGACCTGCAAAGGTCAGCGCCTGTTTCTTTTTCGCAACAAGTTTGTACATAACGGTAGCGGCAAGAACGAAATATTTCTGATCTGTTCCGGCACCGATATCACTGAAGAACGCCGCGCGCAGGAACGCCTGCGGATGTTGGCTAATACCGACTCCATCACCGGATTACCGAACCGTAACGCCATTCATGAGCTGATAAGCGACGCGATTGAGAACGCAGGTGATACTCAGGTTGGGATTGTATATCTCGATCTTGATAACTTCAAAAAGGTGAACGATGCCTACGGGCATATGTTTGGCGATCAGCTACTACAGAGTGTGTCGCTTGCAATCCTCAGTTGTCTTGACGACAACCAGCTATTAGCTCGGTTTGGCGGTGATGAATTTATCGTCCTTGCCACCGAAACGTCCCAGAGCACACTGGAGGCTACCGCATCGCGCATTCTGACACGCCTGCGTCAACCCTTTCGCATTGGCCTGATTGAAGTCTATACAGGCTGCTCTATTGGTATTTCCCTCGCTCCACAGCATGGTCAGGACTGCGAAAGCGTCATTCGTAACGCCGATACCGCCATGTACACCGCGAAAGAAGGCGGCCGCGGACAGTTTTGTGTTTTCTCTCCGGAAATGAATCAGCGGGTTTTTGAATACCTGTGGCTGGATACTAACCTGCGCAAGGCGCTGGAAAACGATCAACTGGTTATCCATTATCAGCCAAAAATAACCTGGCGAGGCGAAGTGCGCAGCCTGGAGGCGCTGGTACGCTGGCAGTCTCCGGAACGCGGCCTCATTCCACCACTGGAATTTATCTCCTACGCCGAAGAATCAGGGCTTATTGTTCCGCTGGGGCGCTGGGTTATTCTGGACGTTGTGCGTCAGGTTGCAAAATGGCGTGCCAAGGGAATCAATCTGCGCGTGGCGGTAAACGTTTCTGCCCGCCAACTCGCCGATCAGACGCTATTTACCGATCTCAAACAGGTGCTTCATGAACTCGACTTTGAATATTGCCCCATTGATGTCGAGTTAACGGAAAGCAGTTTGATTGAAAATGAGCAGTTGGCACTGTCCGTCATTCAGCAGTTTAGCCAGTTGGGGGCACAAATCCATTTGGATGATTTTGGTACCGGATATTCGTCACTGTCTCAACTGGCCCGCTTCCCGCTTGATGCAATTAAACTGGATCAAACCTTTGTCAGGGATGTACACAAACAACCTATTTCGCAGTCGCTGGTACGTGCCATTGTTGCGGTCGCACAGGCACTCAATCTGCAGGTCATCGCCGAAGGTGTTGAAAGCGCGAAAGAGGATGCGTTTTTAACCAAAAATGGTGTCAACGAGCGTCAGGGTTTTTTGTTTGCCAAACCAATGCCAGCAGTTGCATTTGAACGTTGGTATCGACGGCACCTGAATAAAAAAACACGCTAATGCAGTGGGATCAAACGTTGAAAATAGCCATAAATGGACATTACCTAACGATCCTATCTGCATGTAATCACAGAATATATAATATTCTTCTATCATTGAAGTTAATACTATTTTTCCCTTCTCTTTTGCCATGAAATTCTGCATCATGAAATTCAAACTCTATTGCCATTAGGATGATAACCATGTCTGATATCGACGCTCAGCGTCTGGCCGAACGCATTGATACCGTGCTGGATATCCTCGTTGCAGGTGATTACCACTCAGCCATCCACAATCTCGAAATTCTGAAGGCTGAGCTGCTAGACACGGCCAAAGAAGATGCCGAGTCTTTGCCCAAAAAGCACAAGGCTCCCTGGGAGATCTGATGACATTAACCCTTTAATGTCGCTGCTATCAGCAAACTGCATATGAGGCAGTTTCCGTTTAATTTCCGATACGATATCGCAATAAAATTAATATTATGAATTCCCGACAACAATCTATTTTGCAGATGGTGACTGATAAAGGTCAGATGAGCGTTGCCGAACTGGCAAAAATCACCGGTGTCTCAGAAGTGACGATTCGACAGGATCTGAACACACTGGAAAAACAGAGTTATTTACGCCGTGCGCACGGTTTTGCTGTTTCATTGAACAGCGATGATGTGGAAACGCGCATGATGACTAATTTTACGCTGAAGCGTGAGCTGGCCGAATTCGCCGCATCGCTGGTAAGCCCAGGCGAGTCCGTATTCATTGAAAACGGCAGCAGCAATGCGCTCTTGGCCAGAACGCTGGCGGAGCAAAAAGATGTCACCATCATTACCGTCAGCAGCTATATAGCCCATCTGCTGAAAGAAACCCCCTGCGAAGTGATTCTCCTTGGCGGCATCTATCAGAAAAAAAGCGAAAGCATGGTGGGGCCCTTAACTCGCCAGTTTATCCAGCAGGTACACTTCAGCAAGGCCTTTATCGGCATTGATGGCTGGCAGGCTGACACCGGCTTCACCGGACGCGACATGATGCGTTCTGATGTGGTTAACGCGGTGCTGGAAAAAGGTGCAGAAGTTATTGTGCTTACTGACAGCTCAAAATTCGAAGCCATTCACCCTTACACGCTGGGTCCATTAGAGCGATTCAGCCGCGTAGTCACGGATTCCAGACTCAGCGCCAGCGTACAAATGCAGCTTGAGCACTCGGGTTTAACCGTCAATATCATTGATGCGCACGCATAAAATCTTCAGCAGATGATTTGTCAGTCGGCAAATCATCTCCTCTCTGAGAGTTATCTGACAGTCCAATTAAGACTTTTTACCTGTCGTTAACAGGATTAAGTCGTAAAATTAATGTTAGCGATATAACAGGAACGAACCTCCAATCTCAGGATAGTGTTTGTCATGCCTTCGCTAAACGGTTTCACGGAAATATCTTCGTTAGCCTAAATTTAGCGCTATTCTTAAAGAACACTGGATTCCGTGAATCAATAATTCAGGAGAAAGTATTATGTTAGTAACGAGCAAAAAAATGACCGCTGCCATTTTGGCGATTACTCTGGCAATGTCGCTGAGTGCCTGCTCTAACTGGTCCAAACGTGACCGTAACACCGCAATTGGTGCTGGTGCTGGTGCAATCGGTGGTGCAGTCCTGACTGACGGCAGCACGCTGGGAACGCTGGGTGGTGCTGCAGTAGGTGGTATTATTGGCCACCAGGTGGGTAAATAATTTACGGTTAAACGGCTCGATATAATAATACGTTTACTTTTTCAGGTCTGTATTATTAAAAAGCCACGGAAAAATTCCGTGGCTTTTTTTATTAACCGCCAGCCAATTTAACTTTCATTCCTTTGGCTTCCAGCAGCGATTTAATCAGGTCGCGTTTATCACCCTGTATCTCAATCACGCCATCCTTCACTACCCCGCCGCAACCACATTTTTTCTTCAGTTCCGCAGCTAATTTGGTCAGTTCAGCATCGTCCTGATCTATTCCAGTAATCAGGCACACACCCTTACCTTTGCGGCCACTGGTCTGTCGTTGGATGCGGACAATGCCATCGCCTTTGGGACGCTCTGGGACGGCTTTTGGTTCATCAATACGCCCGGTGTCAGTTGAGTAGACCAGACGAGAATTTGAGTCGTTCATTTACGCACCTCGTTTCAGGGAGGTATTGATCATCTTCAGCGTCTGAGCCGGATCTGCCGACTGTGTGACCGGACGACCAATAACCATATAATCGACGCCAGCTGACTGTGCCTGTTCCGGCGTCATAATACGACGCTGGTCGCCTGCCTCGCTGCCTTCAGGACGAATACCGGGCGTTACCAGTTTAAATGCCTGGCCAAATGCCTGCTTGAATCGCACTGCTTCCTGCGCGGAGCATACGACGCCATCCAAACCACAATGTTGGGTTAAGCGCGCCAGCCTTTCCGCATGCTCCGCAGGTGACAACGTCACGCCAAGGTCGGCAAGATCGCTGGCTTCCATACTGGTCAGAACTGTTACTGCAATCAGCAACGGCGCATCCTTGCCAAAAGGCACCAGGGCTTCACGTGCGGCGGTCATCATACGCGCCCCACCAGAAGCATGAACGTTAACCATCCATACGCCAAGCTCAGCCGCCGCCGCAACGGCATGCGCGGTAGTATTGGGAATATCATGAAATTTCAAATCAAGAAAAACGTCAAAGCCACGCTGTTGTAAATCGCGAACCAACTGAGGTCCAAAAAGCGTGAACATCTCTTTGCCCACTTTCAAACGGCAATCACAAGGATCAATTCTGTCGACAAAAGCTAATGCTTTATCACGATTGGAATAATCGAGAGCGACAACGACAGGAGAATCAGTAACAGCACGAGAAGAAGATGAAGCAGTAAACGTCATGACCAGACCTTCCTGAGGATGGGCGCCATCGGCGGCGCAAAATGGGTAAACGGCGTGCATTCTACCTGCGGCAATAGAAAATTAACAGGCGCGATTACATTTCTGCCAGGCAAATTTGGCAACGGAGGTTGAGGTAGGATCTGTTATAGATCATTAGTATGTTGTAACTAAAGTGAGGTTTTTTAAAAATTACAGCCCATCAAGTCCGCGAATAGGCTTAATGGTTGACCATGAGCGACAGGATGGGCAGTGCCAGTACAGTGTATATGCGGTAAATCCGCACTTCTGGCAACGATACCGAGGCTTGCTGCGCACCTGCTCCCCGACCATATCGCGCAGAACCATCAGGCTCTCTTTCGCGCGCCCTTCTTCTGCTTCGTTAAGATGGTAATCCATCAACTTGTGGAACACGCGCATCGTAGGATGGCGTTGTAGCTGGCGGGTAATATAAACCTGAGCGGTATCAGTCCCCTCACGCGCTTCAAGAATATCGGCCAGCATCAGCTCGGCGGCGGCGCCAGTATTCTCCTCAACAGCCCGACGTAAAAACTCGGCCCACTCATCGTTTTTCCCCAGATGCTGGTAGCAGCTTTGCAGCATTTCCAGCGTTTCGCTGACCAGTTCTTTATCCTGAGAAATCACGCGTTGTAGACATTCGACGGCCTTCGCGTAATCGCCTTTCACCATGTACACACGGCCCATCATGATGGAAACACGGGCACTGTTTTTGTCTGCCGCAGCCCCTTTTTTCAACAGCGTCATGGCGCGATCCATATCGTCGCTACCCATCTGCTGTAAGGCCAGTTCGCAGTAGAAGTGAGCTATCTCAATACGCTGTTTATCTTTACCGAGCTTCACCAGGCGTTCTGCGACATCAATCGCTTTCTGCCATTCGCTGGTCGCCTGATAAATTTGCAGCAGTTGCTGTAATGCACCGACGCGAAAATCTGTTTCATCGGTAAGCTGATTAAACATGTCTTCCGCGCGGTCGTACAGACCTGCGGCCATGTAGTCGCGCCCCAGCTGTTGCACGGCCAACAAACGCTGCTCGTAGGTCAGCGAAGCACTTTCCATTAACGTTTGATGGATGCGGATTGCGCGGTCGACTTCACCGCGCGAGCGAAACAGGTTTCCGAGGGTGAGATGAGCCTCAACGGTGCCCGTATCCTCTTTTAGCATATCGAGGAACAGATCCACCGCTTTGTCTTGTTGGTTGCTCAGGAGGAAGTTAACCCCGGCGACATAGTCACGGGAAAGACGGTTAGCTTCATCCTGCTTGGTTTGTTGCGCACTTCTGCGACCCATATACCACCCATAGGCAGCGGCTACAGGCAAAAGCAGAAACAACAACTCCAACATAAATAATTATTCCTTCACAACCGACGAATCGGCAGAAACCGCAACGTCGGTCGCAGGCGTAAGCTGGTTTTCCAGTCGTTTGATTTTACGTTCGGCGCGCGCAAGAGACACACGAACCTTCAGCCAGAAAAGGCCGCAAATTAACCAACCAATCGCAAAACCTGCGGCAAACAATACAGCAAGCAGCGTAGAGATACGATACTCACCCTGAGCCAGCAGGTAATTAAACGTAACCTGTTGATCGTTTTGCGCACCTAATGTCACCGAAATAACAAAAATCGCCAACACCAGTAAGAAAATGAGTAAATATTTCACATTACTTCCCGTTATGTGGTTTGAGCGAATAAATCGTGTACAACTTACCGCGTTGAGCCCTTTAAATTACCATTTTCACAACGAGTGCGAAACGGAAAAGCGCTTTCCCCTTTCTGATTTAAGGGCAAAATTCGAAAAATCAATCATGGCTAACTTTCTTGTTCACGCTGAGCGATTTCTTTTTCCTCCTGCACAGGCGGCGTTAATGGTCCGCATACCCGCTGCGCAAGCCATGTCGCCAGTGTTACCAGCAACCATGAAATCAGCGTTGCAACGACCAAATCACGGGGCCAGTGCATGCCTAATAGCAAGCGACTGCCCATAACACCCGTAGCCCAGATAAGTAAAAACACAATCGTCAGCGAACGTCGGCGTGGCCATAACAGCCCTACGGCCAGTAAAGCCCAACTGGCGGCAAACATCGTATGCCCTGACGGAAAGGCAAACCCTGTTTCTTTTTGCCAGTGCTTACGTAGAAACGTCGGAATATCCTGTTGTTCGGCCAATTGCTCTTTAACTAAGTGACCACGATCTTTACGTTTTAAAGTGTAGAACTCATCAACAGGGATATGGTGCGTTTTTTCCAGCCACACGACAAAGGGCCGAGGTTCCTGCACCCTGTCTTTAACCCAGGACTTTACGCCCTGACCGACTAAAATTGCCGCAGCCAGGATCCCAAACAGCATTACCGCAGCTTTCAGACGAAAACGCAGACACCACAGAAACCATGCACAGAGAACAACGTGAGTGATAATACCCCACGGCTGCGTCACCGTTTCCGTTATCCAGTACAGAGATTTTAGCCACCAAACGTTATGTCCCGGCTGCCAGCTCCAGCCTGATACCCATACAGCAACCGGCATAATAAGTAGCAGCCCGGCCCCGACCGCAGTGCGCTTTGCAATTGACAGCATTGCCTCTCCTTTCGTCGATAAGTCTCACAATCATAACTGAAAAAAGCGCATGCCGGGGAAATTGACAATTTTGTGCCATTCCAAAAGCGAATCCGTTGTCGCGATTAGGTGAACATCGTTGCCTTATGGCAAAATAGTGCAATATAGAACAGAAGCCAACAGGCGACGGCACGACAGTGCCAGCATAATCTGGAGAATTACATGCAGCTTAAACGTGTGGCAGAAGCCAAACTGCCAACCCCCTGGGGTGATTTCCTGATGGTGGGATTTGAAGAACTGGCAACCGGACACGATCACGTCGCACTGGTTTTTGGCGATATCACAGGCCAAACGCCTGTCCTGGCGCGTGTCCACTCCGAATGTCTGACTGGCGATGCATTGTTTAGCCTGCGTTGCGATTGCGGCTTCCAGCTCGAAGCGGCTCTCACCCATATTGCTGAAGAAGGGCGCGGTATCCTGCTTTATCATCGTCAGGAAGGACGCAATATCGGTCTGCTCAATAAAATCCGCGCCTACGCGTTGCAGGACCAGGGTTATGATACCGTTGAAGCTAATCATCAGTTGGGCTTTGCGGCAGATGAGCGTGATTTCACGCTGTGTGCGGATATGTTCAAGCTGCTTGGTGTGGACGAAGTTCGTTTGCTGACCAATAACCCGAAAAAAGTGGAAATTCTGACCGAAGCGGGAATCAATATTGTTGAACGCGTGCCGTTGATTGTGGGTCGTAACCCGAACAATGAACATTACCTGGACACCAAAGCCGCCAAGATGGGACATTTGCTGGGCAAGTAATAGTTGTTACCGCCGATAAAAAAGCCTGCTCTCGCAGGCTTTTTACATTCTAGCTCAACATATTACGAATCACGTAGTGCAGAATGCCATCGTTTTGGTAGTACGTTAGCTCCGTCGCGGTATCGATACGGCAGCGGCATAAAACCACCTCTTTACGTCCATCCGAGCGAACCATACTCACCGGCACTGTTGCACCCGGTTTGATGTTTTGCAGATCCGTAATATCGATCGCTTCCTCACCGGTTAGTCCCAGCGTTTTACGCGTGACGCCCTGTGGGAATTCCAGCGGCAAAATCCCCATACCAATCAGGTTAGAACGGTGAATTCGCTCAAAGGACTCTGCGATAACCACGCGAACCCCCAGTAAGCGCGGGCCTTTTGCCGCCCAGTCGCGACTGGAGCCAGAGCCATACTCTTTCCCGGCAATAACCGCCAGGGGGATATTCTCCTGTTGATATTGCATAGCCGCATCATAGATAGCCACTACCTCAGTTCCCGGCAAATGACGCGTCATCCCACCTTCAACGCCGGGCACCATCTCATTGCGAATACGAATATTGGCAAAGGTACCGCGCATCATTACTTCATGATTCCCGCGCCGTGAACCGTAGGAGTTAAAATCTTTACGCTCCACGCCGTGGCTTTGCAGATAACGACCTGCCGGGCTATCCGGCTTGATACTGCCGGCAGGAGAAATATGGTCGGTGGTGACGGAATCTCCAAGCATTGCAAGGATACGCGCACCATGAATGTCCTGGACCGGATCCGGCGTCGCCTGCATACCATCGAAGAACGGCGACAAGCGGATATAGGTTGAGTCAGACTGCCAGCCATAGGTATCAGCCCGATCTACCTGGATAGCTTTCCATTCCGGCGTGCCTTCAAAGACTTCAGCGTATTCTTTATGGAACATGGCGGTAGAAACCTGCTCCACGGCACGTGCAATTTCCTGAGCCGTCGGCCAGATATCTTTCAGATATACGGGATCGCCCTTTCTGTCATGCCCTAACGGATCTTTCGTCAGATTGATATTCATATTCCCCGCCAGCGCATAGGCCACCACCAGCGGCGGAGACGCCAACCAGTTGGTCTTCACGAGCGGATGGATACGCCCCTCAAAGTTTCGGTTGCCGGAAAGCACAGCACCAACGGTGAGGTCGCCTTTTTTGATTGCTGTCTCGATAGGATCGGGTAAAGGGCCCGAGTTACCAATACAGGTGGTACAGCCATAACCTACAAGGTTAAATCCCAGCTCATCAAGGTACGGCGTGAATCCTGCCTGCGCCAGATAATCAGACACCACCTTCGATCCTGGCGCCAGCGAGGCTTTCACCCATGGCTGACGTTTCAGACCAAGCGTCACTGCTTTTTTCGCCAGCAGCCCCGCCGCCATCAATACGCTTGGGTTAGAGGTGTTGGTACATGAAGTTATCGCCGCAATAACCACAGCACCATCCGGCAGCTGGTACTGGTGACCGTTCATTGTATAGTCCACTGGCTGGCGATCTTTCAGCGAACTATTCACTTCGAGTTCATTACTCGCCGAAAACGCTTTCGGGACATCAGCCAGTGCTACCCGATCCTGCGGACGCTTCGGTCCGGCAAGACTAGCTTCTACACTGCCCATATCCAGCTCCAGTGAACTGGTAAATATGGGTTCATCCCCAGGATTACGCCACATTCCCTGCGCTTTGGCATAGGCGCTGACCAGCTCAACCTGCTCCTCACTGCGCCCACTCAGACGCATATATTCAAGAGTGATGCTATCGATCGGGAAGAAACCGCAGGTTGCGCCGTATTCCGGTGACATGTTCGCAATGGTTGCCCGATCGGCCAGCGGTAAGGTGTCCAGCCCATCGCCGTAGAATTCAACGAATTTACCGACCACGCCGTGCTTACGCAGCATCTGGGTGACGGTTAAAACCAGGTCAGTAGCGGTGATGCCTTCCCGCAGTTTGCCCACCAGTTTGAAGCCCACAACATCCGGGATAAGCATAGAAACCGGTTGACCCAGCATTGCTGCTTCAGCTTCAATGCCTCCAACGCCCCATCCCAGCACACCGAGACCATTAATCATTGTCGTATGGGAATCGGTTCCGACCAACGTGTCAGGGTAAGCCACCCACTCACCGTCCTGTAACTCGCTCCAGACGGCTTTGCCCAAGTATTCAAGGTTAACCTGGTGGCAAATCCCCGTTCCCGGTGGCACAACGCTGAAGCGACTAAATGCCTGCTGTCCCCATTTCAGGAACACATAACGCTCATGGTTACGTTCCATTTCCAGGCGAACGTTTTCTTCGAAAGCATCATCATCACCAAAACGGTCCACCGTTACCGAGTGGTCAATGACAAGGTCCACTGGCGAAAGCGGATTCACTTTTGCTGTATCTCCGCCCAGACGTTTCACCGCTTCGCGCATGGCGGCCAGATCGACCACCGCCGGCACGCCGGTAAAATCCTGCATCAGAACACGAGCGGGTCGATAGGCAATTTCACGATCGGCATGGGCAGTCTTCAGCCAATGCGCGAGCGCATGAATATCATCTTCGGTTACGGAATTACCATCCTGCCAACGAAGCAGGTTTTCCAGCAACACTTTCAGCGATTTGGGTAGTCGGGTGATATCACCCAGTGATTTAGCGGCCAGAGGTAAACTGTAGTAGCGGTAGGTTTTATCTTTAACCTGCAATGTGTCCTTACTGGCTTCTCGTAGGGTCGACGACATAGCTCCTCCTTAAATGACAGGGTTGGATCCCCTGATTTCCTCAGGGTTAGTATTAAAGATAACACAAACAAAATGTAACGCTTTGATAACAACTCAAATTGATAAAAGTAGCGCGCGATACAAAAGCGCGAAGTGAGGTCAATGGTAGGGAGGAAGGTCTAGCCGTGTAGATTAATAGGATGGATATTCAGCAGGCATTAGCGCAATCGATAATACGTTGATTAGGTGGCTGATGATGAATACATGGGATAAACGATTCGATATTTAAGGTCACGAGGTAATCGTTATTATTATAAAATACGTACGAACTATTGTTTCTGTTCATCATCATCGGTTAACAGATCAATAAACGCCCGTTGTTCAGGAGAAAGATTCCAGGATTCGGGTATCTTTGGCTCCTTCTCGGCGACGGTTTTGCTCTCTTGCTCATGGTCATGAGACGCTGGCGTCACGGTAAAGTGCTGCTCCGGTGCGGACATACTTACCCCCACACGTTCCAGGCCACGAGTGCGACAATAATCCAGAATATCGCAGAGCCAAGAAACACGGCGAACCAGGCTTTACGTTTCATCGCGGGATCCCGGCGTGCTGGCTGGTTTTCTGAAGGCATCGCTAACCTCATACTATCGAAATCACTTATCATTTAGGCACCAAACAATTGGTATAATTAATCATCAGATAGGAGGAATCCTAATAAAAAAGGTGAGAAAAAGCCAGTTAATTTTCGGACTCAATCTGATAAATAAATCAATTGTTTGATCAATTATGAATATTTGAGAGTGATTTTTGGCAAGCTGACTAATTTGAAACTACTTTAGAGAACTTTTTCCATAAATAATATATGGTTAATATATAGGAGGAGAAATAATGAATAAATTCAAACTCTCCCGTCGGTATCGCTTTATGCTTATGGATACCGACGAGGTTATGGCCGTTATTATTTCTCAGGCAATTTAATATCTTTAAACATGGCTTCAATATCATCGTTGGAACGCAGCGCCACCGCCGTGTCCACCACATCACGCGTCAGATGCGGCGCGAAACGTTGAATGAAATCATACATGTAACTACGTAAGAAGGTGCTGCGACGAAAACCAATTTTGGTGGTGCTATGACTGAAGATATCGTGCGCATCCACACGTACCAGGTCAGGATCGGAAACAGGATCTACCGCCATACTGGCAATTACACCCACGCCGAGACCCAGACGGACATAGGTTTTAATAACATCGGCATCGGTCGCGGTAAAAACAATACGCGGCTCCAGACCCGCACGGTTAAACGCGGTGTCCAGCTCCGAACGTCCGGTAAATCCAAAGGTGTAGGTCACCAGTGGATACTGTGCCAGTTCCTCAATAGAAACCGAAGATTTTCCCGCCAACGGATGATCCGGCGTGACGACAATCGAACGGTTCCAGTGGTAGCAAGGCAACATCACCAGGTCGTCATACAGGTGCAAGGCTTCCGTCGCAATAGCAAAATCCGCATTCCCTTTCGAGACGGCTTCGGCAATTTGCGTTGGCGATCCCTGGTGCATATGCAATGAAACTCGAGGATATCGCTCAATAAAACCTTTAATCACGTTCGGCAATGCGTAACGTGCCTGGGTGTGCGTGGTGGCAATATACAGCGAGCCTTTGTCCGGCCAGGTATGTTCGCCAGCAACGGACTTAATAGCATCTACCTTAGACAGTACTTCGCGCGCAATACGGATAACTTCCTGCCCCGCTGGCGTAACCTGGGTCAGATGCTTACCGCTACGGGCGAAAATCTGGATGCCAAGTTCATCTTCCAGCATACGAACTTGCTTACTGATACCGGGCTGGGAGGTATAGAGCCCTTCTGCCGTTGAGGAGACATTAAGGTTGTGGTTCACCACCTCAACGATGTAGCGAAGCTGCTGTAATTTCATGTTATGCCATCCCGATTTGCGCCATCAAATCATCGTTTCTGTGCAGGCTAGTGGGCGCTGCTAATACGATTTAATAATAAAAAGCTTGTTAACTATAACCACTATATCATTTATATGTACGCTGTATAGGTATGACAAAAAATAATATGCCATAAACAAAAAGGGCCGCTTACGCGACCCTTTGAGGAGGAACTCAGCCAGAATGCTGTTATTTCTTCCCTTCTACCCATTTGCCGTCAACGAAGAACGCGGACCAGCCAGTCGCCTTACCGTCTTTCTCAGCGGCAACGTATTGCTGCTTGGTTTTACGGCTGAAACGAACCATGGACTTGTTACCATCCGGGTCAGTTTGCGGTGCGTCTGCCAGATAACGCAGTTTTTCCGGCAGGCGATCGCGGAAGCGATACAACTCTTCCACCAACGGCGCACGAGTCTCACGTGATTTCGGGAACGTATTGGCCGCAAGGAAGATACCTGCAGCACCATCACGTAACACGAAATACGCGTCAGATTTTTCACACGGCAGTTCCGGCAGCGGAACCGGATCTTCTTTCGGCGGAGCAACTTCACCGTTACGCAGGATCTTACGGGTGTTTTTACACTCGTCGTTGGTACACGCCATGTACTTGCCGAAACGTCCCATTTTCAGGTGCATTTCAGAACCACATTTTTCGCACTCTACGATAGGACCGTCATAACCCTTGATACGGAATTCACCCTCTTCGATCTCGTAGCCGTCGCAGGTTGGGTTATTACCACACACATGCAATTTACGCTTAGGATCGATGAGATAACTGTCCATTGCCGTACCGCACTTCTGGCAGCGGCGTTTGGCGCGCAATGCGTTCGTTTCCGCGTCGTCGCCTTCCAGCACGTTCAATACTTCGTTTTCCGGCACCAGGTTGATGGTGGTTTTGCAACGCTCTTTCGGGGAAAGTGCGTAGCCGGAGCAACCAAGGAAAACGCCAGTGCTGGCAGTACGAATACCCATCTTGCGTCCGCAGGTCGGGCAATCAATGCTGGTCAGTACCATCTGGTTCGGACGCATACCGCCCTCTTCAGGATCTTTCTCGGCTTTATCCAGCTGCTGAGTAAAATCAGTGAAGAAGTTGTCGAGTACGCCCTTCCATTCGGCTTCGTGATTCGCCACCTGGTCGAGGCTGTCTTCCATCTGCGCGGTAAAATCGTAGTTCATCAGCTCGCGGAAGTTTTCTTCCAGACGATCGGTGACGATTTCACCCATTTTTTCAGCGTAGAAGCGACGGTTTTCAACGCGAACATAACCGCGATCCTGAATCGTAGAGATGATCGACGCATAGGTGGATGGACGACCAATGCCACGCTTTTCAAGCTCTTTAACCAGCGAAGCTTCACTGAAGCGTGCTGGCGGCTTGGTGAAGTGCTGCGCAGGTGTCAGCTCGATAAGCGTCAAGGTATCGCCTTTGTCCACCGCCGGTAGGATGCGATCTTCATCGCCCTTACGCAGCGCGGGCATCACTTTGGTCCAACCATCGAAGCGCAGAATACGACCGCGCGCTTTCAGACGGAAATCACCCGCCCCCACGGTCAGGGTGGTGGAGTCATATTTCGCCGGCGTCATCTGACAAGCAACAAACTGGCGCCAGATCAGCTGATACAGTTTTTGCGCATCGGCCTCCATATCTTTCAGCGATTCCGCCAGTACGGCGACATCGGAAGGACGGATAGCTTCGTGTGCTTCCTGCGAGTTCTCTTTGCTGGCGTACTGGTTCGCGCTCTCCGGCAAATATTTTTTGCCAAAATTATCACTGATGTAATCGCGAACCATGGTGACAGCATCCTGGCTCAGGTTGGTTGAGTCAGTACGCATGTAAGTGATGTAACCCGCTTCATACAAGCGCTGCGCCATCATCATGGTTTTCTTCACACCAAAGCCCAGACGCGTGCTCGCAGCCTGCTGTAGCGTGGAGGTAATGAACGGTGCGCTCGGCTTGCTGCTGGTCGGTTTATCTTCACGTTCCAGGACGCTATAGCGCGCTTTTTCCAACAGGCTAACAGCGGCAAGCGTTTGTTCCCGATTTACAGGACGGAACGGTTTATCATTTTGATGCGTCACCTCAAGCGGCAACGCGTCGCCGCCCGGCGTGGTCGTGTTAGCATCAATTTCCCAGAACTCTTCTGGAACAAATGCTTTGATTTCGCGTTCACGCTCAACCACCAGACGCACAGCCACAGACTGTACGCGACCGGCAGACAGACCACGCGCAATTTTTTTCCACAGCAGTGGCGACACCATATAGCCCACAACACGGTCCATAAAGCGGCGCGCCTGTTGCGCATTAACACGATCGATGTTCAACTCGCCCGGTTTTTCAAACGCCTGGCGAATAGCATTTTTGGTAATTTCGTTAAACACCACGCGGCTGTAGCGGGTATCGTCGCCACCGATGACTTCCCGCAGGTGCCATGCAATGGCTTCCCCTTCGCGGTCAAGGTCGGTTGCGAGATAGATGTGGTCGGCTTTTTCAGCCAGTTGCTTCAGTTCAGAAACAACTTTCTCTTTACCAGGCAGCACTTCATACCGCGCATCCCAGTTGTGCCACGGGTCAACACCCATACGGTTGACGAGAGCGCCACGTTCATCCTTTTTGGGCTTTTTAGCCGTTTTGGTGGAGGTTGAGTCGGCGCTCTTTTTAGTTGCTGAGCCACTGGTCGGCAAATCACGGATATGACCGACGCTGGATTTCACCACGTAGTCATTACCCAGATACTTGTTGATCGTTTTGGCTTTTGCCGGGGACTCAACGATGACAAGAGCTTTACCCATATTCACCTTTACCTAATTTGATTCTTCCAGAATGCGTCGCACGTTGATTCACCTTCCACTGGCGACGAGACATCGATATGGTCTCTGCGTCGGCGGATATCAACCCCTTAAACTGATTTGCGCTTGTAATGTAACTCTCATGTAACTGAGTTAACAGGCTTTTTTGCTCACAAACGCTCTAGCACGACGAAGTATTGGTCGAATGTCAAGCAAATCTGTTGCCAGATTGACGAAAGCGTCACACTGTACCTGATAAAATGCGTTACGCAACTTTATTAGCATGCAAAAACAAATCTCGCCAGTTGTAACACTGTCGTAAAACCTTCATTTATGTCAGGGAATATTTGCCCATAAGGCGGGCTCAGCGTAGACTAATGTCCTTGTTTAAGGAGTAAATCATGCATAAAGACACTCAACCCATCGATCGCGAAACACTGCTGATTGAAGCCAACAAAATCATTCGTGAGCATGAGGACACGCTGGCGGGGATTGTCGCCACCGGCGTTACGCAGCGAAACGGCGTGCTGGTTTTCAGCGGAGATTACTTTTTAGACGAGCAAGGGCTACCAACGCCCAAAAGTACGGCTGTGTTTAATATGTTTAAACACCTGGCGCACGTACTTTCTGAAAAGTATCACTTGATCGATTAATACGAGAAATAATTTGCCGGATGGCAGCAACGCCTTATCCAGCCTACATTGATGCATATTTGTAGGCCGGATAGGATATGTGAGCAGCGCTATCCGGCAATGACAATTTTACATCAGTGGCTTCTGCCCCCGCTGCCACCAGCGCATCAGCAAACGATCGGCGCTCTCCGCCGCACTACCGGTAAAACGATCCACCAGCTTTTTACGCTGCAGATAGCGAACGTTCAACACTTCACGACCTTCCATCAGCCCGAGGATCACCTCATCGCTGGTATTGATCTCATCCACCAGCCCATTTGCCAGCGCCTGTTGACCAAACCAGTGTTCACCCGTGGCAACCTGTTCAATGTCCAGAGTCGGACGCATGCGATGCACAAAGTCTTTAAACAGATGATGCGTTTCGTTCAGATCTTCGCGGAATTTCTGACGTCCTTCTTCCGTGTTTTCACCGAGTAAGGTCAGCGTACGCTTGTACTGTCCGGCGGTGTGCAGTTCGATATCAATATCTTTCCCTTTCAGGAAGCGATTAAAGTTCGGGATCTGCGCCACCACGCCAATTGAGCCGACGATAGCAAACGGCGCCGAGACAATTTTATCTGCCACGCAGGCCATCATATATCCGCCGCTCGCAGCGACTTTATCCACCGTGACGGTTAGCGGTATCTGCTTATCGCGCAGACGTTGCAATTGCGATGCAGCCAGGCCATAGCCATGTACCACACCACCCGGGCTTTCCAGACGAACCACCACCTGATCCTGAGGTTTAACAACCGCCAGCACCGCCGTCACCTCTTCGCGTAATGCGCTGACCTCATGGGCATCCATACTGCCTTTAAAATCAAGCACCCATACACGAGGTTTATCAGATGACGTGCTGTCACCCAGTTTCGCTTTTGCCTTGGCGGCCTTCGCCTCCAGCTTCTGTTTCTTTTTCTGCGCCTTATGCCAGAATTTTTGCTGATGCCCATCCAATAAGGCCAGCGACAGATCTTCCTTCATCTCTTTATATTGATCGCTGAGGTTAATAACCCGCAATTCCCCACGCTGACGTTTGCGTTGTGTCGCGTTTACGATCAGCATCACCACCACTGCAATAGCCACCACGACAGTGACAATTTTTGCCAAAAACAGCCCATATTCAGACAACAATTCCACAAGACCCACCTTGGTTAAACAACGCGACTTCCGCTCAGTGTACAACAGGCGTGTCACCTCGTCTTGCTTCATACATCCAGTGCTGAATCAGTAAAAAGCATGACAAAGCGTTCATTTTGCGGTGTTATTGCCTTTGGCTGATTGAAAAAGAACAGGGTTTAAGGCATAAAGCCCAAAAGTTATTGCGAACGAGATGGCCAGGGCGTCGCCGAGGAGTAGCCGTGCATTACCAACCTAAACAAGACCTTTTACAGGGCCGCATTATTCTTGTCACCGGTGCCAGCGATGGTATCGGACGCGAAGCCGCGCAGACCTATGCACGCTATGGCGCGACCGTTATCCTGCTTGGGCGTAACGAAGAAAAACTGCGTCAGGTTGCCCGCACTATCGCCAATGAAAACGGAACACAACCACAGTGGTTTACACTGGATTTACTAACCTGTACCTCTGAAGAATGTCACCAGCTTGCGCAGCGCATTGCCGCACATTTCCCGCGTCTGGATGGCGTACTGCATAACGCCGGATTACTCGGCGATATTTGCCCAATGAGTGAACAAAACCCGCAGGTCTGGCAGGATGTAATGCAGGTAAATGTGAATGCTACTTTTATGCTGACTCAGGCATTGCTGCCGTTGTTACTCAAATCCGATGCCGGATCGCTGGTCTTTACCTCTTCCAGCGTCGGCCGCCAGGGACGCGCCAATTGGGGAGCATATGCTACCTCAAAATTTGCTACCGAAGGGATGATGCAGGTGCTGGCTGATGAGTATCAAAACCGTCATCTGCGCGTAAACTGTATCAATCCTGGTGGAACACGTACTGGCATGCGAGCCAGCGCATTCCCCACGGAAGATCCACAAAAATTGAAAACCCCCGCCGATATTATGCCGCTCTACCTGTGGCTGATGGGCGATGACAGCCGCCGTAAAACCGGTATGACTTTTGACGCCCAGCCGGGCCGTAAACCAGGAATTGCCCAATGAGTGAAGAACGCTATCAGCAACGTCAACAGCGCGTAAAAGATCGGGTTGACGCACGCGTTGCCGCCGCTACGGACGAGCGCGGGATCATCATCGTGTTCACCGGAAATGGTAAGGGTAAAACCACCGCCGCATTCGGTACCGCCACGCGCGCGGTGGGCCACGGTAAAAAAGTCGGCGTCGTACAATTTATTAAAGGTACGTGGCCAAACGGAGAACGTAACTTACTTGAACCCCACGGCGTAGAGTTTCAGGTTATGGCAACAGGATTTACCTGGGAAACGCAAAACCGTGAGTCCGACACCGCGGCCTGTATGGCCGTGTGGGAACACGGCAAGCGGATGCTGGCCGACGATGAACTGGATATGGTGGTACTGGACGAGCTGACCTATATGGTGGCATACGACTATCTGCCGCTTGAAGAGGTCATCACTGCCCTAAATGCGCGCCCTGCCCATCAAACGGTGATTATCACCGGCCGTGGATGTCATCGCGATATTCTGGAGTTAGCGGATACGGTCAGCGAGCTGCGCCCGGTCAAGCATGCGTTTGAAGCGGGCGTGAAGGCCCAGATAGGGATCGATTACTGACACCAGGCCGGATAAGGCGCTTGCGCCGCATCCGGCTCCACGCTAACGTCTGATAGCGCTTTGCTTATCAGGCCTGGTCATGATTAACCGTTGTTGCTACGACCACCCGGACGACGGCTGCTACCGACCTGTGAGTGGCGCTTCACCGCACGACGGATCTGATTTGCCTTCATGCGACGACGATCTTTCTCGACGGCAACTTTAGATGTCGTTTCCGGCTTCAGCTCCACCAGTTCACGCAGATAGTTGGTCTGCGCGAGGTCAAGCTCGGTCCAGCCACCACGCGGCAGGCCTTTCGGCAGCGGGATATCACCGTAACGAACACGAATAAGACGGCTTACCTGCACACCTACAGCTTCCCACAGGCGACGGACTTCACGGTTACGCCCTTCGGTCAGCGTGACGTTATACCACTGGTTGATCCCTTCACCACCGCTGAACTTGATCGTTTTAAATGCCGCCGGACCATCTTCCAGCTGTACGCCACGACTCAGATCGCGCAGTTTTGCATCATCAACCTGACCAAACACACGTACCGCATATTCACGTTCAACTTCACGGCTTGGGTGCATCAGACGGTTAGCCAGTTCACCATCGGTGGTAAACAGCAGTAAACCGCAGGTATTCACGTCCAGACGCCCTACGGCAATCCAGCGCGCATCACGCAGTTTTGGTAAACGATCGAACACGGTCGGACGACCTTCCGGGTCGTTACGGGTACACAGTTCACCTTCTGGCTTGTAATAGGCCAGAACGCGGCAGATTTGCTCCGCAGACTCTTTAACCGAAATCAGATGACCGTCGATACGGATTTTCAGACCCGGAGTGACTTCAACGCGATCGCCGAGCGTGGCAATTTTGCCATCAACGCTCACGCGACCCGCGGCAATAATAGATTCGATTTCACGGCGAGAACCGTGGCCAGCGCGCGCCAGCACTTTTTGTAACTTTTCGCTCATAGAGCTTCCTTTAGATGTCGCCTTCACAGGCGTCTGGTATACTTTCAAAAACAACAAGTTAACAATGATTTTACATCAACTTATTGATATGTAACTATTTTATGGAACACAACATGGCAAACAATATGTCACACAAGCTGTCACACACAATGCTTCGAGGCCGGACATACTACACGAATTTTAGATTAAATGATTCAACTAGTTTTGTTCGTCTTAGTCTAGGCACTGATAGCCGTAAACAGGCTGAAGTGATCATGAACCAGATACGACCTTTTATCCCTCTAGTACAAAACGGGACGATGAGTCTTGATGAATTCAGACGAAGAATGCAGGGTTACCGTACTGCTACAAAGCTGGATTTTGATAACTATCTGCTGCACACCCTTCAAATGGATATTACAGAAGTCAAACGATTACCACAGCTAGGGCACTATCATAAAAGAATCTTCCCAGATTCACCTTTATCCCCTTCAGCTACTGTCGAATCAGCACAAAAGTATGCCGATTTGTGTTTGGAGCGTTTATATAGTGGCGATGACATAGGGGCTAAAGAAGTACTCATGGGATTGCAATCCCTTGATATGTTGGAACAAAAAAAAGGTGGTCTCAGCACCAGTAAACTAGAATTTTCCAGAGATGCCATACCTTGGGCTAAAGAAGTAGCAGGGGAAATAGACATGAACCGTGCTATTGTTTATCAAGCATACAGTGCATTCTACTCTGGAGATCTTACTCAATATCGTCAGATATTAGAAACCCTGCAATCGCAGTTAAAAACGCGTGAACACACAGCGAAATCAACCACAACTTCCATTCAACCTATTGCAGCAACTGCAAAAAATGAACAAAAAAAAGAAACTATTTCCCTTTCTCAAGCTTGGATGCTCTACGTGAAAGAAAAAGGACAAAAGTGGCGCATAAGTGTCGCTAATGAAAACCAGCGTTTCTACGATGTTCTGTACTATGTCGTCGGAAATAAATCTATTGATTCAGTGACAAAGCAGGATATACGTGAGGCACTTAAAATTACAGAAAATCTCCCCAACCGCACCAAATTACCCTACAAACGGTTGACCCTCAAAGAATGTATTGCGTACGACGTTCCTGAAGAAGAGCTACTTAGTAGCCAACATGTCGAAAAACACCTAAAAATCTGGCGCTCATTATTCAGAAAATATCTAGTGGAAACTAAAGATTTCCTAGAGAAATCCCCTACAGACGGGATTTCTTACCAGGTAAGCCCAAATCGAAGGGGTCATTATAATGCAGCCGAACTTGTAAAACTAAAGACAAAGCTGTTTTCACTTTCTGATACTGATTGGCGTAAGTGGTATTTTCTCGCACTAATGTACACAGGTGCACGTCGTGGCGAACTTGCATCAATAAAGAAACAAGACATTCGCAAAGATGATGAAACAGGGCGTTGGTATATTTTCATTGAAGAAGGAAAAACGGATCACGCCCAACGTCAAATTCCATTACACAAAAAGCTAGAAAACGGATTACTTACTTTGATCAACGGTTTGAATGATAACGATTTTGTTTTCAATGGACTACCAAATTACACAACAACAACTGAAGTGTGGGCCAATCTGATGAAGGAACTCAGCATTCCGGATTACGATGACTATGGGTTAAAACGCCGTATTCACAGTTTACGGCATACTTTTATGACGAATTGCATTGCTGCAAAACAACCAATACCACTTATGCAATTCGTTGTCGGACATTCCAGAAACAAAAGCCTAGGGGTAACAGCGTTGTATACCCATCGCCCGCCGCTGAAGGATTTATTATGTATCGTCGATTTTCAGCAATAGTAGCTGTCTGTTTGTACGACAGTAAAATTGATATCTGTCGCTGATTTCAGACTGCGCCAGAACGCATCAATTTATGCCTGTATGTAACCAGAATGTCAGCGCTGCCCACTGATCCAAAGCAAAGCACTTATCAACTGGGAAGTACCTTGTTGGGTTATCGCAAAAACGGCAAAATGGCAGAAGCAAACCCGAAAAATACCGCAGATTAAAAATAATCTTTGCACTGCCACGACTTGTGCGCTATTGTTATCTTGGGATTATATACATCATGTAAACTTTCTTCAAAAAAATTTCATACATCTTTTTACCGTCAGCCTTTATCTGATGGGGTTTGTGTTATCCGTAACCGCTCCGTTTTACGGTGGTCAGATGGTAATAACTTATACGTGTGTGCGTGTACGCGAGGGGTTGTTTATATAAATAACTTATGGGGGTGTTGTGTCAGAAGAAGGATCTATTCAGTCAATGCTCACACAGGCTACGCCTTACACAACCAAAGTTCATACACACGGGCGTTACAGGGTAATCGATGGTGATGTTTTCATTCGTCATGGTTACTCCTACCCGATCAACACCACCGACCAATCTGGTGTTCGCCTTGATATCCTTACCCCTATAGCAGAACAGCTTGATGCAATACTGTCCATCTACAGCCGGGTTTACTTCTCTCGCTTCGATTTACGCTTACCTGAGAGTACCCCAATAGACACAGGCAACAAGTGGGTAAGCGATCTGTTTAAAAAACTACGTGAACGCCTGAAGTCTAAATTAAACAGACCTGAGGGATTAGCAGAACCGATCCTCAACTTTGCTTATGGCTGGGTACGGGAGAAAGAGAAAGCAAAACAGGTGCATTATCATTGCTGGATTGCCCTTCCGCATCGACAGGTCAAACGCCTTGGGACACCCACAAGCGGCATTGCCGGAAGTATTGTTGAAATCTGGATGGGCCTGACGGGTGGTAAAGCAGCGCTGGTGGAGCTGCCAAAAGCAACGGAAAGATATTCGAATCATTACGTTATCGAAAGAAATAGGCCGGAAACGCTAAAAGGTCCCTTCCAGTGGGTATCGTATCTGGCGAAAGAGCGTGGAAAGTATCAGACCGGAAATGGGGATCGGGTCCACTCAACATCAAAATTGAGGGGTGAAAAAATGAAATCGCTAAATCCTTCGTGTAACGCCTCCTGAGCCATTTAAAGAGCATAGCAGTACCTTCGCATTACCCATGCTACAAAAAGCGCTCACGATAGCGCTCATTGCGTTTAACAATGCGTTCTCTGATGCACTACAGCTTAACTTTTAAAAATAGCACCTCATTGTCATCTTTTCCAGATGATTTTAAGCTGTTGTGCGGCTCTGCTGGATTTACTGCCGCCGGAATATTTCGGATTAATTGACCCGAAAATAGCCATAATTAAGCCTCACACACTGGCAGGGAAGTATCTGAATCTGAGTGAAGGCAGGTTAAATCTTATGCCTCTTTGATGTTCCAGTTTCGTTTGATTGTAGGTAGGCTTAAATTCAGTGCAAGTGCTGCTTTAGACTGACTCAGTCCCTTAGTTCTGGCTTCCTGTACACGCTGAAAGGTATCTGCCGCAACCGGACGACCTAACTTCTTCCCTTCCTTCCTGGCTCTTACTAATCCCTCTTTTGTGCGTTCAATGATGCGGGATTTTTCGAACTCTGCAAACGCAGAAAACATTTGCAGCATCAACTTCCCTTCCGCGCTGGAAAGGTTACGCACAGGCAGATCCAGTGAAACAACATCAATCCCTTTATCCACCAGCATCGTAATGGTTTGCTGCACGTCGATGTTGTCCCTTCCCAGGCGGTCCAGTTTCAATACTACAAGCTGATCCCCAGCCTCCAGTTTATGAGTCACCATATTGGAAAAGGCTTTACGCTGCATTGCCTGCACTCCTCCTGACACGGTTTCTGATACTACCCTGCTATCTTTCACCGCATACCCAGCCTGACGAATCGCCATAATCTGGTTTTCTGTTGACTGTTCGCTGGTGGACACACGGCAATATGCAAATGTACGGCCCATAATCTCTCCCCTGGCTGGTATCAAAAACGGTATCATAATCAACTAATGGTATCATAATGTCAATGATCTAATTTAATGACACCAATTTAGGGTAGGGTTTACTGGTGTCATAAAACGTTCGATTGTTGATACCAGAAGGGCCGGGCCATGAAACAACCCGCTGATATTTGCCAGGGATCGGGGGCGACTTTTACGGGAGGAGGAAACCTGCCTGGCAGATCAGTCTATGGATGTGGTGATGTTTACACTCACTACTCTTTTTTCTGGATGCGTCGGCTATGTAGATCAATCACACTGTCTTCTGATGTGAATCCTTTCAGGCTTTTAAGAATATAATTCCGTTGGGAGGGGGTTAGATCTGGGTGTTCCAGTAAACGTCGTAACGCATCCCGAAAGTTTTGCCACAATCTCTTCTCTTCATCGTCCATTGCCATACCACTCATCAGATTGTTCTTAATCCACATTAGGATAAAAAATCTGATTTGACCACTACTAAAATAAAATATCAGACGATAAAAGTGTAAAAAAAACAGAAGGGTATACCTTTATAATACCAGTATTATCAACGGCTCGGAAGTGTCTAGATTATCCGTGGCGATTCAATTAGTAGTTTTTTCATTACATCCCCACGAATTGAGTTTATTAATTGTGAACCAGTTTACAATGATCCCATTGCTCAGTGCTTCTTGCGATGCGGTCACTAATTGCAAAGTTTCCCAGCGACGGATCATAGGCGTACACTTTGCTTTTATCATCTGCCATCATCAACTTACCGTTAGTTTTCAGCTTTGGCGAGAGCAAGTATGTACCGTTTAAACGGTTAGCTTTGAAGCTATCGACATACAATGTTACCTCGGCACTACCCAACACACGTAAAGCATCGATTCTTCCATTCTGTATCGCTGCAATAGCATACTGACAGAGATACGTTTTAGCAGTTGAAGACGTATTTTTTCCGTCAACCTTAGCTGATGAGGAAGGGGGAGAGGATTTAGGGATTGAACTATGAAGAGAAGTTGACGGGTAAGAGTATGAATAATTTTTATACGTAGTTGATGTGCCTGACCCAATCCGGCACGTTTTTCCAACCGCAATGCACGAATTACCGCATGGAATACCTTTCTTGCAGTTCTTAGCGTGTGCAGAGAATGACAACCCAGCCAATAGAAATGTACCAATGGTTATCCTAACCAACGAAGACCAGCCCATAAACCACCCTTCTTTTAAGATTTTCTCTACATGATACCATACCTAAATTAAGGGAATAGTAGCCAATAAGCCCGTTGGTGGTAATACCGAATACGGGACTATACCAAGGAAGACATTAACAGCCGGGAAAGGTGTACATACATGATGAGAGTCGCGATGTGGCTAATGGCTGTCACACAAGTTAGTAACAACCATTAACCGAAAAACAGTAAACCATTGATTATAAATGATTTAATATTTATCTTGTGCGCCTTCACAGGCGTCGAACAGGAGAATCAACGGCGCCAGTCAGCGCCATTTTAAGGCCGCGTAGTATAGCGGTTCGCGCCCTTATAAGAAAGGTTTAACGTCGCCGACGCCTTCACGTAACACCACCGGGGAATCGTCGGTTAAATCGATGACCGTGGTCGGCTGCTGACCGAGATAGCCACCGTGGATAATCAAATCCACCAGTTTTTCCAGACGGTCTTTAATCTCTTCCGGGTCTGACTCAGTAAATTCACTGCCCGGCAGCATCAGCGATGTAGAGAGCATCGGCTCACCCAGTGCTTCCAGCAGCGCCAGCGCAATCGGATTCGATGGCACACGCAGGCCGATGGTCTTACGTTTTTCCTGCAACAAACGGCGCGGAACTTCTTTCGTTCCTTTCAGGATGAAGGTGTAGTTACCCGGCGTGTTGTTTTTAATTAAACGAAAGGCCACGTTGTCGACAAACGAATAGGTCGACAGTTCAGACAAGTCACGACACATCAGCGTAAAGTTGTGCCCGTCCGGCAGGTGACGAATGCGGCAAATGCGCTCCATGGCGCCTTTATCTTCAATTTTGCAGCCCAACGCATAGCCGGAATCGGTTGGATAGACGATCACCCCACCTTTACGCACGATTTCAACGGCCTGATTGATCAGTCGCTGCTGCGGGTTTTCGGGATGAATATAAAAAAACTGGCTCATACTTTCCTCTCTGTGATCTCGGGCTGCTCCCAAAGTTGCCAGACGCCTTCTACGCCTGCGGGCAACCAAAGTTTACGACCCAACTCAATCCATGGGCAGGGTAGATGAAAATCAGACCCTTGCGATGCCCACAGTTGATGCGAACGCGCAAGCGTCGCCAGATGGGTGCGTTCATTGGGAGACTGCTGGCACTGTGCTACTTCCATCGCGTCGCCGCGATGTTCAGCAAAATGCGCAACCAGTCTTTTCAGCCACTTAGCGCTAAGATCGTACCGCCCAGGATGAGCCAGAACAGCCTTACCGCCAGAATGATGAATGACATCAATAGCTTGTTCTATTGTACACCACTGTGGCGGAACGTAACCGGTTTTCCCACGGGCAAGATATTTTTTAAAGACATCCGCCATGGTTGTGGCTTTTCCGCATTCCATCAGGAAACGCGCAAAATGGCCCCGCGTAACCGCCCCGCCATCAGCCAGGCGTAACGCCCCATCCCACGCGCCGGGGATATGCGCTTTGTCGAGTCGTTCGGCAATCAGGCGCGCACGCTGCTGACGACGTTCCGTTTGTTGCGCCAGAAACTCACACATCCTGGGATGGGCGATATCAATGTTCAGACCCACTATATGGATCTCATGGTTTTCCCAGACCGTTGATATCTCGACGCCAGGGATTAAATTTAAGGCTAAACCTGAACGTGAAATTTCTTCTCTTGCCGCCGCAATGCCGGCCGTGGTGTCATGATCGGTGATCGCCAGTGTACCGACTCGCATCTCTACCGCACGGTGTACTAAGGCTTCTGGCGTTAACCGCCCATCGGAGGCTGTAGTATGACTGTGCAGGTCATAAATCACTGCGTAATTCGTGTCGCTCAAGGCGGCTCCCGTTTCAATAAATGTCGTATCACGCCCATCATAGCGGTTTCGACAAATATACTGAAATCAGGTGTTGACTTTATTCTATTGAACTAGTTAACTAGTACGCAAGTTCACATGAAGAAGGTATCTGAGATGAAAGCAACATTTGTTCTGCACGGTTGGTGGCGCACTTCCTGATTTCGGGCAGTGTCTTACGTCTGCAATATGCAACCAGATACCCGGCCCGCCAAATGAGCGGGCTTTTTTTTGAACAAAATTAATGAGAATAACGATGCAAACTCAAAAACCGACACTCGAACTGCTTGCCTGCGATGCCGCCTACCGTGAGAATCCGACGGCGCTGTTTCATCAGGTGTGTGGCGCACGTCCAGCAACACTGCTGCTGGAATCTGCAGATATCGACAGCAAAGACGATCTGAAGAGCCTGCTGCTGGTCGACAGCGCATTACGCATTACCGCTCTAGGTGACACTGTCACTATTCAGGCGTTGTCCGCAAACGGCGCATCGCTGCTGCCCCTGCTGGATGCTGCCCTGCCCGCTGGCGTTGAGAACGAACAACAGCCGAATGGTCGTCATCTGCGATTCCCCGCCGTCAGCCCGCTGCTGGATGAAGACGCCCGCTTATGTTCTCTTTCCGTATTTGACGCTTTTCGCTTACTGCAGGAGCTGGTGAATGTTCCAGCGCAAGAACGTGAAGCGATGTTCTTCGGCGGTCTTTTTTCCTACGACCTGGTTGCCGGTTTTGAAGATTTACCTCAGCTTGAAGCGGGCAACCGTTGCCCTGACTACTGCTTCTATCTGGCAGAAACGCTGATGGTTATCGACCACCAGAAAAAAAGCACCCGTATTCAAGCCAGTATTTTTTCCCCTAATGATGCTGAAAAACAGCGTATTAACGCTCGTCTGGCGCAGTTGAGCCAGCAGCTTACCGAGCCTGCGCCGCCATTGCCGGTCACTGAAGTCCCACAGATGCGCTGCGAGTGCAATCAGAGTGATGAAGAGTTTGGCGCCGTAGTACGTGGCATGCAAAAGGCGATTCGCGCGGGCGAAATTTTCCAGGTGGTGCCATCCCGCCGTTTCTCGCTGCCCTGCCCATCTCCGCTGGCGGCCTACTATGTGCTGAAGAAAAGTAACCCCAGCCCATACATGTTTTTCATGCAGGACAACGATTTCACGCTGTTTGGCGCCTCCCCGGAAAGCTCGTTGAAATACGATGCCACCAGCCGCCAGATTGAGATCTACCCGATTGCCGGTACTCGCCCGCGCGGTCGTCGTGCGGACGGTTCGCTTGATCGCGACCTCGACAGCCGTATCGAGCTGGAGATGCGTACCGACCATAAAGAGCTTTCTGAGCACCTGATGCTGGTTGACCTTGCGCGTAACGACCTGGCGCGCATCTGTACGCCTGGCAGCCGCTATGTTGCTGACCTCACCAAGGTCGATCGTTACTCCTTCGTTATGCACCTGGTTTCGCGCGTGGTCGGCGAATTGCGTAGCGATCTGGATGTGCTGCACGCTTACCGCGCCTGTATGAATATGGGCACGTTAAGCGGAGCGCCAAAAGTTCGCGCCATGCAGCTTATCGCCGAGGCAGAGGGTCGTCGCCGTGGCAGCTACGGCGGTGCGGTTGGTTACTTCACGGCGCATGGCGATCTGGATACCTGTATTGTCATTCGCTCCGCCCTCGTGGAAGACGGTATTGCCACCGTACAAGCCGGTGCCGGGATTGTTCTGGATTCTGTACCGCAGTCTGAAGCCGATGAAACCCGTAATAAAGCGCGCGCGGTTCTGCGTGCTATCGCCACCGCGCACCACGCACTGGAGACCTTCTAATGGCTGACATTCTGCTGCTCGATAATATCGACTCTTTTACCTATAACCTGGCGGATCAGCTGCGTACTAATGGTCACAACGTGGTGATTTACCGCAACCATATTCCGGCCCAGACGTTGATTGACCGCTTAGCAACGATGAAAAATCCGGTGCTGATGCTCTCTCCAGGCCCAGGTGCGCCAAGCGAAGCAGGTTGCATGCCGGAGCTGTTAACCCGCCTGCGCGGCAAGCTGCCGATCATCGGTATTTGTCTGGGGCACCAGGCCATTGTTGAGGCCTATGGCGGATATGTGGGCCAGGCTGGAGAAATCCTGCACGGCAAAGCGTCCAGCATTGAACACGACGGTCAGGCGATGTTTGCTGGTCTGGCGAATCCGCTGCCGGTGGCACGCTATCATTCACTGGTTGGCAGCAACGTACCTGCTGGATTGACCATTAACGCCCACTTTAACGGCATGGTGATGGCGGTACGTCACGATACCGATCGCGTCTGCGGCTTCCAGTTCCATCCGGAGTCAATTCTGACCACCCAGGGCGCGCGATTGCTGGAACAAACGCTGGCCTGGGCGCAACAGAAGCTTGAACAAACCAATACGCTGCAACCCATTCTGGAGAAACTGTATCAGGCCCAAACGCTGTCCCTGCAGGAAAGCCACCTGCTGTTCTCTGCCGTGGTACGCGGTGAACTGAAACCGGAACAACTGGCTGCGGCGCTGGTAAGCATGAAAATTCGTGGCGAACACCCGAATGAAATTGCCGGTGCGGCAACCGCGCTGCTGGAAAACGCAGCCCCGTTCCCGCGCCCTGATTATCTGTTTGCCGATATTGTCGGTACCGGCGGTGACGGCAGCAACAGTATCAATATTTCTACCGCCAGCGCCTTTGTTGCGGCGGCTTGCGGACTGAAAGTTGCCAAACACGGCAACCGCAGCGTCTCCAGCAAGTCTGGCTCTTCGGATCTGTTAGCGGCATTTGGCATCAATCTGGATATGAACGCTGATAAATCCCGTCAGGCGCTAGACGACCTCGGGGTGTGCTTCCTGTTTGCGCCGAAATATCACACCGGTTTTCGCCATGCCATGCCAGTACGCCAGCAGTTGAAAACCCGCACGCTGTTTAACGTGCTCGGCCCGTTGATTAACCCGGCGCATCCGCCGCTGGCGCTGATCGGCGTTTACAGCCCGGAACTGGTGCTACCCATTGCCGAGACGCTGCGCGTGCTGGGATATCAACGAGCAGCCGTGGTGCACAGTGGTGGCATGGACGAAGTTTCGCTGCATGCGCCGACCATTGTGGCAGAGCTGCACGATGGGGAAATCAAGAGTTATCAACTGACGGCAGAAGACTTTGGTCTGACGCCTTACCACCAGGAACAGCTGGCTGGCGGCACGCCGGAAGAAAACCGTGACATTCTTAGTCGCTTGTTACAAGGTAAAGGTGAAGCCGCTCATGAGGCTGCTGTTGCCGCAAATGTCGCCATGTTAATGCGCCTGCACGGTGAAGAAGATTTAAAAGCCAATGCGCAAACCGTGATTAATGTACTGCGTAGCGGTGCGGCCTATGACCGCGTCACTGCACTGGCAGCAAGAGGGTAAATGATGCAAACCGTTTTAGCGAAAATTGTCGCAGACAAGGCGATTTGGGTAGAAGCCCGCAAACAGCAACAACCGCTGGCCAGCTTTCAAAATGATGTTCAGCCTGGCTCACGTGATTTCTACGATGCGCTGCAAGGTGCGCGCACCGCCTTTATTCTGGAGTGCAAAAAGGCATCTCCATCAAAAGGCGTGATCCGTGATGACTTCGACCCGGCACAAATTGCTGGCGTCTATAAACATTATGCTTCCGCGATCTCTGTACTGACCGATGAGAAGTATTTCCAGGGGAGCTTTGATTTCCTGCCCATCGTCAGCCGTATCGCACCGCAGCCGATTCTGTGCAAGGACTTTATTATCGATCCTTACCAGATTTACCTGGCGCGTTTCTACCAGGCGGACGCCTGTTTATTGATGCTGTCGGTGCTCGATGATGAGCAATATCGTCAACTCGCCGCCGTCGCCCACAGTCTGAAAATGGGCGTACTGACCGAAGTCAGCAACGAAGAAGAGCTGGAGCGTGCTATCGCACTGGGCGCCAAAGTCGTTGGTATCAACAACCGTGATTTACGCGACCTGTCGATTGATCTGAATCGTACCCGTCAACTGGCGCCGCGACTGGGTCACGGTGTTACCGTCATCAGCGAGTCCGGGATCAACACCTATGGTCAGGTGCGCGAGCTCAGCCACTTCGCCAACGGTTTTCTGATTGGCTCCGCGCTGATGTCGCATGATGATTTGCACGCCGCCGTGCGTCGCGTACTGCTCGGCGAGAATAAAGTCTGCGGTTTAACCCGGGCTCAGGATGCAAATGCGGCATACGAAGCGGGTGCCATTTACGGCGGCGTGATTTTTGTCCCCACATCACCGCGCGCGGTCAACGTTGAACAAGCGCGAGAGGTCATGACCGGCGCGCCGCTGCAATACGTCGGGGTGTTTCGCAACTCAGATATTACCGACGTGAGCGCAACAGCGGCGGAGCTGGGACTAGCTGCAGTGCAACTGCACGGTAACGAAGACCAGGTCTATGTTGACGCCCTGCGCGAGGTGCTGCCCGCACAGGTACAAATCTGGAAGGCGCTCAGCGTCAGCGAGACGTTGCCAGCCCGTGATTATCAGCATGTCGATAAATACGTCTTCGACAACGGCCAGGGCGGCAGCGGTCAACGCTTCGACTGGTCACTTTTAGGCGGACAATCGCTGGATAACGTTTTACTGGCAGGCGGACTTGGTGCAGATAACTGCGTTGACGCAGCAAAAACCGGCTGTGCCGGTCTCGATTTCAATTCTGGCGTAGAGTCACAGCCGGGCATCAAAGATGCACGTCTTCTGGCTTCGGTCTTTCAGACGCTGCGCGCATATTAAGGAAAAGGACATGACAACATTACTCAATCCGTACTTTGGCGAATTTGGCGGTATGTATGTGCCACAGATTCTGATGCCTGCCCTGCGCCAGCTGGAAGAAGCTTTTGTCAGCGCGCAAAAAGATCCTGAATTTCAGGCCCAGTTTACAGACCTGCTGAAAAACTATGCGGGTCGCCCAACCGCACTGACCAAGTGCCAGAACATTACTCAAGGCACCAACACAACGCTGTATCTCAAGCGTGAAGATTTACTGCACGGCGGCGCGCACAAAACCAACCAGGTGCTGGGTCAGGCGTTGCTGGCGAAGCGCATGGGTAAAACGGAAATTATCGCCGAAACCGGCGCGGGTCAGCACGGTGTTGCATCTGCTCTCGCCAGCGCATTGCTGGGTCTGAAATGCCGTATTTATATGGGTGCGAAAGACGTTGAACGCCAGTCGCCTAACGTTTTCCGTATGCGTCTGATGGGTGCTGAAGTCATCCCCGTTCACAGCGGTTCCGCCACCCTGAAAGATGCCTGTAACGAAGCGCTGCGCGACTGGTCTGGCAGCTACGATACCGCGCACTACATGCTCGGTACGGCGGCTGGCCCGCACCCCTTCCCGACCATTGTGCGTGAATTCCAGCGCATGATCGGTGAAGAAACCAAGGCGCAGATTCTGGAAAAAGAAGGTCGTCTGCCGGACGCCGTTATCGCCTGCGTAGGCGGCGGTTCTAATGCCATCGGTATGTTCGCCGACTTTATCAATGAAACCAGCGTCGGTCTGATTGGCGTAGAGCCAGGCGGTCACGGGATTGAGTCTGGAGAACACGGCGCGCCGTTGAAACATGGTCGTGTCGGGATTTACTTCGGCATGAAGTCCCCGATGATGCAGACCGAAGAAGGACAGATCGAAGAATCTTACTCTATTTCTGCAGGGCTGGACTTCCCATCGGTTGGGCCACAGCACGCATACCTGAACAGCATTGGCCGCGCAGATTATGTTTCAATCACCGATGATGAAGCACTGGAAGCCTTCAAAACGCTGTGTCTGCATGAAGGAATTATTCCGGCACTGGAGTCCTCCCATGCCCTGGCGCACGCGTTGAAAATGATGCGTGAAAATCCGGAAAAAGAGCAGTTACTGGTGGTTAATCTCTCCGGTCGCGGCGACAAAGACATTTTCACCGTACACGATATTCTGAAAGCGCGAGGGGAAATCTGATGGAACGTTACGAAAACCTGTTTGCACAGCTGAAGGACCGCAAAGAAGGCGCTTTTGTCCCCTTCGTAACCCTGGGCGATCCGTCTGTTGAGCAGTCACTGAAAATCATTGATACGCTGATTGAAGCCGGTGCCGACGCGCTTGAGCTCGGCATTCCGTTCTCCGATCCGCTGGCAGACGGTCCGACCATACAGGAAGCCACCCTGCGAGCGTTTGCCGCCGGCGTTACACCGTCGCAATGCTTTGAAATGCTGGCGCTGATTCGCCAGAAGCATCCGACGATTCCCATTGGGTTGCTGATGTATGCCAACCTGGTCTTCAGCAAGGGCATTGACGAGTTTTACGCCCAGTGCGAAAAAGTGGGTGTGGATTCTGTGTTAGTGGCCGATGTGCCTGTTGAGGAGTCAGCTCCGTTCAGAACTGCAGCGCTCCGCCACAATATTGCACCAATTTTCATCTGCCCTCCGAACGCTGATGAAGAACTGCTACGCCAGATTGCCTCTTATGGCCGTGGCTACACTTATCTGCTTTCACGTGCAGGTGTGACCGGTGCAGAAAATCGTGCGGCATTACCGCTGTATCATCTGGTTGAAAAGCTGAAACAATATGATGCTCCGCCTTCTTTACAGGGCTTTGGTATTTCTGCGCCTGAACAGGTCGCTGGTGCTATTGAAGCCGGTGCTGCCGGCGCAATTTCCGGCTCGGCAATTGTGAAGATCATTGAGAAAAATGTTGCGGCACCGGATCAGATGCTGGCTGAGCTGAAAGCGTTTGTCAGCGCGATGAAAACCGCCACCCAGCAGTAAGTTAAATCAACCGCCAGTGACAGCTGGCGGTTTCACCCTTCTTTCGTGTGCTTCATTCTATACATAGCGCTATCCGCATTCTGAATGGCCACATCCAGTTCATCGTTCACCTCTGCAATTCCCCACGATACTGACAATGGCACGGTATGGCCGTCCACAACGAACACATGACTGGTCACCTGCCCGCTAATACGTTGCGCGATTGCTATAGCGTCAGTTGCCTGTGATCGAAACAGCAGGATCATAAATTCATCCCCGCCGGTACGAATCACAATATCGTGGCTGGTGCGGGTGTTTGACAGCATCCTGTTGGCGATAATTTGCAGCGCGCGATCGCCTGCCGCGTGGCCCCAGGTATCATTGACGGCCTTGAATTTATTGCAGTCCAGTAGCACCACCGAACAGTGTGATAAATCCCGACGCTTGATAATGTCGAGTATTCGGCGGTTAAAACAGCCGGTCAGAGTATCGATATAAACCTTGAGGTCGCTTTCATTCAGCCATGATTTGAGTGAGAAACTGATCATGATGAAAAAGAACGGCGCCAGCAGAATCACGATCCCGGCATGTGTGTCGCGTACCATAAATCGACCTAATGATAGCGAATAGTGCAGCGCATATTTCTCCGAAAAATTGCGCACCATAAAGCGGGATTGACTGGGACATTTACCGGATAAACAGAGACTCTCATTGTTGGTCAAATTCACCAACTCCACATTCAGCTCTGGTGGAACTTGATAGTCAAATGCCTGCGCTAACGCTTCCTGCAATTCGGGCTTTGAATGGTCATAGACCAGATAGGCTACGATTTGGTCTGATATCTCTTTGCCAGACAGATCGTAGATATAACTCACCACGCTGTAAGCTTTTTCACCGGTAATTTTATCGGTATAGAAATTCGTTGAACTGAGGGCTTTGTTTTTGACGTTTTTTTGCAGCAATCGGGTATAGAAATCGACGGGCGGGTAGAAAAATTGAGTGATATCCCGCGCCATTTCAGAATTTGAAAAACTGAAATTGCGTGAATCGGAAGCCATAAACCAGTAAAAATAATCTGAATTTTTGGCAATGATATAACGATGTGCATCGAAGCTGCCCGGGTTTAGCTCATTGACCATACTGCGAATGAACTCCGCTGCCGTAAACATACACAGCGCGTTGTGGCTGGTTTGCTGGGAAATTATTGTCCCCGTCGCCGAATGCAGGCGCTTTGGGTCGGCGTTAATTCCCCACTCATCCTCATCCCGGAGAACAAATTGTGAAATATCGCCGCATTGTTCCCCCGTTTTGATATGGTGATAGCGCTCACCAATCGCATCGGCGATCAGCTCGTTATCGTTAAAAATGTCCATCATGCGCGCTTGCAGGCGGTTGACACCTTCGCTGGCAGCGGCCATTCGCTGTTCATAAATAATAAACAGAAACAACGAAGTAAATATCAACGTAATGAGCCCTGATACCAGCAGTGCCTGCCTGTTTCTGAGCTTATCCTGCACAATCTTCACGAGTCCACCCTGATAGTTAACAGTATTGCCAAATCGGTTACCCGTTTATGTTGTTGCATAACAGCGTTGTACGTTGATAGAGAATGTTTGCCACTCCGAAGCAGGTAAGTTGATGTAGCCCGCAGTCGCGCGCTTAGATTACATATTTATACAATAAAATCACATATTTGTTAACATAAATGCAAACTAATCATCACCTTCGATAGGATATCCTGCCCGCCGGATGGCCTCGCGGCAGTCGTTTACGCCTGCGGCATAGCCCGCCTCAATCTCGCAAACCGGACTTGCGCTGCAATAAGGTAGTGTAACTGGAGTCGCAATAATTTTCTCCAGCACCTCAATTTTATCCATGTAAAGTAATAACTCACGTGCAGCACTCACGGCAAACGCTGCCGTTTGATCTTCGGAGAACGGTTCCAGAAGTGTGATTTTTTGCTGTAGCAGATGGCGGGTCAACATCATCAGCAATACCCTCAAAGTTGGTTTGCTTAAAGAGTAGCACTACATCAAAGGGGAGAAAGGCTCGATGTTTTCCCCAGAATGTTTAAATGAAGAACGAGGGGAATGTTTCCTGGTTGCTAACTACTGTCAGGCATGCTCGGAATCTATACAGTTCAATCATCCTGGTTGTGCAGCTATTAATTAAGTTGACTTCAAAAAGTCCCTTGCGAGACACTGCTTTAAAGCATACCAAATATGGGTGAACTTGTTGAGACATCTGTTGATTAAATTAGTTGTGTTAAGCGTTGGATTTTTAAGCGCTGAGGACATACTGGCAAATACTCCGGAACAGGTAGTCACCGCTTTCCAGAGGGATTATAAATATTGGAATGACCAGTCATTCCTAAGAAATCAGAACGATGGAAAGCAAGAAGTTATGCTCCAGGCCCAGAAGGGTTGGAATGAGCTTTTGAAAAAATATACAAAACCTGGTTTTCAGGGCGAGCCTATAGCTTTTGGTTCTGAGTCTAGTCATGACCCTGAGCAAGAGAAGATCATATCGGTTCAGATTACTGAAAAAATAGCGGTCGTAACGACCAAATTATCAAGGCAGTATTATTCACCTATTTATGAATATCAATTGTCCAAAGAAAATGATACCTGGTATCTATCTCAGATCTTTTTAGTTGATGACGATGGAAAATATCCGAGTTTGTAATAACAGTGTACTTGTACTCATTGTTTCCATACTGCCTGAGACTGTCAATCGCTGGACGACTCTGAGCGTGAAGCGGACCAGACTATCTGATGAAAAGTCTGATGAAAAGCTTCACTCATACTGTCGGGACAGCGATAAGCGAGGAACTCACGTTGTGCTTGCATCAGGATGACCTGGAATGATGGAGTTAACATCTCAATTGTTCATAGCAGCGCTGAGTGGATTCAGGATATCGCGGGGCGTATTGGACGTATAACGTTTATCGCGTACCTAAGAAGTTAAGGCCAGAGATTTTAATTATTACATTTTCTTTTTTAAGATAGTGGTTTTTATCTATTTTTTAGAATAAACATATCTGGCCAGACATTCTTCTTCATAACAACCCTATGAGTTAAAAAAATCTGCCATAATGACAGATTCTTTTAATCTATCATTAGAGATTTGCAACGTTATGATATACTTTTTGAACATCATCGTCATCTTCAAGGGCATCAACAAGCCCTGCAAAGACTTCTAAATCTTCTGGTGAAAGTTCAATTTCTGATTGAGCAATCATCTCTAATTCTGTGGTAGTGAATTCAGTAATCCCTGCGGCTTTTAAAGCTGCAATGCCTTTGTGAAGATCTGTAGATTCCGTATAAATAACGATGTTTCCTTCTTCTTCGGTTACATCACGAACATCTACTTCAGCATTAAGCAAAATTTCAAAAATGTGGTCAGGATCTGTCCCTTCAAATACAATCACTCCGGTATTGTCAAACATATAGCTGACAGAACCAGCCGCTCCGATATTCCCGCCTTTTTTATTAAAAATTGAGCGGACATTAGCAATCGTACGGTTAACATTTGAAGTCAATGTTTCAGCGATAATCAGTGAGCCACTGGGACCAAAGCCTTCATAACGCCCTTGCACGAACGTTTCATCGCTGCCGCCTTTGGCTTTATCAATAGCTTTATCAATAACGTGTTTTGGAACCTGCGCTTGTTTAGCACGTTCAATAACGAATTTTAAAGATGTATTTAATTCTGGGTCTGGTTCGCCTTGTTTAGCAGCAGCATAAATTTCTACACCGAATTTTGCATATACATTAGACGTTGCTCCGTCTTTAGCTGTTTTTTTAGCAACAATATTTGCCCACTTACGTCCCACTGGAATGATCTCCTCAAAAATTCATTTACATAGCCGACAGGTAAATAACCTAGCCTTACATTATATCATGACGTATAAATCCTCGTCCATGAAAAATAAAATATCCAAATTTTACGATATGTTACTTTAATTTTATCAATAGTTAACATTTTGGATAAATTATCCCCTGACTATCTTCAGGTTTTTTGTGCGTAATAAATGAACCGCAACAATAATGCATAAGAAAAGAGAAACAAAAGTGATATTCCAGATAAACACACTTGCTATTAAAGTTAGCGCAGTACAGCTTATAGCGAGGTATCGACACACAAATTTTGTCAGGCCAGAGGCGCAAAATAATGGCCGTTCAAGACAACGACACGTGTGGAAAAGAATGGAAAAACTGGCCATTTGATGACCAGTTTTGCAGGGGGTTTGCAGAAAAACTTAAAAACGATAACCCGCAGAGAACATAAACACCCACGGATCAAGGCGTACGCTGTCTCGCTGCTGTACACCGCCCATTTTATAGCTTGCAGTGGTGTCGATATCCATGTACCACACCGACATGTTAATCAGCCAGTCACGGTTAATCAGATAGTCCATACCAACTTGCCCTGCTGCGCCCCAGGAATCTTTCAGACTCAGGTCCGATAACCCTGTTTCTTTACCGTTATCGTTAAAGCCTTCATCGAAGAAGGTCGTGTAGTTCACCCCAACACCTACGTACGGACGCAGTTTACTGCTGGAGTCACCGAAGTACCACTGCGCCATTAACGTCGGCGGTAAATGATGTACGGTGGCAATATCACCCGTTGCAGCAGTGCCGATTTTATGGCGGAACGGCGTAGCTGCCAGTAATTCAACACCGATATTGTCGGTTGCCATGTAGGTAAATGTCAGACCCAACTGCGTGTTATTGCTGACATCAAAGCCACCTAAGCTGCCCAGCGTACCACCTGCACCTTCCGTCGGCCTGACGGTGGCAGAACCTGCACGAATAAAGAACTCTCCAGCTTCATGCGCAAATGCGTTACCAGAGAGAAGAGTTGTTAAAGCCAATGCTGCAACTGTTAATTTTTTCATGTCCGCTCCATCGTTATGGTTATAAAAGCGGAACGAATATACCCACATTGGAGTAATAAGTGATCTAACATGGATCACATTGACTTTGATAATTTAACATTTATTGATCCAGATTAAGTTAGAACTTGCATTAAAAATCCTGGTTAAATTAATTCAGATCAATTTTGATATATTTTCAATGTGCAAGTACCTCCAGCTCATTGCTGATGGGTGATGGATATCTGCTCGTGATGCGCAGATAACAAACAGCGTTCATGCACGACGCTGAAGTCATAGCCAAAAATTACTGCAGCTTTACAAAGATATGCTTTTCCATACATCGCGCGATGCTGCCACTGTAGAGTTATCCAGGGTACAATTGCCCGCAAATGAACACCTGCAAAACTCAAGGAGAGTGCATGTCTATCACGGCGAAATCCGTTTACCGTGACACGGGAAACTTTTTCCGTAATCAATTCATTACCATCTTGCTGGTATCGTTGTTGTGCGCGTTTATCACAGTGGTGTTAGGGCATGCCTTTTCCCCCACTGACGCACAAATTGCGCAACTCAGTGAAGGCGATCAGTTAACCAGCAGCGTGGGGCTGTTCGATCTGGTGCAAAACATGACCCCGGAGCAACAGCAAATTTTGCTACGCGCTTCCGCGGCGTCGACGTTTTCCGGTCTGATTGGTAATGCCATCCTCGCCGGGGGTGTCATCCTGATGATTCAGCTGATTTCAGCAGGTCATCGCGTCAGCGCATTACGTGCCATCGGCGCCAGTGCGCCAGTGTTACCGAAGCTGTTTATTCTGATTTTTCTGACTACTCTGCTGGTGCAAATCGGTATTATGCTGGTTGTTGTACCCGGTATTCTGCTGGCGATCCTGCTGGCACTCGCCCCTGTGATGTTGGTACAGGACAAAATGGGTGTCTTTGCCGCGATGCGCAACAGTATGCGTCTGGCGTGGTCGAATATGCGACTGGTTGCGCCGGCAGTGATCGGTTGGTTGCTGGCAAAAACGCTGCTGTTGCTTTTTGCGCCAAGTTTTGCAGTACTTACGCCGAATGTAGGCGCGGTATTGGCGAATACGCTGAGCAATATGATCTCCGCCGTGTTGCTGATCTATTTGTTCCGCCTGTACATGCTGATTCGCCAATAAACCCTGAACGCATTCCGGGCTTGTACCCGGTGCTTTTGATGACGGAATCGAAGAATGAAGCAGTTTCTTGATTTTTTACCGCTGGTTGTCTTTTTTGCTTTTTATAAGCTTTATGACATCTATGCGGCGACCTCGGCGCTGATTGTCGCGACGGCTGTAGTGTTGATTTACAGCTGGGTTCGCTATCGCAAGGTCGAGAAGATGGCGTTAATCACCTTTGTCCTGGTGGCCGTATTTGGTGGCCTGACTATTTTTTTCCACAACGATGAATTCATTAAGTGGAAAGTAACGGTGATTTACGGGCTGTTTGCTGGTGCTCTGTTGGTTAGCCAGTGGGTAATGAAAAAGCCGCTAATTCAGCGCATGTTAGGTAAAGAGCTGACCCTGCCGCAGCCGGTGTGGTCGAAACTTAATTTAGCCTGGGCCGTCTTTTTCATCCTGTGTGGTCTGGCGAATATCTATATTGCATTTTGGCTACCGCAGAACATTTGGGTCAACTTCAAAGTGTTCGGCCTGACCGCCCTGACTTTATTCTTTACGCTGCTGAGTGGAGTCTATATTTACCGTCATCTGCCGCAAGAAGATAAATCGTAATACATGCTCGCCAGATCTGCGGATCTGGCGAATTTTTATCCCCTCGCGTTCCATTGTGCTGACAACCTGGCTTACATCTGCTCTGCACGCCGCATCCCCTCTATTCTCAACGCACAAATTCTAGTAGCATCGCGCCTGTAATCTTTCTCTATAGTCGGTTCTACAATGACAACAACGAATAACACTCCCCAGGGTGAACTGGTTTTACGTACTCTGGCCATGCCTGCAGATACCAACGCGAATGGTGATATTTTTGGCGGTTGGCTGATGTCACAAATGGATATAGGTGGCGCGATTCAGGCCAAAGAGATCGCACATGGTCGTGTGGTAACGGTGCGGGTTGAAGGAATGAGCTTTTTGCGGCCGGTCGCCGTAGGTGATGTAGTGTGTTGTTACGCGCGCTGTGTGAAACGCGGGACAACCTCAATCAGCATCAATATTGAAGTTTGGGTGAAGAAAGTCGCTTCTGAACCTATTGGGCAGCGCTATAAAGCCACCGAAGCTCTGTTTATCTACGTTGCCGTTGATAAAGACGGGAAACCGCGTCCAATTCCCACGTTGGCCTGATAGCACACGCCAGTAATGCTATCCGGCAATGATCAAGAGTGATGATTGCCGGACGGCCTGATGCTTACTCGATTTGCGTTGTGCCGTTTAATTTGAAAACAATATTCACCACGAGTCCGGAACCGGGTTTACCTGCCTCATAACGCCATCTACGCATCGCATTTTTCACTTCACGCTCAAACATATTGGCAGGCTGCGCAGACAGGATCTCCACATTTTCAACCCGACCATCCGGCGTTACGTTAAATTTGACCTTTACCCGTCCTTCAATGCGCAGCGCCTGAGCTCGCGCCGGATACTGAGGCTGATTACGGCTTAAAGCGCGTGGACCTGATGGCGCACTGACCACCGGTTTGCTGGTAGTTGCCGGCGCGGTATTGGTCATTGTGCGAGTAGGTGCCGTATTTTCCAGTGGGGAGGCCGGGCGCGGTTCTGCTGGTTTAACATCGCGTTTCGGTTGCTCTTCCACCTTTTTCACCGGTTTTGGCTTCGGTTTAGGCTTGGGCTTCGGTTTTTCAATCACCACCGGTGCCTCTTTTGGTGGCTCTGGAATCGGTTCTGGTTCCGGTTCAGGCTCGACAACGGGTTCCGGCGGCGGCTGAACGGCCTGAGGCGGTTCAAGGTCGGCAGGCGCGACCATCGTGACAGAGATCGGCTGCGCTGGCGCAGGCAGTTCAATAACCTGATGTACCGAGGTATACAGCAAACCAGCCACTACGGCACCATGAATGCCGACAGACAGTAACGTTGGCCAGGGAAAGCGACGAGGTAAATCAAGGGTCATTGAAGTCATAATCGTTTCAGTAAAAAAACCAGGCCCTGATTTTAAATGCAAATAGCAATCATATTCAATAAGCCCGTGGCGGTAACTGACATTTAAAACGCGATTTTATGATAAAAAACCGCTTTCAGAGTATGGCCTTAACATATCAGTTATCTTTCCGTTGCAGTTGTTAGGCCTTTCCAATAACGTTATTAACGACTTTTACCGTTCAAGGAGCTCTACCCGTGCTGTATGTTATTTACGCTCAAGATATTGCAGACTCTCTCGAAAAACGTCTCTCCGTGCGCCCTGCTCATCTGGCTCGCCTGCAACTCCTTCATGACGAAGGTCGTTTGCTCACGGCGGGCCCCATGCCAGCGGTCGATAGTAACGATCCCGGTGCGGCGGGTTTTACCGGCTCGACGGTGATTGCCGAATTTGAATCTTTGGAGGCGGCACAGGCGTGGGCGGAAGCCGATCCGTATGTCGCGGCGGGCGTGTATGCGCAGGTTTCAGTAAAACCGTACAAAAAAGTATTTTAAAAACAGAACGTAAAGCAGACATTGGGCACCGCCAGCGGTGCCCTTTTGGGATCAGATGCTGTGGATCGCAAACAACAACGAGTTACGCTGGTGGTTGAGAATGCACTTTCTGATAGTGTGGATACGCATATTACGACGCGATTGTCCTTCAAGCCAACGTGCTTTACGGCGGCTAGCCTGACGCAGCATCCGCCAGCGTCCCACTTCCGTTCTACTACGCTTCATGTTTACTACTCTTTCAGTCACTGAACGACCATTATAACGCCAGACCGAATGCAGACCAGTGGTTTTCCCTTGTTTTTATTTGCCAGATTAATCCTGATGCGTAAACTCTTAACAATACGCTTTCAAAAGGATTTTTAAATTTATGACAACCTTCTACACCGTGGTGAGTTGGCTGGTCATTCTGGGTTACTGGGTACTCATTGCTGGCGTAACATTACGCATTCTAATGAAACGACGCGCAGTGCCCTCCGCAATGGCCTGGCTGTTGATCATCTATATTCTGCCATTGGTAGGGATCATTGCTTATCTATCCTTTGGTGAACTCCACCTGGGTAAGCGACGTGCCGAACGCGCCCGGGCAATGTGGCCGTCAACGGCCAAATGGCTGAACGACCTCAAGGCCTGCAAGCATATTTTTGCCCAGGAAAACAGCAGCGTCGCCTCTTCGTTATTTAAACTGTGCGAGCGCCGTCAGGGAATAGCCGGGGTTAAGGGAAACCAACTGCAGTTGCTCACCAGTTCAGATGACGTGATGCAGGCGCTGATCCGTGATATTCAACTGGCGCGCCACAACATCGAAATGGTGTTCTACATATGGCAGCCTGGCGGTATGGCCGATCAGGTAGCCGAGTCGTTAATGGCTGCCGCGAGACGTGGCATTCACTGTCGCCTGATGCTGGACTCCGCTGGCAGCGTGGCGTTCTTTCGCAGCCCTTGGGCGGCGATGATGCGTAACGCAGGTATCGAGGTTGTAGAAGCGCTGAAGGTGAACCTGATGCGTGTATTTTTACGCCGTATGGACCTGCGTCAGCACCGCAAAATGATCATGATAGATAACTACATTGCTTATACCGGCAGCATGAACATGGTCGACCCGCGTTTCTTCAAACAGGATGCGGGTGTCGGGCAATGGGTTGATTTAATGGCGAGAATGGAAGGTCCTGTCGCCACTGCTATGGGCATTGTCTATTCCTGCGACTGGGAAATTGAGACCGGAAAGCGCATTTTGCCTCCGCCACCAGACGTCAATATCATGCCGTTTGAGCAGGCCAGCGGCCACACCATTCACACTATCGCCTCGGGACCTGGTTTCCCTGAAGATTTGATTCATCAGGCGCTGCTAACCGCTGCTTATTCAGCGCGTGAATATTTAATTATGACCACCCCCTACTTCGTCCCCAGCGACGATCTGTTGCACGCGATCTGCACGGCAGCGCAGCGTGGGGTTGACGTCAGTATCATTCTTCCACGTAAAAATGACTCCCTGCTGGTTGGCTGGGCAAGCCGGGCCTTTTTCACCGAGCTGCTGGCAGCTGGCGTTAAAATTTATCAGTTCGAAGGTGGCTTGCTGCACACCAAGAGCGTACTGGTCGATGGCGAGCTGAGCCTGGTCGGGACGGTTAACCTGGATATGCGCAGCCTGTGGCTCAATTTTGAAATCACGCTGGTCATTGATGATGCCGGATTCGGTGGCGATCTCGCGGCAGTGCAGGATGATTATATTTCGCGTTCACGCCTGCTTGATGCCCGTTTGTGGGTAAAACGACCACTCTGGCAGAGGATAGCAGAGCGACTGTTTTACTTCTTTAGTCCGTTGCTGTAAAACGTGCCCATCAGACAGTAAACAGGTAGTCATTATGGATATGGATTTGAACAATCGCCTGACCGAAGACGAAACGCTTGAGCAGGCTTACGACATTTTTCTCGAACTGGCTGCGGACAATCTGGATCCAGCCGACATCATTCTGTTCAATTTGCAGTTTGAAGAGCGTGGCGGTGCCGAGTTGTTCGATCCGGCAGAAGATTGGCAGGAGCATGTTGATTTTGACCTGAACCCTGACTTCTTTGCCGAGGTGGTGATTGGTCTGGCAGATACAGAAGACGGCGAGATTAACGATATTTTTGCGCGCGTTTTATTATGTCGCGAAAAAGATCATAAGCTCTGCCATATTCTCTGGCGCGAATAATCAAACAAAAAAGCTGCTCTCGCAGCTTTTTTCATTTTTAGCCCGGTAGTTTACTTCCGCAGCGGTTACAAAATTGCGCACTATGTTCGTGCTGCGCCTGCTGGCACTGCGGACATTTTCGTTGGTGCCCGCGCTGCTGGAACGCACTGCTCATGTGCGTGGTAATCAATCCCGTCGGTATTGCAATCACCGAGTAACCAATCAGGATAAGCACAGACGCCACCATGCGCCCCAACGGTGTGTGTGGCGTGATATCGCCATAGCCGACGGTGGTTACAGTAACAATCGCCCAATACACCGACGCATTCAGCGTAGTAAACCCATATTTTGGCCCTTCAATCAGATACATCATCGCGCCAAAAACCACCATCAGGATGGCGATAAAGGAATAGAACAGCATCAGCTGATGTCGGGCGCTTTTTAACGCATTCCAGAACACCCGCAGAGAAGGCATAAAGCGCAGCAGCTTGAGAATACGCAGAACGCGCAGGACACGCATCGCTCGCCAGGCGAAAACATAGCTCAGACTGATTTCCGGCCATAGCCACATCACATACAGCGGCAGAATGGTGGCAAGGTCAATTATCCCCCAGAAGCTGAACACATATTTAGCGGGGTTGGCCCAGCAACATAAGCGCAGAAGATATTCGAGGGTGAAGACCAGAGTAATAAAGATCTCCAGCCAGACAAAAATGCGCCATTCCTCAAAGGTTAAATGGTATTGCGTCCCTACTCCGGACTCAATGAAGATAACGATAACGCTGAGCAAGGCAAATAGTGCGCACATACCTTCAAAGCGACGCCCTGAACGGGTATTTAAATCAAATAATTTGCGATAGAGCGCACGGCGGACAGAAGAGACTAAACCTGGCACAGATACCTCACCAAAAAAAGGGCTGACCTTTGTCAGCCCTCAGGATTATAGCGGGTCTACTTTCAGGCAGGAAACTGCATGTCGGAAACTTCCTTCCAGAACCGGGCGCGTTTTTGCGCATTCCGGTCCAGCAATCGGGCAGCGCGTACGGAACACGCAACCGGAAGGAGGATTAATCGGGGACGGTAACTCGCCTTCCAGCAACTGAATAACCTTATTCCTTTCCTGATCCGGATCGGGGATTGGCACCGCAGACATCAGCGCTTTGGTATAAGGATGCAGCGGGTTATGGTACACCTCATCATAGGTCCCTAATTCCACCGCGTGTCCGAGATACATAACCAGCACACGGTCGGAGATATGTTTAACCACAGCGAGGTCGTGAGCAATGAAGATTAACGATAATCCCATTTCGCGCTGAAGCTGTTGCAGAAGATTAACCACCTGGGCCTGGATTGATACATCCAGCGCTGAAACCGGTTCATCGCAGATAATCAACTTCGGTTCGAGGATCAGCGCGCGGGCAATACCAATACGCTGACACTGGCCACCGGAAAACTCATGTGGGTAGCGGTTAATCAGGTTAGGCAATAGTCCAACCTTCATCATCATCGCCTTCACACGGTCGCGGACTTCCTGACCAGGAAGATTCGGATGATAAGTTCGCAGCGGTTCAGCAATGATTTCACCAATAGTCATGCGCGGGTTTAACGATGCCAGAGGATCCTGGAAAATCATCTGGATATCGCTGCGTACTTCCCGCCACTCATCGGGTTTCATGCCCAGTAAATCTTTACCCAGCCAGGCAACCTTTCCATCGGTGGCCTTCACCAGGCCGATAATCGCACGGGCAAAGGTCGATTTCCCGCAGCCTGATTCACCGACCACGCCCAGGGTTTCGCCCTCATATAGTCGCAGGGTTACGCCATCAACCGCCTTCAGGGTTTTAGTCGGTTGCCAGAACCACTGTTTGCCATCTTTAATATCAAAATGGACTTTAAGGTCGGCAATCTCAAGGAGCACTTTACGTTGTTCGGTCACCGCATTCATACCAGTTCCTCCACCGGCTTAAAGCAGGCACGCAGGCGGCCTGGACTAAACTCCTCCAGTGGCGGAGCACTGCTACAGATTTCCATCGCATGCGGGCAACGCGGCTGGAATGGACAGCCTTTTGGTAGACGCAGCAGGTTCGGTGGGTTACCCGGTATAGTGAGCATCTCTTCCCCTTCTGCATCCAGACGAGGTACGGCATTTAGCAAACCAATCGAATACGGATGAACGGGCTTATAAAAGACATCCCGCGCACTGCCGTATTCCATAGTACGTCCGGCGTACATCACCAGGACTTTATCGCAAATACCGGCAACAACCCCCAGATCGTGGGTGATCATGATAATCGCGGTGTTGAATTCGCTTTTCAGTTCATTCAGCAGCGTCATAATTTGCGCCTGTACCGTTACATCAAGCGCAGTGGTCGGTTCATCGGCTATCAGTAATTTGGGCCTGCACAACAGTGCCATGGCGATCATTACGCGCTGACGCATACCACCGGAGAATTCATGCGGATACATTTTCATACGCTTACGCGCTTCCGGCATCTTCACCGCATCCAGCATTCTGACTGACTCTTCAAAAGCTTCCGCTTTGCTCATGCCTTTATGCAGCATCAGAACTTCCATCAACTGCTCCCCGACCCGCATGTATGGATTGAGGGACGTCATCGGGTCCTGGAAAATCATCGAGATTTGCTCGGCGCGCAGTTTGTTCAGTTCACGTTCCGGTAAATTCAGAATTTCACGCCCGTTGAACGTTGCGGAGCCCCCGATACGACCATTTGCCGCCAACAGGCCCATCAGGGCAAAGGCCGTTTGCGATTTACCCGAACCGGATTCACCGACAATACCCAGCGTTTCTCCAGCTCGCAGAGAAAAGTTTAAATCGTTGACCGCAGTTACATCGCCGTCGGGGGTCGCAAACGTCACACGCAAATCTTTTACGTTTAGCAGTGCGTTAGCCTGTTGTTGCGCGAGCGGCGCGGTTGAGGTTTCAATTACGCTCATGGCTGCACTCCTTAACGGTCTTTCGGGTCGAGGGCATCACGCAGGCCATCGCCAATAAAGTTAAAACAGAACAAAGTGACCACCAGGAAACCAGCCGGGAACAGCAGCAGCCATGGTGAGACTTCCATAGAGTTGGCACCATCACTGAGCAGCGCGCCCCAGCTACTTAACGGCTCCTGCGTACCTAATCCCAAAAAGCTCAGGAAGGATTCAAATAGGATCATGCTCGGCACCAGCAATGAAGCGTAAACCACCACCACACCCAGCACGTTCGGCACAATATGGCGGATAACGATACGCACGGTAGACACCCCACCCACTTGCGCCGCTTCAATAAACTCTTTGCGCTTGAGACTTAGCGTTTGCCCACGCACGATACGCGCCATATCCAGCCAGGAGACCATCCCGATAGCGACAAAAATCAGCAGAATATTTTGCCCAAAGAAGGTGACCAGCAGGATCACGAAGAACATGAACGGGAAGGAGTTGAGGATTTCCAGCAGACGCATCATCACCGAGTCGATTTTTCCGCCGAGGTAGCCCGACAGAGAACCGTACAGCGTACCAACAACCACCGCGACTAACGCCGCCGCAATGCCGACCATCAGCGAAATGCGTCCGCCAATTGCCACGCGCACCAACAGGTCGCGTCCCGACGAGTCAGTACCGAAATAGTGGCCTGATTCCGTATCCGGCGCACTGGACATCATGCCCCAGTCGGTATCGAAGTAGGTAAACTGCGACAACATCGGTGCCAGCGTTACGAACAGCGCAATAATTATCAGCACCACCAGGCTTGCTACCGCCGCGCGGTTATGCATAAAGCGTCGACGCGCGTCCTGCCACAGGCTACGGCCTTCGACCTCCAGCTTTTCACTGAAATTCTCCAGCGCCTCGCTGTTTTTCTTACTTAACATCATAGCGAGCTCCAGTATCAGTAACGAATTTTCGGGTCGATAACGGCATACAGCACATCGACAATCGCGTTAAACACGATGGTCAGCGTACCCACCAGTATGGTCAGACTAAGAACCAGCGAATAGTCGCGGTTTAACGCCCCATTGACGAACAACTGGCCAATACCCGGCAAACCATAAATGGTTTCAATAACCATCGAACCGGTGATAATGCCGACAAATGCCGGTCCCATATAGGACAGCACTGGCAACAGCGCTGGTTTTAACGCATGACGGAAAATAATCCGCCGCATCGGCAGCCCTTTAGCGCGCGCGGTACGAATAAAGTTAGAGTGCAGTACTTCAATCATCGAACCGCGAGTAATACGGGCGATACTGGCGATGTAGGCCAGTGACAAGGCCACCATCGGCAGGATCATAAATTTCAGCGCCCCGCCGTTCCAGCCCCCGCCGGGTAGCCATTTCAAGGTTATGGCAAATATCATGACCAATAAGGGAGCGACCACGAAACTGGGGATAACCACCCCGGTCATAGCCACCCCCATCACCGTATAGTCCCAACGTGTATTTTGCTTCAGCGCGGCTATCACTCCGGCGCTAACACCGACGAGCACCGCCAGAATAAAGGCTGCCGCACCCAGCTTCGCAGAAACCGGAAAGCTCGAGGCAACGAGGTCGTTAACCGTGTAGTCTTTATATTTAAAGGATGGTCCAAAATCACCGTGCGCCAGCTGTTTCAGATAGCTGAAGTACTGCGTCGAGATGGGATCGTTAAGATGATATTTCGCTTCGATATTCGCCAGCACCTCTGGCGGTAACGCGCGTTCTCCGGTGAATGGGCTTCCGGGCGCAAGGCGCATCATAAAGAATGAAATCGTAATAAGAATAAACAGCGTCGGAATCGCTTCCAGACAGCGACGTAATATAAATTTTAACATTGCCCGTACCTTCTGGCGTGTGCCTTTATACCCGTCATACTTCAAGCTGCAAGTGCGTTGGCTTTACTCGCTCACGCCAGTCACTTACTTAAGTAAGCTCCTGGCGATTCGCTGCGTTGCCGCCTTCCTGCAACGTGAATTATTTAGGGTATACCTCTCTTTGTCTAAAGAGGTATTTATAGTTCGAAGAAAAAGACACTGTGGGGCAACTTTGATCGCCCCACGTCTTGCCATTAATGCTTGATAATATACAAGTCTTTAACGTGGATATTATCCATCGGGTCTTTACCGGAGTATCCGCCAACCCATGGTTTCACCAGGCGGGCATTAACATAGTAATAAACCGGTACAATCGCAGAATCTTTATCCAACTGCTGTTCCGCTTTCGAATACAGTTCGCTGCGCTGCGCTTCATCCGTCACTTTCAGCGTATCCGCAATCAGCTTATCAAATGCCGGGCTCTTATAGTGGACGGTATTATTGGAGCTGTCGGACAGCACCATATTCAGGAAGGACGTCGGTTCGTTATAGTCCGCACACCAGCCCGCACGTGAAACATCATAGTTGCCCTGATGGCGCGTATCGAGGAACGTTTTCCATTCCTGGTTTTCCAGCTTCACATTAGCACCCAGATTTTTCTTCCAGATAGATGCCGCGGCAATAGCCAGCTTCTTATGCAGGTCTGAGGTGTTATACAGCAGATCAAAGGTCAGCGGTTTCTCAGCGGTATATCCGGCCTCAGCCAGCAGTTTCTTCGCTTCTTCATTACGTTTTTCCTGAGACCACTTGAACCACTCTGGCTCAACCAGTTTCGCACCATCGGTGTATGGAGGAGTAAAGCTATATGCTGGCAGGTCACCCTGGTTTTTCACTTTATTGACGATAATGTCACGATCCAACGCCAGCTTCAGGGCGGTACGAACACGAACATCGTTGAACGGTGCTTTCTGGTTGTTGATTTCGTAATAATAGGTGCACAGATAGGGGTCAACGTGGACTTCGTTCGGGATCTCTTTTTTCAGTTTCTGGAATAACTCAATCGGCATGTTGTTATAGGTCATATCGATTTCACCGCTGCGATAGCGGTTAACGTCAGTCACTTCAGAAGAAATAGGCAGGTAGGTTACCTGGTTAATAACCGTTTTGGCGTTGTCCCAATAGTTGGTATTACGCTCAAGCACAATGCGCTCGTTGACAACCCAGTCTTTCAGTTTATACGCACCGTTAGTAACGATGTTAGCGGGCTGGGTCCACTTCTCGCCGAATTTTTCAACAGCAGCTCTAGGAACCGGTGAAACGGAGGAGTGCACAAGCAGTTTGTAGAAATAAGGAACTGGTTCGCTGAGGGTGACTTCAAAAGTATGATCGTCGAGAGCTTTTACACCCAGATCGGTGACCGGTTTTTTACCGGCGATAATATCATCAATATTGACAATATGACCGTACTGCAAATAACTGGCATACGGTGAAGCGGTATTTGGATTAGCCAAACGTTGCCAACTATACACGAAATCTTGCGCGGTAACAGGCGTGCCGTCAGACCACTTTGCATCTTTACGCAGATGGAATGTCCAGACTTTAAAATCTTTATTTTCCCATTTTTCAGCCACGCCAGGCGATGGTTTGCCATCGACATCACTGATTAATAAACCTTCAAACAGGTCACGGTTAATGTTGGATTCAGGTACACCTTCGATTTTGTGGGGATCGAGTGACTGCACTTCCGAACCGTTATTGCGCACCAGAGTCTGCTTTTCAGCAAGCTGCACACCCGCTGGCACTTCTGCCGCCGTGGCAACATTTCCAGCGACTAGCGCAGTTAAGATCCCCGCAGCTACTAAACTTTTTTTAGTGATGTTAGTCATTGTGTTGTACTCCCTCATTATTATGGCTGGTTTTTTAACCAGACTGTTAATCCTGTCAGGATCCCTGTACGGCACCGGAGATTTTCTGCCGTCAGGTGGTTTATTGTTTTACTGCTTGCTATCACCGACTTTATTTATTCTGGCGATTCGTATGACCGCCTTGCGTCGATTCTCTACGTGCCTCCCCTGCCGGAAACACGCTATTACCCTGTTGAGAGAAACTAACTGCAAATGATTCTCATCAACGTGAATTCTTCTGCATAATATCTGGCCGGAAAGTATCAAATGCGTTTCTTAACCGCCAATACATTTTACAAATTTGTTAACCAATTCTCTTTTATTGGAAATAAATCTCACTTAAAAAGTCTTACGAATGAAGATTCGTTATGGGAAATTCACAAAAATCAATACATTATGTCGACTATGGTGTTAACCATCCTGTCCGAAGTCAACGCCATGTCAAAATGCACATAAATTTAACAATTGGTTATTAATTAGCACATTCATCTGAAATAAAGGCTGAAATAACTAATAACATTTCGATAATCCTTCAGCAAGCCCCAGAGTATGATGTTAATAAAATAACAGCAGTATCGGTCTTCACCGGGCGCACTGAGACGTGTTATATCTTTAGAATCAATGACTAACAGGAGAGTTAATCATCAGCATTTTTTATTATTGCTCTGCTGATTTTCAACTTTAGTGAGAAGTTTTACTGATAATGAAATGAAACGGAGCCGGACACGGCTCCGTTTGCACAGAAGAGAGGTTTCAGGCCAGCAAACCAGGGAAAATGGATTTGATGCCTGTAACGATAAATTCGATACCCAAAGCCATTAACAGCAGCCCCATAATACGCGTAATGACGTTGATACCGGTTTGGCCCAACAGGCGCACTAACCATGGTGCCATGCGGAACAGCCCCCAGCAGCACAGGGCAAACAACGCAATCGCTACAAAAAAGCCAAACAGGTTAATCGCGCTATGATATCGCGTACCCCAAACAATAGTTGAGCTTATCGCCCCCGGCCCCGCCATCAACGGCAATGCCAACGGCACAACGCCGATACTTTCACGGATTGCGGTTTCTGATTTTTCCTGTTTGTTTTGTTTATCTTCCCCTAGTTTTCCGCTAATCATTGACATCGCGATAGTCACAACCAGAATGCCGCCAGCTATCCTGAACGAGTCAATTGAGATGCCGAAGAGTTGCAGAATACCATCACCAAGAAACAGCGAAGTCCACAGGATGATTGCGACAGAAAGGTTTGCCGTGAGGTTGGTTTTGTTTCTTGCTGCGGCAGTTTGATAGCTGGTCATACTGATAAAGACGGGGATGATCCCTACCGGGTTGACCAACGCAAATAACCCAATGAAAAATTTAAAATAGACAGGAAAATCAAATAGCGTTTGGATCACGGTTAGCTCCGAAGCGTTAGCCGGATAAAATGAGTCATAAAAATTGATAAAATCCGCGCTGAAGATACGCCTTTTGTCAGCATACTTCACCTTCTATCTGCGTATATCAATGTAAATACGCTACCAATACTCAGTGTTATTAATATGTATTAAATATGCTAATGTTATTAGCATTCATCACGCCAATTTATTAACACTTAACGAGAAACGCTAAAAGGGCCTGCTGAAAGGTGTCAGCTTTGCGAATTTTTGATCCAGATCACGCAATTACTACTCAGAAGTGAGTAATCTTGCTTACACCACCTGGAGGTAACGCGTTAGAGTTAACAGGCGCTAGCGTATAAGCTCTTTTAGTAAATCAAAGTAAAGTGGACGTTAATTAACCGTTTGATTTTCAAACCATTACACAAATTTTCGTCGGTCTGTCTATACTCTCGTATCGAGCAGATGATTTACTAAAAAAGTTTAACATTATCAGGAGAGCATCATGGCTGTTACTAATGTCGCTGAACTTAACGCACTTGTAGAGCGCGTAAAAAAAGCCCAGCGTGAATATGCCAGTTTCACTCAAGAACAGGTTGACAAAATCTTCCGTGCCGCCGCTCTGGCTGCCGCAGACGCTCGAATTCCTCTCGCGAAAATGGCCGTTGCCGAATCCGGCATGGGTATTGTCGAAGATAAAGTGATTAAAAACCACTTCGCTTCTGAATACATTTACAACGCTTACAAAGATGAAAAAACCTGTGGTGTGCTGTCTGAAGACGACACTTTTGGTACCATTACCATTGCTGAACCGATTGGTATCATCTGCGGTATCGTTCCAACCACTAACCCTACCTCTACTGCGATCTTCAAATCACTGATCAGCCTGAAGACCCGTAACGCCATCATCTTCTCTCCGCATCCGCGCGCAAAAGATGCAACTAACAAAGCAGCTGACATCGTTCTGCAAGCCGCTATCGCTGCTGGCGCACCGAAAGATCTGATCGGCTGGATCGATCAACCTTCCGTTGAACTGTCTAACGCGCTGATGCACCACCCGGACATCAACCTGATCCTTGCGACCGGTGGTCCAGGCATGGTTAAAGCGGCATACAGCTCCGGTAAACCGGCTATCGGCGTAGGCGCAGGTAACACCCCTGTTGTTATCGACGAAACCGCTGATATCAAACGTGCTGTTGCATCTGTTCTGATGTCTAAAACCTTCGATAACGGCGTAATCTGTGCTTCTGAGCAGTCTGTCGTCGTGGTTGACTCCGTATATGATGCAGTACGTGAGCGTTTTGCGACTCACGGCGGCTACATGCTGCAGGGCAAAGAGCTGAAAGCAGTCCAGGACGTTATCCTGAAAAATGGCGCGCTGAACGCAGCTATCGTTGGTCAGCCGGCATACAAGATTGCTGAACTGGCAGGCTTCTCCGTACCAGAAACCACTAAGATTCTGATCGGTGAAGTGAAGGTTGTTGACGAAAGCGAACCGTTTGCTCACGAGAAACTGTCTCCGACGCTGGCAATGTACCGTGCGAAGGACTTCGAAGACGCAGTCATCAAAGCTGAAAAACTGGTTGCGATGGGTGGTATCGGTCATACCTCTTGCCTGTACACTGACCAGGACAACCAGCCAGAGCGTGTTGCTTACTTCGGTCAGATGATGAAAACCGCACGTATTCTGATCAACACCCCGGCTTCTCAGGGTGGTATCGGTGACCTGTACAACTTCAAACTCGCACCTTCCCTGACTCTGGGTTGTGGTTCCTGGGGTGGTAACTCCATCTCTGAAAACGTTGGTCCTAAGCACCTGATCAACAAGAAAACCGTTGCTAAGCGAGCTGAAAACATGTTGTGGCACAAACTTCCGAAATCTATCTACTTCCGTCGTGGCTCTCTGCCAATCGCACTGGATGAAGTGATTACCGATGGTCACAAACGTGCGCTGATCGTGACCGACCGCTTCCTGTTCAACAACGGTTATGCAGACCAGATCACCTCCGTTCTGAAAGCTGCTGGCGTTGAAACCGAAGTGTTCTTTGAAGTTGAAGCTGACCCGACTCTGACCGTTGTTCGCAAAGGTGCTGAGCTGGCTAACTCCTTCAAACCAGACGTAATCATCGCACTGGGTGGTGGTTCCCCGATGGACGCCGCGAAAATCATGTGGGTTATGTACGAGCACCCGGAAACTCACTTCGAAGAACTGGCACTGCGCTTTATGGACATCCGTAAACGTATCTACAAGTTCCCGAAAATGGGCGTAAAAGCGAAGATGATTGCAGTTACCACCACTTCCGGTACCGGTTCTGAAGTGACTCCGTTTGCGGTCGTTACCGACGATGCAACTGGGCAGAAATACCCGCTGGCAGACTACGCGCTGACTCCGGATATGGCGATTGTTGACGCTAACCTGGTTATGGATATGCCGAAGTCACTGTGTGCGTTCGGTGGTCTGGATGCCGTCACTCACGCTCTGGAAGCTTACGTTTCAGTACTGGCTTCTGAGTTCTCTGATGGTCAGGCTCTGCAAGCGCTGAAATTGCTGAAAGAAAACCTGCCAGCGTCTTACCATGAAGGTTCTAAGAACCCGGTAGCGCGTGAGCGTGTACACAGTGCAGCAACTATCGCCGGTATCGCGTTTGCTAACGCCTTCCTGGGTGTATGTCACTCAATGGCGCACAAACTGGGTTCTCAGTTCCACATTCCTCACGGTCTGGCGAACGCCCTGCTGATCAGCAACGTTATTCGTTATAACGCGAACGACAACCCGACTAAACAGACTGCATTCAGCCAGTACGACCGTCCGCAGGCACGCCGTCGCTACGCTGAAATCGCAGACCATCTGGGTCTGAGCGCACCGGGCGACCGTACTGCCGCGAAAATCCAGAAACTGCTGGGCTGGCTGGAAGAAATCAAAGCTGAATTGGGTATTCCTAAGTCTATCCGTGAAGCTGGCGTTCAGGAAGCTGACTTCCTGGCACACGTGGACAAACTGTCTGAAGATGCGTTTGACGACCAGTGTACTGGTGCTAACCCACGTTACCCGCTGATTTCTGAACTGAAACAGATCCTGCTGGATACCTACTACGGTCGTGAGTATAGCGAAGGTCAGACCGCCGCTAAGACTGAAGCAGTAGCTGCACCGAAAGCAGAAAAGAAAGCGAAGAAATCCGCTTAATTTGCTCAGATAAGTTTTAGTTTCATCATAAACGGTCCCAATTGAATTGGGGCCGTTTTTTTTCGTCTTGTGTTATGAAAATCGGGGAATACACAATTTAACCATGTGAATAAAATGGCAGTGTAAGAGATGTATTCAGGAAGATGTGAGACTAGCCGTCAGAAGAGAGTCTGACAGGGTAGAGAACATTGACGAAGGTTCCGGCCTACCCTGTGTTTATAAGCGCTCAGAAGCGTACAGGGTTAATCGTGGCTGTGTCGTTCTTGTATCGCCGTCAGAGAGCCCTCAGACTGCGCTTGTTTGTAGTGTTTACGACATACCGACACATAGCGTTCATTCCCGCCGATAACCACCTGCTCGCCCTCGTTATAAGGTCTTCCAGCCTGATCAAGGCGTAATACCATGCTGGCCTTACGGCCACAGAAACAAATGGTCTTTAATTCAACCAGTTTATCTGACCACGCAAGCAGGTATTCGCTGCCACCAAATAACTCACCACGAAAATCAGTGCGTAAGCCGTAACACAAAACAGGAATATCCAGTTGATCGACAACTTCAGATAATTCATAAACCTGTTGTCGGGTCAGAAACTGAGACTCATCGACCAGTACACAGTGAATTCTTTGCTGCGCATTCTCGGCGCGAATCTCTTCGAACAATGATGAATTTTGGTTAAACAATTTTGCAGGTGACGACAGACCTATACGTGAACTTACTTTTCCAGCACCAAAACGGTCATCAATTTCCGCTGTATATACAACGGCACGCATCCCACGTTCCTGATAATTGTACGAAGATTGCAACAATGCAGTCGACTTACCTGCGTTCATTGCAGAATAGTAAAAATATAGTTGTGCCATTGACCGAAGGCCCTCACCCGGGGAAATAAATATGGGCTGGATTGTATCATATTTCACGAACATGTCGGTGTAGCGTTGGCCGCAAAGGCGTATAAATGAGCGGGCAAGCTCGCACAGTGCCACCTGAATTTAAGTAACGGGTAGTGAGAGAGCATACAACCATCGACCAAACAGCCTGAGCTCGGACGCGTATATACACACTCTTTCACAAATAGTGCTCATGAAATTTATCAATGTCACTTATCATCATACGGCAATAAAGAACCCCTTCCCATATTGTTATTGAATCTACCTACTGTCGCCATGTATTAGCGAATTCACGTAAGCAAAACTAATACAAAAGGTTGAAATCACTGCAAAGAGATACTATTTGTACACCATAAAATGTGACCTGAATCTTGAATTTTTACTCTCAGCCGCTGAGAAGCCCCCTCGCCAATAAGCCTTTTTTATGCCCAACATCATGGGGAATTTAAGACAGGAGAATTAATTCTGATACTAAATAAAGCGCAATTTTGAATTCCTTACATTCCTGGCTATTGCACAACTGAATTTATCGCTCTATTATTAGCTCAACAAACCACCCCAATATAAGTTTGAGATTACTACAATGAGCGAAGCACTTAAAATTCTGAACAACATCCGTACTCTTCGTGCGCAGGCAAGAGAATGCACTCTGGAAACGCTTGAAGAAATGCTGGAAAAATTAGAAGTTGTAGTTAGCGAGCGTCGCGAAGAAGAAAGCGCTGCTGCTGCTGAAGTTGAAGAACGTACTCGTAAACTGCAACAATATCGTGAAATGCTGATCGCTGACGGCATTGATCCGAACGAATTGCTGAATAGCATGGCTGCTGTTAAATCTGGCACCAAAGCTAAGCGCGCTGCACGTCCGGCTAAATATAGCTATGTTGACGAAAACGGTGAAACTAAAACCTGGACTGGCCAGGGTCGTACACCGGCAGTGATCAAAAAAGCGATGGAAGAACAAGGTAAACAACTGGACGATTTCCTGATCAAGGAATAATTCAGAAATAGTTTGTTTAAAATCCCGCCACTGGCGGGATTTTTTTTACCGGTACTTCGCTCAAACCTACCCGGATTAGGTATAAAAAAACGGCGCTGTTAATACAGCGCCGTTCTGACCAGATAATACCAGAAGGTTACTTCTTAATACCCATCTCGTCTTCCAGCCAGGCTTTAAATTCGGCGCCGAGAGTATTATGGCGAATACCATATTCAACGAACGCCTGCATATAGCCCAGTTTATTACCACAGTCGTGGCTTTTGCCCTTCATGTGATAAGCTTCAACCGTCTCTTTTTCAATCAGCATATCGATAGCATCTGTCAGCTGAATTTCATCACCCGCTCCCGGAGGGGTTTTAGCCAGCAGAGGCCAGATATCGGCACTAAGAACGTAACGACCCACAACGGCCAGATTAGAAGGCGCAACATCAGCTTTTGGTTTTTCAACCACACCAACCATCGGGACGCTTTCGCCCGGGGATAATTCAACGCCTTTACAATCCACAACGCCATAAGCCGTAACATCTTCTACCGGTTCAACCATAATCTGGCTGCTACCTGTTTCATCAAAACGATGAATCATTTCGGCAAGGTTGTCGCGGGATAAATCAGATTCGTATTCGTCAAGAATTACGTCCGGCAGGATTACAGCTACCGGTTCATCGCCAACCACAGGGTGCGCGCACAATACCGCGTGGCCCAGACCTTTAGCCAGCCCCTGACGCACCTGCATAATAGTCACATGTGGCGGACAAATAGATTGCACTTCTTCCAGCAACTGACGTTTTACACGTTTTTCCAGCATCGCTTCAAGTTCAAAACTGGTGTCGAAGTGGTTTTCAATGGAATTTTTAGACGAGTGAGTTACAAGTACAATTTCAGTGATGCCCGCAGCAATACATTCGTTTACGACGTACTGAATTAATGGCTTATCAACCAACGGTAGCATCTCTTTCGGGATTGCTTTCGTAGCCGGTAACATCCTGGTTCCTAATCCCGCAACTGGGATAACGGCTTTTTTGACTTTTGAATTAAGGGCAGCCATTTAAAACTCTCCTGGACTGTTCATGTATTGAACGTGTTCATCATTCTGTATCGCATCCGAGTATATCAGTACAGCGACAAGCTTCTGGTCTGAAAAGGACGCGCGTCGGTATAATTAAGATAAATACGAATAAATCTGGCGCTGATAGTAGCACTCACAACATGGGGAGGGTGAACCAATTTCATTTGCACGCCTCTCAATTGTTCATTCTGCAGACAACATCAAGCGCAGGCGACCTCCCGCCCCCCAAATCTGGCATTGCCATGACTCACAATGTTGGCTCAGCTGATTAAGATACGTATTACCTAAGGTACCCAGCGGAACGCCATTGCTGATTTGCACTTGGTGGGAACCGGTATTTAATGTCGCATTCAGCCCTGCTGATACCAGAATTAGATTTTTTAATCCGCTGTGGTAATACCCTACCAGCAAGGGAAACTGCCCTGGTAAATTGGCTTGCCGCAACAAATGATTTACCTGTTTCAATAACGTACCTAGCTCTGGCAACCGTTGATTTTGTTGTGTCAGTTGCTCCTGCAGTAAACCATTAAATAGCGCTCGCAGTAATAATGCAGCCAGCACGCCATTATCCCCTGCCCGCGTCACATCAAGGCAATAGAATGCAAGGTCATGATCCGACAGCGGCGCAATATCCAACACCAGCCCCGGTTGGTCGGCTGCCACCAATTGTCGATAGTTAATGCGACAGTGCGAGAGCACTTGCGACACTGGAGGCTGTAATTCTTTTAGCAACTTCGCAGCAGCAGTAGGATCGTCCACCATCGCATCCCAGTCGCGAAACAGCCGTTCTTCTTCTTCCACGCGTGAATTAAACATGTTGGGATAAAGACAGGCAAAGACGGTTTCTCGCAAGCGATTAAGGTCTTTCACCGGCTTCAACAGGACATCATCCACACCGAGTCGTAGCGCTTTGGCTATGTCGGACATGTTTTCCGTCGCAGAAATCACCAGTATCGGGGTCTGATCGCCACGATTGCGTAAATACTCAACCAGTTTGAGACCGTTCATTCTTGGCATAGCCAGGTCGCAGATCATCAGGTCGGGTTTAAAATGCCCAAGCAAGTCCAATGCTTCAAGTCCGTCACCAGCTACCGCCGTTGTCGCTCCCAAAGAGGAAAACCATGAGTCCATGAGTGAGCGAAATACCGGCTCATCCTCAACGATAAGAATCTGTTTTCCGACCAATGGCTGCGTCATATTCTCCCCCCTGACTGGCTTTAATAAATAGTGGCATGCTATTGCCACTCACGCCTGTCAGAATTAGCTTAAGTGTTGATAAAAAATGCGTTAGACGTTGGTTTTCACCAGGGGTAGAAGCTCATCCATTTTCTTCTCGACCGCTAACTGCCCGGCAGCAATTGCCGCACTGGCGCGGTGAAAATCCAGCGTGGATATTTGTGGACAAAACGGCTGAATCAGAATGTCTGGAGGGTCACCGGCCATGCGGTTACGTTTCAGTCGGTTTTCCAGAACCTGAATAGACGTCGTCATAATCTCCATCGCCGTGGGCGCAGTTACTGCACGCCTGGCCGTAATGTTGCTCAAGCGTTCTTTCAGACGGGCATGCCATGAGAGTTCGTCACCATCATCACCCGATTCGGCATCGCTATTGACGTTGAAGGAGAGTAAATCTTGTTGCATGAGATGCGCATCGTGTTGCAGGTCGACCGCAATAACAATATCGGCCCCCAACGCGCGAGTCAGGGAGACAGGGACAGGATTCACCACCGCACCATCGACCAGCCAGTAACCATTGTGCGCCACAGGTGACATCAGGCCAGGAATACTGCAGGAGGCCCGGACAGCCAGATGTAAATCACCTTCGGTGAACCAAAGTTCCCGACCCGTACTCAGATTGGTGGCCACTGTTGCGAAACGGCGAGTACATTGCTCAATTGCTTCTACCGGCATCACATTACGGTACTGATTGAATACCCGTTCACCGCGCAATAAACCTCCCCTGCGCCACGAGAGATCCATCAACCGTAAAACATCCCAATAGCTGAAAGAACAGACCCACTTTTCGAGAGCAGGCAGCTTATTGCAGGCGTAGGCAGCGCCAACCAACGAACCGATGGAGCACCCTGCCACGATATCAACATCAATACCCATATGCTTAAGGGCTTTAATAACGCCAATATGCGACCAACCTCGCGCCGCGCCGGAACCTAGCGCCAGCCCAATTTTTATTTTTCTCATTATACGTACAAACTTCCCCTGGCTTGCGGACGTAGCAACATCGCTACCGCTCAGTTAACATAGTGCCACTCTGGCGTTTTTACGCCGTTTTTATATTCCAGGGAGTACTTTGTGTCTCAGCTTTGTCCCTGTGGTAGCGCTGTCGAGTATAGCCTATGTTGCTACCGTTATGTGTCCGGCGCGCAAGTAGCACCTACGCCGTCACACCTCATGCGTTCTCGTTACTGTGCTTTTGTGATGAAAGACGCAGATTACCTTATCAGGACCTGGCATCCGAATTGTCATGCGGCCGAGTTTCGCGACGACATTATCGCAGGATTTACTCATACCGAATGGCTTGGACTGACCGTTTTTGAACAAGAGACGGCAGACACAGAAAATATCGGCTATGTCAGTTTTGTCGCACGGTTTTCTGAACAAGGTAAAACAGGTGCAATTATCGAGCGCTCTCGTTTTTTAAAAGAAAACGGTCAGTGGTACTATATAGATGGTACACGCCCTCAAATTGGACGAAACGATACCTGCCCTTGTGGCTCAGGTAAAAAATTTAAAAAGTGCTGCGGCTAATCAACGCTCGACAGTATCAATTTTGCAAACATTCTCAACAGGATCACCGCTGCAAATGCATTCATTACAACGAAAAGTGCTGCGTACTATTTGCCCGGACCAAAAAGGTCTGATCGCGCGCATTACGAATATCTGTTACAAGCATGAACTGAACATCGTGCAGAACAATGAGTTTGTGGACCACCGTACCGGACGCTTTTTTATGCGCACCGAACTGGAGGGCATTTTTAACGACGTCACGCTGCTTGCCGATCTGGACAGCGCCTTACCTGAAGGCTCGATTCGTGAATTAACCCCAGCAGGCCGCCGCCGCATCGTCATTTTGGTCACCAAGGAAGCGCATTGCCTGGGCGATTTATTAATGAAGGCCAATTATGGCGGGCTGGATGTTGAAATCGCCGCGGTGATCGGCAATCACGAGACCTTGCGTCCTCTGGTTGAACGGTTTGATATTCCGTTTGAGCTGGTGAGCCATGAAGGTTTAACACGTGACGAACATGATCAGAAAATGGCTGATGCTATCGACGCCCACCAGCCGGACTATGTCGTGCTGGCTAAATACATGCGCGTTCTGACCCCGACATTTGTTTCACGCTTTCCGAATAAAATTATCAATATTCACCATTCATTCCTGCCAGCATTCATTGGTGCTCGTCCGTACCATCAAGCTTATGAGCGTGGCGTGAAGATCATCGGCGCGACGGCCCACTACGTGAATGATAACCTCGATGAAGGCCCAATCATTATGCAGGACGTGATCCATGTTGATCACACCTACACTGCCGAAGATATGATGCGCGCGGGTCGCGACGTTGAAAAAAATGTATTAAGCCGTGCGCTGTATCAGGTTCTGGCTCAACGCGTCTTTGTTTACGGTAACCGAACGATTATTCTGTAATCGATTGATAAGTTAATTGGTTACCTTTACATCTTTACGTGTAAAAATCAGGCAACCAGTTATTTTTTATCAACGGAATGCTTTACAGGGGCGCATCATTTGATATGATGCGCCCCGCTTCCAACGGAAGCAGGCCAGTAATTAGCATTACCCCGTGGTGGGGTTCCCGAGCGGCCAAAGGGAGCAGACTGTAAATCTGCCGTCATCGACTTCGAAGGTTCGAATCCTTCCCCCACCACCATCTTCTAGCACTGCCTACAATTTGAATTACCCCTGGTGGGGTTCCCGAGCGGCCAAAGGGAGCAGACTGTAAATCTGCCGTCATCGACTTCGAAGGTTCGAATCCTTCCCCCACCACCATCACTTCATAAAGCACCAACAGCAAATCAATCTCTAATGCCCCATATTCTGCCCATGCGGGAAGGATGAGAAGCTTCGACTAAGGTTCGATTCGAGCGTAGCGAGAAAGCGTTGCCGCAGGCAACGACCCGAAGGGCGAAGCGCACTGCGCTGAGTAATCCTTCCCCCACCACCATCACTTCATAAAGCAACACACTCAATTCCTCTGCAATGCCCTTTATTTGCCTGATGCGCTATGCTTATCAGGCCTACGAACTCGACACGAGCCCGCTATTTGTCTGCTGCGCTACGCTTATCAGGCCTACAGCACTCGCTGATACCTTCGTAGGTCGGATAAGGCGCTTGCGCCGCCATCCGGCAAACAGGCATAAAAAAACCCCGCCGAAGCAGGGTTTTGTCATTCTCAAATATACGATTAGTGACGCGCGCGAACAATCTGGTATTTGCGTGTCAGATATTCGACCGGGACGCTCCAGATGTGTACCAGACGCGAGAATGGGAACAACAGGAACAGCGTCATACCCAGCACCAGGTGCATACGGAAAATGAACGCAACACCATCCAGATATTGAGACGCTCCGCCCTGGAAGGTCACCACTGTCTGCGCCCAGTTCACCAGCTTCATCATCTCACTACCGTCCATATGCTGGGCGGAGAACGGAATGGTCAGCAGGCCCAGCGCACACTGGATCACCAGCAGTGAGAGGATCAGAATATCCGCTCCGGTAGTGGTGGCCCGCACGCGTGGGCTGAACAGACGACGTTTCAGCAGCAGTACGCCACCAATCAGACACATCAGGCCACTGGCACCGCCCGCAAACATTGCCATCTTTTGTTTCACTTCAAGCGGTAGCCAGGCTTCATACATCCAGTGCGGCGTCAACATGCCAAGGAAGTGCCCTGCAAAGATACCCAGGATCCCGATGTGAAACAGGTTTGACGCCAGATTCATCCCTTTGCGATCCAGCATCTGACTGGAAGCCGCACGCCATGTATATTGCCCATAGTCATAACGCAGCCAGCTGCCGATCAGAAAGACAGAACCCGCGATGTACGGATAGATGTCAAAGAAGAACGTATTCAGGAAGTGCATTATTGCTGTCCTCCGGTGGTGATATTCAGATACTGCGGCGCAACGGCCCCGGCAAAACGACGTTGGTGAGCGGAGATTTCCGACTCGCCACACCCCTGATCGGCGAAGAATTTCACCTGCTCTTCTTCCCAGACCGCATCCAGCGCTTGTGGAGTATCGTCACGGGCTTCATCCGCAATTTTTTCAGCCACTTTATCGCTGTCGATAACGGTATTCGCCAGTTTTAACAGCAGATCGAACAGCACCGCATAACGGCTTTCACGCTGTTGCAAACGAGCGCTGAGCAGCGCCAGAATCGGCGCAATATCCTGTAAGCCACCTAGCGCTTCGCTTTTCGGCAGTTGCGCAAGGTATTCCAGATACAGCGGCAGATGATCGGGAAGTTCGCGGCTGTCGAGCTGCAAACCGTGCTGCTCATACTGTGCCATCAGGTCAACCATAGCCTGACCGCGATCGCGGGATTCACCGTGAACATGTTCAAACAGCAGCAGCGATGTCGCGCGGCCACGGTCAAACAGTTCGCTGTAGGCGGCCTGCACATCCAGCATGTCCTGCGCGGTTAGATCGCGCAGGAAAACGCCCAGAGCCTGGGCATCCTCTTTATCCAGGTTCTCAGATGACGCGAGTGCATCGAAAAGTTCCTGCTGATGCTGCCACAAGGCAGCATCCGGGTACTCGAGCAGACGCGAAACAATGACGAGTTCAATCATTGGTGCGGCTCCGTTTTGCTGGTCACATCGACAGCGTCGATGCGGCGGCTGTTGAACAGATTGAATTTAGTATCAGAACCGTGGCAACCGTCGCCGAAGGTAAAGCCACAACCGCTTTTCTCCGGGAACGCGTCACGCGCCAGTTCACGATGGCTGCTCGGTACCACGAAACGATCTTCGTAGTTCGCGATTGCCAGGTAACGATACATTTCCTGTGCCTGTGCTTCGCTTAAGCCCACCTCTTCCAGTGCACGGGTATCAACTTTGCCGTCAACAGTTTCCGCACGTTTGTAGTGACGCATTGCCAGCATACGTTTCAGCGCCAACAGTACAGGTTGGGTGTCACCTGCGGTCAGCAGGTTCGCCAGGTACTGAACCGGAATACGCAGGCTGTCAACATCCGGCAGAATACCGTTGCTGCCCAGCTCGCCCGCATCAGCAGCTGACTGAATCGGTGACAATGGCGGCACGTACCAGACCATCGGCAGTGTGCGGTATTCCGGATGCAGCGGCAGCGCCAGCTTCCAGTCCATCGCCATTTTGTAAACCGGAGACTGCTGTGCGGCATCAATGACGCTCAGCGGAATACCATCTTTCAGCGCCTGTTCAATAACAGCCGGATCGTTCGGATCGAGGAACACGTCCAGTTGACGCTGGTACAGATCTTTCTCGTGCTCGGTGCTTGCTGCACTTTCGATCGCATCTGCGTCATACAGCAGTACGCCGAGGTAACGGATACGACCTACACAGGTTTCGGAGCAAACGGTCGGCTGACCGGCTTCGATACGCGGGTAGCAGAAGATGCACTTCTCAGATTTCCCGCTCTTCCAGTTGAAGTAGATCTTCTTGTACGGGCAGCCGGTGATACACATACGCCAGCCGCGGCACTTGTCCTGGTCGATCAGCACGATGCCATCTTCTTCACGCTTGTAGATAGCGCCGCTCGGACAGGTCGCCACACACGCCGGATTAAGGCAGTGCTCACACAGACGCGGCAGGTACATCATGAAGGTGTTTTCGAACTGACCGTACATCGCCTTCTGCATGTTTTCGAAGTTCTGGTCTTTGGCGCGTTTTTCAAACTCACCGCCCAGAATTTCTTCCCAGTTCGGACCGCTGGTGATTTTATCCATTCGCTGACCGGTGATCAGCGAGCGTGGACGAGCAATTGGCTGTGCTTTGCTGTCTGCCGGGGCGTTATGCAACGTCTGGTAGTCAAAATCAAACGGCTCGTAGTAATCATCCATGCCCGGCAGATGCGGGTTAGCAAAGATTTTACCCAACAGCAGCGCTTTGTTACCCATGCGCGGCTGCAGTTTGCCGTTGATTTTACGGATCCAACCGCCCTTCCATTTTTCCTGGTTTTCCCAGTCGTTCGGGAAGCCAACGCCAGGCTTACTTTCGACGTTGTTGAACCAGGCATACTCCATACCTTCACGGCTGGTCCAGACGTTTTTACAGGTCACTGAACAGGTGTGGCAGCCGATGCACTTATCGAGATTCAGCACCATGCCGACTTGTGAACGAATTTTCATTTTACGCTCTCCTGTACCTGGTCATTGCCTTCGCCATCCAACCAGTTAATGTTCTTCATCTTACGTACAACTACAAACTCATCACGGTTTGAACCGACGGTACCGTAGTAGTTAAAGCCGTAGGCCAGCTGCGCATAGCCGCCGATCATATGGGTCGGTTTCGGCGTAATACGGGTCACCGAGTTGTGGATCCCACCGCGCTGCTGGGTGATTTCTGAACCCGGCAGGTTAACGATACGTTCCTGCGCGTGGTACATCATGGTCATCCCGGCCGGTACACGCTGGCTGACAACTGCACGTGCCGTCAGCGCACCGTTGCTGTTGAAGACTTCGATCCAGTCGTTATCTTCGATTCCCAGATCCTTCGCATCGACTTCGCTCATCCACACAATCGGGCCACCGCGTGACAGCGTCAGCATCAGCAAGTTGTCGCTGTAAGTGGAGTGGATACCCCATTTCTGGTGCGGCGTCAGGAAGTTGAGCGCTTTTTCCGGGTTACCGTTTGATTTCTCGCCGATCACCGCTTTCACCGAACGGGTGTCGATTGGCGGACGGTAAACCAGCAGGCTTTCACCAAAGTCACGCATCCACTGATGATCCTGATACAACTGCTGGCGACCAGACAGCGTACGCCATGGGATCAGCTCGTGAACGTTGGTATAGCCGGCGTTATAAGACACGTGTTCATCTTCCAGTCCTGACCAGGTCGGGCTGGAGATAATTTTGCGCGGCTGCGCCTGAATATCGCGGAAGCGAATTTTTTCGTCTTCTTTATTCAGCGCCAGATGCGTATGGTCACGACCGGTAAATTCACTCAGCGCAGCCCAGGCTTTAACGGCTACCTGACCGTTAGTTTCCGGCGCCAGCGTCAGGATCATCTCGGCTGCATCAATTGCGGTATCCAGCATCGGCTGGCCTTTTGCCGGACCTTCAGCCTTGGTGTAATTGAGCTTACGCAGCAGATCCATTTCGCTCTGGGTATTCCAGGCAATCCCTTTACCGCCGTTACCGATTTTTTCCATCAGCGGGCCGATGGAGGTGAAACGCTCGTAGGTTGCTGGATAATCACGCTCAACGGTCATGATGTGCGGTGCGGTAACACCAGGAATCAGGTCACATTCACCTTTTTTCCAGTCCTTCACGTCCAGCGGTTGTGCCAGTTCTGCGGCAGAGTCATGCTGAATTGGCAGCGTAACGACGTCGGTTTCTTTACCGAGATGACCCACGCAAACTTCAGAGAATTTCTTGGCGATGGCTTTGTAGATTTCCCAGTCGCTCTTCGATTCCCAGGCCGGGTCAACGGCCGCAGACAGTGGATGAATAAACGGATGCATGTCCGAGGTATTCATATCGTCTTTTTCATACCAGGTTGCGGTCGGCAGCACGATGTCGGAATACAGACAGGTGCTCGACAGACGGAAGTCCAGCGTGACAACCAGATCCAGTTTGCCGTCCAGGCCGTTATCCTGCCATTCCACTTCTTCAGGCTTCACGCCGCTCTGCTGGCCGAGATCTTTGCCCTGAATACCATGTTCAGTACCCAGCAGATACTTGAGCATGTACTCGTGGCCTTTACCGGAAGAACCGAGCAGGTTAGAACGCCAGATAAACAGGTTACGCGGATGGTTTTTACCGTTTTCCGGCTGCTCTGCTGCAAAGCGAATTGAACCTTCTTTCAGGGATTTAACGGTGTAATCCACCGGCGTCATACCTGCTTTCTGCGCTTCTTCGGCGATACGCAGTGGGTTAGTCCCTAACTGCGGCGCAGATGGCAACCAGCCCATACGTTCAGCGCGAACGTTAAAATCAATCAAATGACCGCTGTAGCGGGATTTGTCTGCCATCGGGGAAAGCAGTTCCTGCGCAGTAACCGTCTCATAGCGCCATTGGCTGGAGTGGTTATAGAAGTAGGAAGTGCTGTTCATATGACGAGGCGGACGCTGCCAGTCAAGAGCAAATGCCAGCGGCTGCCAGCCGGTTTGCGGACGCAGTTTTTCCTGGCCGACATAGTGGGCCCAACCGCCGCCGCTCTGACCGATACAACCGCAGAACACCAGCATATTGATCAGGCCACGATAGTTCATATCGAGGTGGTACCAGTGGTTCAGGCCCGCACCGACGATGATCATCGAACGACCGTGTGTTTTATCGGCGTTATCCGCAAATTCACGGGCAATGCGCACGATCTGAGAGCGAGATACGCCAGTGATTTTTTCTGCCCATGCCGGCGTGTACGCTTTCACGTCATCGTAGCTGGTCGCGCAGTTTTCGTCGTTCAGACCACGTTCCAGGCCATAGTTAGCCATGGTCAGGTCGTAAACGGTGGTCACCAGCGCGGTAGAGCCATCGGCCAACTGCAGGCGTTTAACCGGCAGTTTGTGCAACAGAATATTTTCCAGCTCTACTTTACTGAAGTGCTCGGTACCTTCGCCGCCAAAGTACGGGAAGCCCACTTCAGCGATATCGTCCTGGCTACCCAGCAGGCTGAGCTGCAGTTCGGTTTCATCACCGGACGTACCATCGCGTTGCTCAAGGTTCCATTTGCCCTTTTCGCCCCAACGGAAACCAATTGAACCGTTTGGCGCAACCATTTCGCCGTTGCTGTTGATAGCGACGGTTTTCCATTCTGGGTTATTTTCCTGGCCCAGAGAGTCGACCAGATCCGCCGCACGCAGCATACGACCAGCAGCATAGTAGCCGTCACGCTCTTCGAGCATCACCAGCATTGGCATGTCGGTATAACGACGAACATAGTCGGTGAAGTACTGGCTCGGGTTATCGAGGTGGAACTCGCGCAGCATGACATGGCCCATCGCCATTGCCATCGCCGCATCGGTTCCCTGCTTCGGTGCTAGCCACAGGTCGCAAAGTTTGGCAATTTCTGCGTAGTCCGGAGTAATCGCTACCGTTTTGGTGCCTTTATAGCGAACTTCAGTAAAGAAGTGTGCATCCGGAGTACGGGTCTGCGGTACGTTAGAGCCCCATGCAAGAATGTAGCTGGAGTTATACCAGTCGGCAGATTCCGGTACGTCGGTTTGCTCGCCCCAGGTTTGCGGGGAAGCCGGCGGCAGGTCACAGTACCAGTCGTAGAAGCTCAGGCAGGTACCGCCAATCAGCGACATATAGCGTGCGCCGGAAGCATAAGAAACCATCGACATCGCTGGGATCGGAGAGAAGCCTGCAACTCGGTCAGGGCCATAGGTTTTGATGGTGTAAACGTTAGATGCAGCAATCAGTTCATTCACTTCCTGCCAGGAAGAACGAACAAACCCACCACGACCGCGCGCTTGTTTGAAGCTTTTTGCTTTGTCGGCGTCTTCGATGATGGATGCCCATGCGTCTACCGGATCGCTGTGCAGTCTTTTTGCTTCACGCCACATCTTCATCAGACGTTTGCGCATCAGCGGGTATTTCAGACGGTTAGCGCTGTAGAGATACCAGGAATAGCTTGCACCACGTGGGCACCCGCGAGGCTCGTGGTTAGGCATATCTGGACGCGTGCGTGGGTAGTCAGTTTGCTGGGTCTCCCAGGTCACCAGACCATTTTTCACATAGATTTTCCAGCTGCATGAGCCCGTGCAGTTTACCCCGTGGGTTGAACGCACGATTTTGTCATGCTGCCAACGCTGGCGGTATCCGTCCTCCCAGTCCCTGTTGGTATTGAGAAGCTGGCCATGCCCATCGGCAAAGGTTTCGCCCTTCTGCTTGAAGTAGCGAAACCGGTCCAGGAATTTACTCATCGGTTTTCTCCTGTAGGAGCCTGACGGCTCTCTGATAAATCGACATTGCTTGATTGAGAGCGAAGGTAACGCTCTGAAAGGGCGTGAGAATTGATAACGATCAAGGCATGCAGGGATGAAAAATGAAGGTTGGTTTTTACATACCCCCAAAGTGGGATATTGTTTTTTAACGTAATACTCTGAATTTAAAGGATTTTAAATAATTCACTTATCATACAAATGTTAAATTCTTTATAAGTGGGTATTAAGGGGTATCCCCCCTGCTTAGCATATTGCGAGTACCGTTCTCACAGGCTGTTGTCATTTCACAATGCATAAGTATGTTGTAACTAATTACAGATAAAAAAAAGCGCGGTCTAACACCGCGCAATGGATAATCAACCTACACGTCATCATTCAAACGGCTTCTGCGTTGGCTGAGCTTGTTCTCCCCAGTCACATACTTCAGTAAGCTCCTGGGGAATCCTCACTTGCCGCCTTGATGCAGTTCGAATGATTTTGTGTATACAGCTTTTTTACTTTTTAGAATGACGTCCGTACACCGCCCAGGTGATGACCACACAAGCGACATAGAAGATCAGAAATACTTTCATCGCATCGACCGGAGAACCGGTTAACGCCAGAGACGTACCAAATGCTTTCGGGATAAAGAAGCCGCCAATCGCACCAATGGCTGAGATAAAGCCCAACGCTGCCGCAGTGTCTGTTGCTGCTTCGCGCATTGCTTTCTCTTCTGAACCGCCTTCAGCTTTCACTCTGTCCATCGTCAGCTTGCGGAAGATAACGGAGATCATCTGGAAGGTTGAACCACTCCCCAGACCAGCCGTCAGGAACAATGCCAGGAACACCGCGAAGAAGGCGATAAAGTTGCCGCCAACGCCGTTTGATGGCAGCGTCAGGAACAGTAAGGCACTGAAAATTGCCATCAGCACGAAGTTCACCAGCGTTACACGGGTTCCGCCCAGACGGTCAGAGATTGCGCCGCCCGCTGAACGAGCCAGCGCGCCAATCAACGGTCCAAAGAAGGCGTAATGCAGGATCTGTACCTCAGGAAACTGCGTTTTTGACAACATGGCAAAACCGGCAGAGAAACCGATGAATGAACCGAAGGTTGCCAGATACAGCAGGCTCATAATCCACAGATGCCCACGTTTCAGCACCGGCAATTGCTCTTTCAGCGACGCTTTTGAGGTTGCCAGTTCATTCATACCAAACCATGCAGCCAGCGTTAACACCGCAAGGAACGGTACCCAAATCCATGCGGCGTTTGCCAGATACAGCTGTGTACCATCCGGTTGTTCAACCCCGTGGCTACCAAATGCGGCAAAGATTGACAGTGAAACCACCAGCGGCGCAACCAACTGCATCACGCTGACGCCCATGTTGCCCAGGCCACCGTTCAGACCCAGCGCACCACCCTGTTTCTGTTTTGGAAAGAAGAAACTGATGTTTGCCATGCTGGACGCAAAGTTCGCACCGGCGAAACCGCACAACAAAGAGATAATAATAAAGGTACTAAACGGCGTGGAAGTATCCTGCACCGCAAAACCTAACCATACGCAAGGAATGATCAGGATACCGGTGCTAAACGCTGTCCAGCGACGTCCACCAAACAGGGGAACCATAAAGGAGTACGGAACACGCAGCAGCGCGCCGGACACAGAAGGTAATGCCGTCAGCATGAACAGCTGTTCAGTGGTGAAATCAAATCCGACTTTCGGTAAGTTCACCGCCACGGCGCTAAATAACATCCACACGCAAAACGCCAGCAGCAAGCAAGGGACGGAAATCCACAGGTTACGGCTGGCGATTCGTTGACCACGCTGCTGCCAGAAGGCGGGATCTTCCGGCCGCCATTCGGTAATTACAGCTCCAGATGCCCTTTCCGGGGCAGATGAGTGACTCATAGACACCTCTGATACTTGTTTCGATGCCTGCAACATTAGGGTTTACAGCTGGAGGTAAGTTGATATAAATCAAAGGAAAAGGTGTCATTATTCATGCCTAAAATTTATCATTACCCTAAATGAGTACATAACTTCGGTAAAAAAGATGTGGTTTTTCACGCTTCTGTCGCCCCCTACTCCCCCTCGCCCAGGATCTCTCCCTCCACTGGCAATTAAGAGGTAGCCCGTTTGAGGTATGGGTATACTCCAGTGTATCGCCGAGAATAACGCCACTGCCTGCAGCAGAATCGTCATTCAATAAGGTTTTCTGTTCGACGAAAACCCGAAGGAACAAGTCACCATGTTTAAACGTTGTCTCTCCCCGCTTACGCTGGTCAACCAGGTGGCGCTGATTGTTTTATTGTCCACAGCCATCGGCGTGGCGGGTATGGCTGTCTCCGGCTGGCTGGTTCAGGGCGTTCAGGGTAGCGCCCATGCAATCAACAAAGCGGGATCGCTGCGCATGCAGAGTTATCGCCTGCTGGCAGCCGTACCGCTGGACGCTAGCGATCAACCGCTTCTGGATGAAATGGAGAAAACGGCGTTTAGCCCGGAGTTGACGCGTGCCGCAAAGCGAGACGGACAACAGGCGCAGTTAAAAGCACTACAGGATTACTGGCACACTGAACTGGCGCCGGGGCTTGCGCATGCGCAAACGCCTGATGCGGTAGCGCAGGATGTGACACGCTTTGTAGGCGGTCTGGATAAGCTGGTTACCGCCTTTGACCATACCACTGAATTACGCATTGAACGCGTCGTCCTGCTGCATCGCCTGATGGCCATATTTATGGCATTGCTGTTGGTTTTCACCATTATCTGGCTGCGCGTGCGCCTGTTAGAGCCGTGGAAACAGCTGCTGGCGATGGCGCGAGCCGTCAGCCAACGTGATTTTACCCAACGCGCGCGTATCAGCGGGCGTAATGAGATGGCCGCTCTGGGCTCGGCACTGAATAATATGTCGGAAGAACTGGCCGAAAGTTACGCCGTGCTGGAACAGCGGGTACAGGAGAAAACGGCGGGTCTGGAGCACAAAAATCAGATCCTTTCTTTTCTGTGGCAAGCCAACCGCCGCCTGCACTCTCAGGTGCCGTTGTGCGAACGCCTCTCTCCGGTACTGAATGGTCTGCAAAATTTGACCTTGCTGCATGATATTGAACTCCGGGTTTACGACCTGGAAGATGAAGACAATCATCAGGAATTTACCTGTCAGTCCAATGCCAGCTGTGATGAGAAAGGTTGCCATCTTTGTCCTCGCGGAACGCTGCCCGCGATTGACGGCGGAATCACATTGAAATGGCGGCTGACCGACGCGCATACCCAGTATGGTATTCTGCTCGCCACCTTGCCGAACGGACGCCATCTCAGCCACGATCAGCAGCAACTGGTTGATACCCTGGTTGAGCAACTGACCGCAACGCTCGCGCTCGACAGACATCAGGAGCGTCAGCAGCAGTTGATCGTGATGGAAGAGCGTGCCACCATTGCACGCGAACTTCATGATTCTATTGCACAATCGCTCTCTTGTATGAAGATGCAGGTTAGCTGTTTGCAGATGCAGGGCGATGCGCTTTCAGATAACTGTCGCGAGTTGCTCAGCCAGATTCGTAACGAGCTGAATGCTTCGTGGGCACAACTGCGTGAGCTGTTAACCACCTTCCGTTTACAGCTCACAGAACCTGGATTACGGCCGGCGCTGGAAGCCAGCTGTCAGGAGTACAGCGCCCGTTTTGGATTTACGGTTAAGCTGGATTATCAGCTACCGCCACGCCTGGTCCCTTCGCATCAGGCGATTCACCTGCTACAAATTGCGCGCGAAGCCCTGAGTAATGCACTTAAACACTCTCAGGCCAATGAAGTGGTCGTGACGGTGGTGCAAAATGGCAAGCAGGTCAAACTAACAGTGCAAGATAACGGCTGCGGCGTACCGGAAAACGCCGAACGCAGTAACCACTACGGCATGATTATAATGCGCGACCGTGCGCAGAGCTTGCGCGGCGATTGCCGCGTACGCCGTCGCGAGACGGGCGGTACTGAAGTTGCTGTCACTTTTATTCCCGAAACAAACTTCACAGAAGTCCAAGGAGATACCCATGAGTAATCTGGAACCGGCAACCATCCTGTTGATCGACGATCATCCGATGCTGCGAACCGGTGTAAAACAGCTTGTCAGCATGGCGCCCGATATTACCGTTGTCGGCGAAGCCAGCAATGGTGAGCAGGGTATCGAGCTGGCTGAATCCCTTGATCCCGATCTGATCCTGCTTGATCTCAACATGCCCGGCATGAACGGCCTGGAAACTCTCGATAAGCTGCGTGAAAAGTCACTGTCGGGCCGTATCGTTGTGTTTAGCGTATCCAATCATGAAGAAGACGTAGTTACCGCACTGAAACGCGGCGCTGACGGTTATCTGCTGAAAGATATGGAGCCTGAAGATTTACTCAAAGCCTTACAGCAGTCAGCGGCCGGTGAAATGGTGCTGAGTGAAGCCTTAACACCGGTTCTGGCCGCCAGCCTGCGTGCTAATCGTGCAACGTCGGACCGTGATGTCACCCAACTGACACCGCGTGAGCGCGACATTCTCAAGCTCATTGCCCAGGGGCTGCCGAACAAGATGATCGCCCGTCGTCTGGACATCACTGAAAGTACGGTAAAAGTCCATGTGAAGCATATGTTGAAGAAAATGAAGCTCAAATCACGCGTCGAAGCCGCGGTATGGGTACATCAGGAACGCATTTTCTGATAACGCGTTGATGCTTCATTGCTAACGAGGATCATTTTCCGAAACGGTAATAAACGGTTCGGTCAGTGATAGCGTGATCTCATTGGAAGAGACACGCTGACCCTGCTCATCTTCTACCACCACAGACAACCGCCAGCGGTTTGTCGCGCCTTCGCTGCTGTCCCACTTCGGCATAATAATCGTCCAACCTTGCACGCTTCGGTTATCGCTACCCGCCGTTAAACTCAACGCCTGGGTATCACCCTGCCAGGTTAAATGGCGGATCCCATGCAAACTACGCACCTGCAGCTTCAGCGCCACTGACTCACCAGACTTGAGATCCCAGGGCGGCGTGGCCAAAAATACCGACAATGTTTTACGCTGACGATATTCCAGCGTCGGCATATTGTTACGCTGCGGATCGTCATAACGACTGCCGCGCAGCGATCGGCTGTTTGCGACCTCGCTGACCATCAGTTGTTTTTTTAGCGGTACGCCAAATCGGTAATTCAGCGTTAAGCCGAGGTTATTCTGGCTGATTCCGCTTTCGCCCTGCTTATGTTGTGCCGTCACGGTAATCAACGGCACCGGCGTATAGCTCAATCCCAGATTCACCGCCACAGGATTGTGGTACCCGGTTCCGGAATGAAACAGATCCACCCGGTCGCCAAAATACTGTTCCACGCTGACGCTGGTATTGAGGTGTTGATAGAACGGCATGCGCATTTGCGCAGTCAGGTCGTAGCCGCGGGCCATCCGTTGTTCCTGGGTTGCGGAACGCTCCTGCCAGGAGGACAACGGTTGGTAATAGTTAGCGGATAAGCGCAAGTATTCGCCCCACGCCTCGGCGCCAAGGCCTCCCCGGGGCAGATTTTCATCCAACAGGTTGTCATAAAAGGTGTTGTAACCCAGAAACCAGCCGTCGCGTACCCAGCGCTGCCCAATCCCCGCATTGCTGACTAAACCTTCGTCCTGTTGCGTCAGCCCCAACTGGCTCCAGGTAAGATAACGTGGATTGTCCTGCCATGGGATAAACCAGCTTCCCCGACTTCCGGTAAAGCTGCCTTCGTTATCCACCTGCAATCCAACGCTGGCGTTTCCCCAGGGAGAGAGCCAGGATTCCAGTTGCTGATTAACCTGTTCGCTGACCGTGTCACGCACCTGACCAAATGCGAACTGCTTCGCCTGTTCACCCGTATCAAGCCCGTTATCGGTCATGCTGGCTTCACCAAACGCTTTGACCATTTCAGCAAAGTGCTTTTCGCCTGCCCGCGACTCCGGCGCCAGACCGAGATCGGGTAAACCATCACTATTGTTATCGAAAGGGTTTTCGGCCTGGTAAATAAAAGATGTCCGTGCGCTGGCAATACCGCCTGCCAATGGCAAGAGTGAGAATACAGCGAGAGAAAAATAAATATGACGGCTCAAATCGTTAGTGGTTTCTTACATCAATTAATTAGGCATACCTAAGTTAAACCATAACGTCTTCGGCTGGTAATTGCAGCCCTTATCACCGTTTTCAGGGTTTTCCGACCCGGATAATAAGAGGTACCCACTTCTGCAATCATGCTTTCTTTTCTACTTAAGCCAACAGGGAGTAACATACACGCCAGGCATTATCCCTTCCATCTGACAACAGGAGTAAAAATGCAAAAGATAGTGATCGTCGCGAACGGTGCGGCCTATGGAAGCGAATCGTTATTTAACAGCCTGCGTCTGGCCATCGCCCTGCGCGAACAGGAAGCGGATCTCGACCTGCGTCTGTTTTTAATGTCGGACGCGGTAACCGCGGGATTACGAGGTCAGAAACCTGCAGAAGGATACAATATTCAGCAAATGCTGGAGATCCTGACGGCGCAAAATGTGCCGGTCAAACTGTGCAAAACCTGCACCGATGGCCGTGGGATCACGACGCTGCCGTTAATTGACGGAGTAGCCGTCGGCACGCTGGTAGAACTGGCTCAATGGACGCTGGCTGCAGATAAAGTGCTGACCTTCTGATACACCGCTTCAGGCAAGCTCACTGAAAGTGTCGATAATTTCCGGATTTAATCGTAGATGGGCGCGGTTTCGTTGAACGTTAGCACGCCCTTTCAACCCTTTTGAGGGATTTTGTCACTTTTGTTTAATCGTTATGCCATTTTTTGATCAAAATCAGCATCCTGTTGCTCCCCCTTTGGTGTTATGCAATGAGTGAAATGTGAACAACATCACGCAGCACTTTCGACAGAAAGTACGTTGTTTTCAAGAACGGGGTGAAAAATGGCATTAGTGAAGGCGAGTTTAAAGTTATTTGGTGGCGATACGGTGGTTGTGCGCTGTTCCGAGCGCTGTCACATCCATCTGATGAGCGAGAAAAATCACGTCAAAGACACGCAGTCCGACATTTTAAGCGTGCAGGATCGTGATAACGCATGGTTAACCGTACCGTATACCGGCGTATGGAATGTGCTGATCGACAGCCATAGCCAGTCGCTCGAGCATTCAATAAGTTATATTGCAGCCTAAGCGTTAATTGCCCGAAAAGCGCTTGGCTTTCGGGCATTCAGTTCCTGGCTGGATTCAGGCAAACCCTGGACGCATAACACCTTCCGGCAGATTCTCTCCCAACAATCGTTTAACCGTGATCACCAGATCGTTAAGACAATCATCCTGCATCCCCAACTTGACCAGCTCTTGTTCCAGTGAGAACAGATACTGGGCGTTGGTGCCTAAAGGTCCGCTCGCCGTGGCGATAAGCGGCGCAATCACCTGCGCGCGCGTGTCTGACTCAAACAGCGGATGACGCGGATCCATAATAAAGACCAGTGCGTTCACCGTCCTGCCGTCATCAAGCGCCAACTGACACCAGGTCGGCAGATAACAGCCGGTGATCATTTCTCGCTTCCACAGCAGTGAAAGCTCTTGTTCCAGGGACGCGTCCGGCAAACGGTAGGCCACACCGGTGGTGCGTCCGCCTTCTTTCAGGGCCAGCATACGTCCTGGCTGACACGCCGTTCCTCGCCCCGCCGTCAGACGCAGGCAAAAGGCACGGTGCCAGCCGACTAACGTCCCGGTACAAGACTCTTCAAATTCTAAGGCCGGGTTCCACATCAATGATCCATAACCGAAGATCCACACCGGTCCATCATCTGGTCGGCAAGCTAGCGTGGCAGCCAGTGAGGCTGCACGTTGTTCCGCTGACCAGAGTAGTGATTCTTCAATAGCACCAAATGCCGTCTTACAGTCGGCATTCAATAAAAAATCACGCGTTAACACCTTACACCTCCGCCACTGCTGCTTCCCTGCGACAACTTTTTTGACGCCTTCCGGGCTTTTTTACTGCTCATTTTGAAACCAATAGCTGGACAATAGGCAATTCACCGCTCGCTTGCAAGGGAACAAAGTGTCAACGGCACTTTATATCCTCTCGTGGTGGTACGTCCTGCACTATCATTTGTATCAGTACGATCATCAATTTTTGTGGATGCTAAAATCTAATGTGTTGTTATTTAAATATTCTCTAAACAAGATATGCAATTTCATTCGCTCGGATGCAAAAAATGGTCCATGCCGTAAAATTACGTAAAATCAGATTGGAAATACCGAAAGTTCTGTTATTTTTTACATTCTTTAATACTTTTATAATTATAAATACCTGCAGAGATGGAGAATTAGTTCAATGACACACGTACATGAGGCGGTAAAAACCCGCCACAAGGAGACCTCTCTCGTCTTCCCGATTTTGGCGCTGGTAGTACTGTTCTTCTGGGGGAGCAGTCAGTCACTACCAGTGGTCATCGGTATTAATGCGCTGGCCCTTATTGGTATATTAAGCAGCGCATTCAGCGTTGTCCGTCATGCGGATGTATTAGCACATCGACTTGGCGAACCCTACGGGTCGCTGATCCTCAGCCTGTCCGTTGTTATTCTTGAAGTCAGCTTAATCTCCGCATTAATGGCGACCGGCGATGCAGCGCCTACGCTCATGCGCGATACGCTATATTCAATCATTATGATCGTAACCGGCGGCCTGGTCGGTTTTTCATTACTGTTAGGTGGCCGTAAATTTGCCACTCAGTATATGAATCTGTTTGGTATTAAGCAGTATTTAATCGCCCTGTTTCCGCTGGCCATTATTGTACTGGTGTTCCCGATGGCTTTACCGGGTGCAAATTTCACTACCGGGCAGGCGCTATTAGTGGCATTAATTTCTGCGGCGATGTACGGCGTATTTTTGCTGATACAAACTAAAACGCATCAGAGTCTGTTCATTTATGAGCATGAAGACGAGGGTGACGACGACGATCCGCATCACGGTAAACCGTCAGCCCACAGCAATATGTGGCATGCCGCCTGGCTTATCATTCATCTGATCGCTGTTATTGCCGTGACCAAAATGAACGCCAGCCCGCTGGAGACATTGCTGACTGAACTGAATGCCCCAGTGGCATTTACCGGTTTCCTGGTCGCATTGCTGATCCTCTCCCCTGAAGGGCTGGGTGCGCTGAAAGCGGTTCTGAGCAACCAGGTACAGCGGGCGATGAATTTGTTCTTCGGTTCAGTATTAGCCACCATTTCACTGACCGTTCCGGTAGTGACCCTGATCGCATGGGCAACCGGGAATGACTTGGTCTTTGCGCTGGGCGCGCCAGAGATGATTGTGATGGTTTCATCACTGGTACTGTGCCACATCTCTTTCTCCACCGGACGCACCAACGTGCTTAACGGTGCGGCGCATCTGGCGCTGTTTATCGCCTATCTGATGACGATATTTGCCTGATTAGTTTTTCTGGTAGAACCCACGGCCCTTCGCAGGGCCGTTTTCTTTTACCGCTCACTGCTCCGGATAAACCTGTTGGCCATCGACAAACATTAATAACGACTCCGTTTGGTGCAATTTATCTGCCGGAATAGCCATAATATCCTGATTAAGCACCGCAAAATCGGCGAGCTTACCTACCCGCAAACTACCCTCTGCTGTTCTGCAAAAGCTATCCAGGCGGCATTTAGAGTATACATTTTTAACGCATCTTCTCGGCTTAACTGGCGCGCATTATGGCGTACCGTGCCGTCGAGCGCTTTAGCTGTTACATGATATTCAATGGCATGCCATACTCCTGCAACGCCAATCCGCGTCGCATCAGTACCACCTACAACGATAACCCCCTGCTCTGATGCGGGTTGATATGAGGCACCTCCTGATTAAGTTCCCATTTTCCCCATCATATTTATCTACCTTATCATGTGATGATCATCTGGAAAGCTGATGCCGCACCGCTACGCTGGCGATTCGCGCGCTGGCTAGCAGACGTTCGAACGAATGCCCGCAACGCGCTTTTCCCGACAGGCCAAGCATTGTGGTACTGACGTAATCAGTCAGGCTGTCAGCCTCTTTAGGATGCCGCTGTGCGATAAAGTCGTGAATTTTATATTCGGCAGCCGAGTAGAAATTCCGCGCGACCTTCCTCGCCTGAGGATCGTTACTGTGCGTGCCCTCCAGGACCAAACATCCCGGCGCATGCGGATCTGCGGCATAACGTCGCGCCGCCTCTTCAAGCAGATCGGTAAGACATTCAGAAACCGGTTTGTCGGGACGCAGAATGTCATCAAAAGGGATTGCCTCAGTTTGTACGTAGCGGTCAAGAACACGTTTATAAAGACCGATTTTGTTCCCAAAAGCAGCATAGAAACTGGGGGGCTTGATCGACAACGCCGCGGTGACATCCGCCACGCTAACTGCGTCATAGCCATGTGCGTGAAACAAGGGTTGTACTTTGGCAACGGCCATTTCTGGATCAAAATTACGTGGGCGTCCAGGTGCACGAGTGCATTTTGTAGTGCTCATTACAAATCCATTGACAGAAAACTGTGCACCTATTATATATCGATCACTACATAATTGTTCAAGGAGTACCTCATGTCTTCTTTTAACGGCAAGTCAGTTCTGGTTCTTGGCGGCAGTCGTGGGATTGGCGCGGCTATCGTGCGCCGTTTTGCCGCGGATGGCGCATCGGTTACCTTTACCTATTCAGGCTCCCCTGACGCTGCCAAAGCGCTTGCTGATGAGACGGGTACCCAGACAGCGCAAACCGATAGCGCCGATCGTAACGCCGTCATCAACCGGGTACGCGAAAGCGGCCCGCTGGACGTGCTGGTAGTTAATGCAGGCATTATTCTGTTTGGTGATGCGCTGGAGCAGGATCCGGATGACGTTGAGCGCCTGTTCCGAATTAACATTCACTCCCCATACTATGCGGCCGTGGAAGCGGCACGACAGATGCCTGACGGCGGACGCATTATCATTATTGGCTCTGTGAATGGCGACCGTATGCCTCTTGCTGGCCTGGCCTCTTATGCAGTGAGCAAATCAGCGCTGCAAGGGCTGGCCCGGGGGCTGGCACGTGATTTTGGCCCGCGCGGTATTACGGTAAACGTGGTTCAACCGGGTCCTATTGATACCGATGCCAACCCGGAAGATGGCCCACTGAAAGAGGTGATGCACAGTTTTATGGCGCTAAAACGACATGGCCGTCCAGAAGAAGTTGCGGGAATGGTTGCCTGGCTTGCAGGCCCTGAGGCTGGGTTTGTGACGGGGGCAATGCATACAATTGACGGTGCGTTTGGCGCCTGACGGCCACCCTTAACACTTTTCTCAAACAGCAGTCCGAAGAGATATCTCTCCGGACTGCAATACTTTCTTAGTTCTCGGTATCCAGCTCGTCGAAGCTTTTTACCAGGTCATCAATCGCTTTAATCTGGGTCAGGAACTGTTCCAGTTTCGCCAGCGGCAGCGCGGATGGACCATCGCATTTCGCATTGGCTGGATCCGGATGCGCTTCAATAAACAGACCGGCCAGACCTACCGCCATACCTGCGCGCGCCAGTTCGGTAACCTGCGCACGACGACCGCCGCTTGCTGCTCCAAACGGGTCACGGCATTGCAGCGCATGGGTAACGTCAAAAATCACCGGCGAGTTGCCAGAAACTTTCTTCATCACGCTGAAGCCCAGCATATCCACAACCAGGTTGTCATAACCAAAGTTCGCGCCACGGTCGCACAGAATTACTTTGTCGTTGCCGCCTTCATGGAATTTATCCACGATATTGCCCATCTGGCCCGGGCTTACGAACTGCGGTTTTTTCACGTTGATAACGGCACCGGTTTTCGCCATCGCTTCCACCAGATCGGTCTGACGAGCGAGGAAGGCCGGCAGCTGAATCACATCCACCACGTCAGCAACAGGCTGAGCCTGGCTGGCTTCATGAACGTCGGTGATCACTTTTACGCCAAAAGTCTGCTTCAGTTCCTGGAAGATTTTCATCCCTTCTTCAAGGCCCGGTCCACGGTAAGAGTGGATGGAAGAACGGTTGGCTTTATCAAAGGAGGCTTTGAACACGTAAGGGATACCCAGCTTTTGAGTAACGGTTACGTAGTGCTCACAAATGCGCATCGCCAGATCGCGGGATTCCAGCACGTTCATTCCGCCAAACAGCACGAACGGCAGGTCATTTGCCACGTTGATGTCGCCAATGCTAACCACTTTTTGTTTCATAGGATCGCCTTAAACGGTAGGTAAAGTGTCATTAATCAATGCAATACAATTTGCTTGTGCGAAATAGTATTAATCTGCGCACGAATCATTTCGCTGATCGGGTCTTCCGGACACTGTTCAACGAAATAACTTAAATCGGTCAGCGCAACATGTTCACACTCCAGTTGCGCGTAAATTAATCCACGATCGCGTATTTCATACGGATCTTCAGGATTAAACTGTAATAGTGCTTCGCTGGCACGCAGCGCCAGCTCCATTTGCCGCTCTTCCATCAGCGATGATTTCAGCGTATCGAGCAGCTTACGAATTACTTCTGCATTATCCGCCTCATCCAGGTCTTCGTTAAACAGCTCCGCGACCGGGCTGATATTCCCCTTCAGCCACACTTCCAGCGTGTGCTCATTTAACGTTTCGCCATTGAACGGATTGATTAGCCACATTTCGCCATCGAGCGATTCAATACGCAGGATGAGTTGTGTCGGGAAAATCACCGGCACCAGCGGCAGTTCCAGTCGGTTGGCAATCCACAATAAGATCGCGCCCAGGGATACGGCACTGCCCTGACGATTTTTCAGTACCTGATCAAGCCATAGTGCATCAGAAAGACGATAGACGCCGTGGGTATCCGTAAACCCCCATTCGCCGTAAAAAAGTGCCAGCAGTTTTTCCAGTTGCTCATCCTGAGACAGGAGCTGGCTAATTTCTTCTTGCGCCAGACTGACCAGACGTTCCAGTTCGTCATAGACAGTTTGTGTTGGAAAATCCAGACGGATAGACTCCGACGCCAGGATCATCCCATCACACAATGGCGCTTTATTAAATTCGAAATCAGCTAACGACCTCATGCTTACCCCAGTAACGGTATTTTTGTGGTGGCGAGTTTAATGATGATGTACAGCACCACCAGCGCCAGCGGAAAAGCGATTAATCGCGCCTGCTGACTGCGCGCCCGACGATAATCGAGCGCAATAAAACCCAAAACGATGTAAATGATAACCCCAAACAGCTTTTCAGTCAGCCATGTCCCGTGCTCAGTGAATGGCAGGACGTGCGCTTTAACCATTAACGCTACGCCGCTGAGTAATAAAACGGTATCGACAACCGGCGGCACGATGCGCGTCCAGCGCGCGCAGGCAAGGCGCGAGTCGGTGTAACGCCACCAAAATCGCAGCGTCAGCAAACCAACCGAAAGCGCAATGCTGATGAGATGGACGTTGAGTAACACACCGAAGGTACTCATGATGGGATGCGTCCAAGCGTAATTCGCTCGTTGCCGCCATAGTCACGACAGGTTTCAACCGCCAGGTAACCTGCACGAGTAAAAGCGTCACGGACGGCCTCGCCCTGTTGCCAACCATGTTCCAACAACAGATAGCCGCCGGGCGTTAATACGCGCTGAGACTGGTCAATGATATGCACGATATCCGCCAGCCCCTGATCGCTCGCCACCAGTGCCGACAGCGGTTCAAAGCGAACGTCGCCTTGTGCCAGGTGCGGATCCTGCTCGTCGATATACGGCGGATTGCTGACAATCATGTCAAACTGCTGTCCCTGCAATGCGCTGAACCAGTTGCTTTGCAGCACGCAAACATTGTCGATGCCCAGTTGCTGCTTGTTGCGAATAGCCAGTGCCACGGCATCAGGCATGCGGTCTACAGCAGTCACTGCACAATCCGGACGCTCGGTTGCCAGCGCCAGCGCAATGGCACCCGTGCCGGTTCCTAAATCAAGAATACGACACGCTGAGGCCGGCAGGCGAGCCAGCGCCTGCTCCACCAGACACTCGGTATCTGGACGCGGAATAAGCGTGGCTGGAGACACAAATAGCGGCAGCGACCAGAACTCACGCACGCCGGTTAAGTGCGCCACCGGCTCTCCCCGCTGACGCCGCTCCAGTAACGTATCAAGCTGTTGACGCTGCGCCTCGGTTAACTCCGTTTCGCCGAAAGCCAGAATAAAGGTGCGCCCTTTGCCAGTAACAAACTCGAGTAAAATCTCGGCGTCACGGCGCGGGCTTTCGCTTGCCTGTAATTGGCTAATTGCTTCACGCAGCCAGTGCTGATAATCCATTAATCCTGCTCGGACAACGCCGCCAGTTGGTCGGCCTGGTATTCCTGGACAATCGGCTCAATGAGCATATCCAGTTTGCCTTCCATCGCTTCATCCAGACGGTAGAGCGTCAGGTTAATGCGGTGATCGGTCACACGACCCTGCGGGAAGTTATAGGTACGGTTACGATCGCTGCGATCGCCACTGCCCAACAGGTTACGACGTTCAGAGGCTTCCGCCTGTTGACGTCTTGCCACTTCGGCGGCACGAATACGCGCCCCCAGCACCGACATCGCTTTGGCTTTGTTTTTATGCTGTGAACGTTCGTCCTGGCATTCCACTACGATACCGGTCGGTAAGTGGGTAATACGGATTGCGGAGTCGGTGGTGTTAACGTGCTGACCGCCCGCGCCTGATGAACGGAAGGTGTCAATACGCAGATCGGCCGGGTTGATGTCCGGCAGTTCGGCATCCGGCAGTTCCGGCATAACCGCGACCGTACAGGCAGAGGTATGAATACGCCCCTGCGATTCCGTCGCAGGTACGCGCTGCACGCGATGGCCGCCAGACTCAAACTTCAGTCGCCCGTAAACGCCTTCGCCGCTAATCTTGGCAATGACTTCTTTAAACCCGCCATGTTCGCCTTCGCTGGCGCTCATGATCTCAACCCGCCAGCGACGCGATTCAGCGTAGCGGCTGTACATGCGGAACAGATCGCCGGCAAACAGCGCCGCTTCATCACCACCGGTTCCCGCGCGCACTTCGAGGAAGGCGTTACGTTCGTCATCGGGATCTTTAGGTAATAGCAGGACCTGCAGATGCTGTTCCAGCTGCTCACATTTCTCTTTTGCTTCGCGCAGTTCATCCTGCGCCATTTCACGCATTTCAGGATCGTCGAGCATCATCTGAGCCGTCTCGATATCTTCCTGAACCTGTTGCCAGTCCGTAAAACAGCGAGATACATCGCTTAATTGCGCATATTCGCGCGACAGCGCACGAAAGCGATCCTGGTCTGCGATAGTCCCCGCATCACCGAGCAGCGCCTGAACTTCTTCATGGCGTTCATGCAGGGCTTCCAGTTTGGCAACGATAGAAGGCTTCATAGGCGTAAATGCACCCTGTAAAAAATAAGATTGGTGTGCTGCTACTCCAGCCCGAGGCTGTCGCGCAGAATATTCAGGCGTTCACTATCCCCGTCACGGGCGGCCTGTTGAAGTGATTTGGTTGGTGCATGAATCAGGCGATTGGTCAGTTTCCAGGCCAGATCCTGCATAATGGCTTGCGCATCACCGCCCTGTTGAAGAGCGGCCAACGCTTTGGCGGTCAGTTCATCACGGATCTGTTCTGACTGACTGCGATACTCGCGGATAGTGTCGCTTGCGCCCTGGGCGCGTAGCCAGGCCATAAACTCGCTGGCTTCCTGCTCCACTATCGTTTCGGCTTCCACCGCCGCCGCTTTGCGCTGGGCCAGGTTATGCGAAATGATGCTTTGCAGGTCATCAACACTGTACAGATAGGCGTTAGACAATTTACCCACTTCCGGCTCGACATCGCGCGGTACGGCGATATCCACCAGCAACATAGGCTGATTGCGGCGGTTTTTAAGCGCACGTTCCACCATTCCTTTGCCGATAATCGGCAGCGGACTGGCGGTAGAACTGATAATGATATCGGCATCCTGTAAACGCGCGTCTATATCACTCAGTGAAATCACCTCGGCGCCGACTTCATCCGCCAGCACCTGCGCACGCTCGCGAGTGCGGTTGGCGATGATCATCTTCTTGACTTTGTGCTCGCGCAGATGTCGCGCTACCAGCTCAATGGTTTCGCCCGCACCGACTAACAGCACGGTTACCGTGGAGAGCGATTCAAATATCTGCCGCGCCAGGGTACAGGCGGCAAACGCCACCGACACGGCGCTGGCGCCGATGTCAGTTTCTGTACGTACACGTTTTGCGACAGAGAATGATTTCTGGAACATGCGTTCCAGCGCACTGGCGTTCAGGTGACCTTTTTGCGAATCCGCAAACGCTTTTTTCACCTGCCCCAGAATTTGCGGTTCACCGAGCACCAGTGAATCCAGACCGCTGGCAACACGCATCAAATGACTGACTGCGTCGTTGTCCTGGTGCCAGTACAAGCTGTTGCGCAGATCTTCTTCATTGAGGTTATGGTATTCACACAGCCAGCGAACCAGCGCTTCTTGCAGGTTATCCTGCTCTTCAACGCTGAGATACAGCTCCGTGCGGTTACACGTCGACAGCACTACCCCGCCCTGCACCATTGGCTGCGCGAGCAGGCTGTCCAGCGCCTGATCGAGCGTATCCGGCGAAAACGTTACGCGTTCTCGCAGCGATACAGGTGCCGTTTTATGGTTAATACCAAGCGCTAAAAGGGTCATGTGTGCGGGAATAGTACCAGCGTTGATAAGGTTAGACTGAGTGCATCATACAGGATGCGTGCGGTCAATAAAAGAGACTGACCCCTTTTGGAGTAATAGCTTAGTGCACAAATTTAAGCGATTTAAGATAACTTGAACGTAGACGATGTCTGATGGCGGCGCTAGCATTAAGAGTTATAACTGCAACGTATCTCAAGGATTTGTCATCATTATGACCCTGCCTGATTTTCGCCTGATTCGCCTGCTGCCGCTGGCGGCCCTGGTTCTTACTGCCTGTACGCTCAACGCGCCTAAAGGTCCCGGTAAAAGCCCCGATTCTCCGCAGTGGCGCCAGCACCAACAGGAAGTTCGCGCCCTGAACCAGTATCAGACGCGTGGTGCGTTTGCCTATATTTCCGATCAACAGAAAGTGTATGCCCGCTTTTTCTGGCAGCAAACCGGTCAGGATCGCTATCGTCTCCTGCTGACCAACCCACTGGGCAGCACGGAACTGGAACTTAATGCGCAGCCTGGCAACGTCGAACTGGTCGATAACAAAGGCAAGCATTACACCGCCGACGACGCTGAAGAGATGATTGGCAAACTGACCGGCATGCCTATCCCATTAAACAGCTTGCGCCAATGGATCCTTGGTCTGCCAGGTGACGCCACCGATTATAAGCTCGACGACCAATATCGTCTGAGTGAAGTGAACTACAGCAAAGACGGTAAAAACTGGAAAGTGGTCTATAGCGCCTACGACAGCAAAACCCAGCCTGCGATGCCAGCAAACATGGAGCTGTCCGACGGTTCCCAGCGTATTAAGCTGAAAATGGATAACTGGATTGTGAAATGATGACCCATTGGCCCTCTCCGGCAAAACTGAATTTGTTTTTATACATCACCGGACAGCGTGCGGACGGTTACCACACGCTGCAGACCTTATTTCAGTTTCTTGATTATGGCGACACGATAGATATTACACCGCGTAGCGACGGCGAAATTCACCTGTTAACCCCAGTGGAAGGCGTTGCGCATGAAGACAATCTGATCGTCCGTGCGGCACGTTCGCTGATGAAAGCGGCATCTGAAAGCAATCGCCTTCCCAAAGGGAGTGGTGCGGACATCAGTATCGACAAACGCCTGCCGATGGGCGGCGGTCTTGGCGGAGGTTCGTCTAATGCGGCAACCGTTCTGGTGGCGCTGAATCATCTCTGGCAGTGCGGACTTTCGGTTGATGAACTGGCGGCACTCGGCTTAACGCTGGGGGCGGATGTTCCCGTATTCGTGCGCGGCCATGCGGCCTTTGCCGAAGGTGTTGGCGAAATTCTGACGCCGGTCGAGCCTGAGGAAAAGTGGTATCTGGTTGCACATCCGGGAGTCAGTATTCCGACACCGGTGATTTTTAACGATCCCGACCTCCCCCGCAACACGCCAAAAAGGTCAATAAAAACGTTACTAAAATGTGAATTCGGCAATGATTGCGAGGTTATCGCAAGAAAACGTTTTCGCGAGGTTGATGCGGCGCTTTCCTGGCTGTTAGAATACGCGCCGTCGCGCCTGACTGGTACAGGGGCTTGTGTCTTTGCTGAATTTGACACTGAGTCTCGTGCTCGCCAGGTGCTTGAGCAAGCCCCGGAATGGCTCAAAGGCTTTGTGGCGAAAGGCGTCAACCTCTCCCCATTGCACAGAGCGTTACTCTAAATCCTTCGGGTTTCAGGAAAATGGCGAAACGACGAATCGCCAGGTGCATACAACTTCAGTATGTAACTGGTGTGAGGAATTGATGCCAGCGCAAATGAAACGCGAAAGATAAAGAGTAAGCCGGGCAAGCTGAGTTGCGGTGACAACGTCACCCTGTTCCAGACGTTGCATCGCGCTCTTTAATACACCGCATGGAGAGGATACTGCCTGGCCCGCACAGTTTTCGGCAGATTCTTTCCACCAATGGACGCATGCCTGAGGTTCTTCTCGTGCCTGATATGAAGCTTTTTGCTGGTAACGCCACCCCGGAACTAGCACAACGTATTGCCAACCGCCTGTACACTTCACTCGGCGACGCCGCTGTAGGTCGCTTTAGCGACGGCGAAGTCAGCGTACAAATTAATGAAAATGTACGCGGTGGTGATATTTTCATCATCCAGTCCACTTGTGCCCCTACTAACGACAACCTGATGGAATTGGTCGTTATGGTTGATGCGCTGCGCCGTGCTTCCGCAGGCCGTATCACCGCCGTTATTCCTTACTTCGGCTATGCACGTCAGGATCGTCGCGTACGTTCCGCTCGTGTACCGATTACCGCTAAAGTCGTCGCTGATTTCCTGTCCAGCGTTGGCGTTGACCGCGTCCTCACCGTTGACCTGCATGCTGAACAGATCCAGGGCTTCTTTGACGTACCGGTTGATAACGTATTCGGTAGCCCGATCCTGTTAGAAGACATGCTGCAGCTGAACCTGGATAACCCGATTGTGGTTTCTCCGGATATCGGTGGCGTCGTGCGTGCCCGCGCTATCGCTAAACTGCTGAACGATACCGACATGGCTATCATCGACAAACGTCGCCCGCGTGCGAACGTTTCTCAGGTGATGCACATTATTGGTGACGTTGCAGGTCGTGACTGTGTTCTGGTTGATGACATGATCGATACCGGCGGTACGCTGTGCAAAGCAGCAGAAGCACTGAAAGAACGTGGTGCTAAACGCGTATTTGCTTACGCTACTCACCCGATCTTCTCAGGTAATGCGGCAAACAACCTGCGCAACTCAGTGATTGATGAAGTCGTTGTCTGTGACACTATTCCACTGACTGACGAAATCAAAGCACTGCCAAACGTGCGTACATTGACCCTGTCGGGTATGCTGGCCGAAGCGATTCGTCGTATCAGCAACGAAGAATCCATCTCTGCTATGTTCGAGCATTAATCGAGCCCGGCTCAAAAACCCGCTGCGGCGGGTTTTTTTATCTGCAATACTTATTTGTATGACTTATGCCTCCTTCACCTGCCATTTAGTTGACAGATGATGCGCTCATGGATGAAACATTATTGTGAACAGATTATTTTCCTCACATGTGATGCCTTTCCGCGCCCTCATCGACGCTTGTTGGAAAGAAAAATATACCGCTTCTCGCTTTACCCGCGACCTGATCGCCGGGATTACCGTTGGGATCATTGCCATTCCGCTGGCGATGGCCCTGGCAATAGGCAGTGGCGTTGCGCCACAGTACGGCCTGTATACCTCAGCCGTCGCTGGGATTGTTATCGCCCTTACCGGCGGTTCACGCTTTAGCGTATCTGGCCCGACCGCCGCCTTCGTGGTGATTCTGTATCCGGTGTCGCAACAGTTTGGGCTGGCAGGCCTGCTGGTTGCCACGCTGATGTCCGGGATATTCCTGATCCTTTTCGGCCTCGCTCGTTTTGGCCGCCTGATCGAATATATCCCCGTGTCGGTAACGTTAGGTTTTACATCGGGTATTGGTATCACCATCGGTACCATGCAGATTAAAGATTTTCTTGGCCTGCAGATGGCCCATGTCCCGGAGCACTATCTGCAGAAGGTTGGCGCGCTGTTTATGGCCTTGCCAACCATTAACTTCGGTGATGCCGCCATTGGCGTAGTGACGCTAGGGATCTTGATTTTCTGGCCGCGCCTGGGGATCCGACTGCCGGGCCACCTTCCCGCGCTGCTGGCTGGCTGTGCGGTAATGGGTATCGTGAACCTGACCGGCGGCCATGTCGCCACCATTGGTTCGCAGTTCCACTACATTCTGGCTGATGGCTCACAGGGTAATGGCATCCCGCAGCTGCTGCCGCAGTTGGTCCTGCCATGGAATATGCCTGAATCAAACTTTACCCTGAGCTGGAGTTCGTTACAGGCGCTGTTACCGGCAGCCTTCTCGATGGCGATGCTGGGGGCAATTGAATCTCTGCTGTGCGCCGTCGTACTCGATGGGATGACCGGTACCAAGCATAAAGCTAACAGCGAGTTGATTGGCCAGGGGCTGGGTAACATCGTGGCACCGTTCTTTGGCGGCATCACCGCCACAGCAGCAATTGCCCGCTCTGCGGCAAACGTCCGCGCTGGGGCGACCTCGCCAATCTCTGCGGTTATCCACGCGATTCTGGTGATCCTCGCCCTGCTGGTACTTGCACCGCTGCTTTCCTGGTTACCGCTTTCCGCCATGGCCGCCCTACTGCTGATGGTGGCATGGAACATGAGTGAAGCGCATAAAGTGGTGGATTTGCTGCGTCATGCGCCGAAAGACGACATCATTGTCATGCTGATGTGTATGTCGCTGACGGTGCTGTTCGACATGGTTATTGCCATCAGCGTCGGTATTGTTCTCGCTTCTCTGCTGTTTATGCGTCGTATTGCGCGCATGACGCGTCTGGCGCCGGTCAACGTAGACGTACCGGACGATGTGCTGGTGCTGCGCGTTATTGGTCCGCTGTTCTTTGCCGCGGCGGAAGGATTATTTACCGATCTCGAGTCGCGTATTGAAGGTAAACGCATTGTAGTCTTGAAGTGGGACGCGGTCCCGGTACTGGATGCCGGTGGTCTGGACGCCTTCCAGCGCTTTGTAAAACGTCTGCCGGAAGGTTGTGAATTACGCATCAGTAATCTGGAATTCCAGCCGCTACGTACCATGGCGCGCGCGGGTATTCAGCCGATTGCCGGGCGTCTGACGTTCTTCCCGAATAAAGATGCTGCGCTAGCAGATATCCGCTAACGTGTAGCCCGGCCAGGCGAAACGCCACCGGATTACAAATGACAGACAAAAAAATGGCTCCCGTACGTGGGAGCCATTTTTATAACAAGCTTATTGCTTACGCGTTCAGCAGTTGCTCAGCCGTTGCCTTCACGCTTGCCAGCAGGACTTTGACATCCTCCAGACATACCGTCGGATTGAGCAGCGTCAGCTTCAGGCAGGTGACACCATCGGCTTCGGTCACGCCGACGTTGGCGCTACCAGAAGCCAGCAGAACGTCGCCAATACGCTGGTTCAGCAGCGCGACAAATGCCACGTCGTCACTTTGCGGGCGGAAGCGGAACAGCACGCTTGCCAGCTGTGGTTCCATCACCAGTTCAAGATGCGGCTGGGTTTTGACAAACTCAGCAACATCACGCGCCAGCGTCACACCGTTATCAATGATCTCGGCATACTGCTTTTTGCCCAGCGCTTCGAGGCCCATCCACAGCTTCAGCGCATCGAAACGACGCGTGGTCTGCAGCGACTTCGATACCAGGTTTGGTACGCCAGCCTCTTCATCGAAATCAGAGTTCAGATACGCCGCCTGGTAACGCATCAGCTCGTAGTGGCGCGCATCTTTTAACAGGAACGCACCGCAGCTGATGGTCTGGAAGAACTGCTTGTGGAAATCCAGCGTCACGGAATCGGCCAGCTCAAGGCCGTTCAGGAAGTCACGGTACTTCTCAGAAAGCAGTAACGCCCCGCCCCATGCTGCATCCACGTGCATCCAGATCTGATGTTCTGCCGCCAGCGCTGCAATATCCGCTAACGGATCGATTGCGCCCGCATCGGTAGTACCGGCAGTGGCGACAATTGCCATCACCTGCTCGCCGTTGACTTTCGCCTGGGCCAGCTTGTCTTTCAGGTCAGTCAGATCCATGCGTGAAAACGCATCGGTCTTCACCTGGGTGACGGAACGGTAGCCCAGCCCCATCAGCGCCATGTTCTTCTGCACAGAGAAGTGCGCGCTTTCAGAGCAGAACACTTTGATTTTACTCAGATCACCGGTCAGACCATCCTGCTGAATGGAGTGCCCCTGGCGAGCGAAGAAAGCATCACGCGCCAGCATCAGGCCCATCAGGTTACTCTGTGTACCGCCGCTGGTGAATACGCCCGCATCGCCTGCCGGGTATCCAACCTGCTCACGCAACCACTCGATTAGCTTGATCTCTAGGATGGTGGCCGACGGGCTCTGGTCCCAGGAGTCCATACTCTGGTTGGTGGCGTTGATCAGCACTTCCGCCGCCTGGCTTATTACCAGGCTCGGGCAGTGCAGATGCGCCACGCACTGCGCATGGTGAACCAACAAGCTGTCTTTGAGAAAGTATTCAACCGCACGCTCAATAGCGGCCTGGTTGCCCAGGCCCTGAGACGTAAAATTCAGGTTGATACGTTCACGCAGTTGCTCAACGGTTTTACCCTGATACATCTCAGGCTGCTTCAACCATTCAACGACCGCTTGCGTACTCTGCTCGATAGCGTCCTGATAAGCTGCAATGCTTTGCGCCGAGCCGGACAGAATCGGGTTTACGTCTGACATTCGATCCAACTCCGTTTAAACCGGCTTCACGCCAGCGCCCAGCAGGGCGTTTTCGAATTTATCGAGGAAGATTTCCAGCTCAGCGTTGGTGATCAGCAGTGACGGCAGCAGGCGCAGCACGCAACCGTTGCGGCCACCACGCTCCAGAATCAGCCCATTTTCGAAGCATTTTTTCTGCAGCAACGCGGACAGCTCGCCATCGGCCGGGTAGCAGCCCATGTGATCCTGCGCTTCGTTCGGCTTCACGATTTCCAGACCGATCATCAGACCCAGACCGCGCACCTGGCCGATAACCGGGTAGCGTTTCTGCAGGTCAGCCAGTTTGCCTTTCAGCCACTCGCCCTGGGCAGCAACTTTATCGGCAATCTTGTCGTCTTTGAGGATCTTCAGCGTTGTCAGACCGGTCGCCATCGCCAGCTGGTTGCCGCGGAAGGTGCCAGTGTGGTGGCCCGGAGCCCACGCATCGAACTTCTTCTTAATACCCAGCACCGCCAACGGCAGACCGCCGCCAACCGCTTTGGACATCACGATGATGTCTGGCTCAATACCGGCGTGTTCGAAGGCGAACAGTTTACCGGTACGTGCAAAGCCCGCCTGAACTTCATCGATGATCAGCAGAATGCCGTGCTCCTGCGTCACTTTACGAATGCGCTGCAGCCACTCGACCGGAGCCGGGTTCACGCCACCTTCACCCTGCACCGCTTCGAGGATCACGGCAGCCGGTTTACGCACGCCGCTTTCAACATCGTTGATCAGGTTTTCGAAGTAGTAGGTTAATGCTTTGACGCCAGCGTCGCCGCCGATACCCAGCGGGCAACGGTACTGATGCGGATACGGCATAAACTGCACTTCCGCCATCATGTTGCTGACCGCTTCTTTCGGCGACAGGTTGCCGGTCACGGACAGCGCGCCGTGGGTCATCCCGTGGTAGCCACCGGAGAAGCTGATGATACTGGAACGACCGGTAACTTTCTTCGCCAGCTTCAGCGCGGCTTCAACGGCATCGGCACCGGACGGCCCGGTAAACTGCAGGCAATACTCTTTGCCCTGGCCCGGTAATAAAGAAAGTAAATAAGATGAGAATTCATCTTTTAAAGGCGTGGTAAGGTCAAGCGTATGTAACGGTAAGCCGCTTGTGATGACACTTTGAATGCTCTGCAGCACTTCAGGATGGTTATGACCAAGCGCCAGGGTTCCGGCACCTGCCAGGCAATCAAGATATTGATTATTTTCTACATCAGTAATCCAGACGCCCTGCGCTTTAGCGATCGCTAATGGCAGTTTACGTGGATAGCTGCGGACATTAGATTCAAACTCAGCCTGTCTTGCTAAAAAGGTATCATTGCTCTGTGGTAATGAATTAGCACTTAAAGTATCAATACGGACTTTATCCGTCATCATATCACTCCTACAACCAAGTGTAGATTAACACCTGATTGAATAAATGGTTATAAGGATTACCTGTAAAAAAGCGCGGCTAATATATGTTGTTTTAGCTTAGGACTCAATCATTTATTTTTCGGCATTAAAAATAACAACTTTCCCTTTAAAATTCAAAGCGTAACAACCATTTGCCATTACTAAATCCTAAAGAAATATATCTATTTAATTAACAATGTTGTAGCTAATTGCAACGCAGACAATCTAATAAAAACCATGAGATTTTCGTGTTTTTATTATTTTTTTTACACGTTTTTACCATTAATGATGCTCGCGATATCTTGTGATGACATGATTTTTCACTTATTTGTCGATAAATCGAATAAAAAAGTCGATCCCTAAATATAAATCACTTAGTATGGCGCGCTTATTTACAGGCTATGTAGATAAAATTAATGCGCAGCACCCGATAACGCGTACAGGCGACACGCGTTATCGACAACAGGTATTCCCTGGGTTGTCAGCAGAAATGTTCGCGGGCGGACATTTCGTAAGGCGAACTTCGTTCCCTTATGCCGAGAATGAAAATTTTCTAGCCATACTTTTATGGCGCCCTGATATGAGATTGTTATGACTCGCATTTATCCACCATCCGTCGTTGCCAAATTTGGCGGCACCAGCGTCGCTGATTTTGATGCGATGAATCGAAGCGCCAGCATTGTCCTTGCTGATCAAGATGTCCGTTTAGTCGTTTTGTCTGCTTCAGCAGGCGTGACAAACTTACTGGTTGAGCTTTCTGAAGGTCTGGAAATACATCAACAATTAGATAAGATTGAGACTTTACGCGCCATTCAATACAACATTATTTCCCGCCTGAAGCAGCCGTCCGTTATCAGCACGGAAATCGATAATCTTCTCAACAACATACGTCGTCTTGCACAAACGGCGATGGTTTCGCCGTCTGATGCGTTAAGCGATGAATTAGTCAGCCATGGCGAGCTGATGTCCTCGCTACTTTTTACTGAAGTCTTACGTGAACGGCATGCCGAGGCTGGGTGGTTTGACGCCCGTAATGTGATGCGTACTAACTCGAACTTCGGCTGTGCCGAACCCGAGCTTGGCACACTGCACCACCAGGTGGAGACTCACCTGCGCCCTCGTCTTGAGCAAGCGATTATGGTGACTCAGGGATTTATCGGGCGTGATGCCGCAGGACACACCACAACGCTTGGACGCGGCGGTAGTGATTACACGGCTACGCTTCTCGGTGAGGCGCTTCACGCCGCACGCGTTGACATCTGGACCGACGTCGCAGGGATCTACACCACCGACCCACGCATTGCGCCGCGGGCCAAACGAATCGACCATATCTCATTTTCCGAGGCCAGCGATATGGCCGCCTACGGTGCGAAGGTCCTCCACCCGGCGACACTGCTCCCGGCAATGCGTAAAAGCATTCCGGTCTTTGTTGGCTCAAGTAAGGATACTGCCGCCGGAGGTACGCTGGTGCACAACACCACCGATAATCCACCTCGCTATCGTGCGCTCGCAGTTCGTCGTAAACAGACGCTGTTGCGGTTACACAGTCTGGAGAAGCAACCTTCCTGTTCTTTCCTGGCGCAGTCCTTCGCCATTTTAGCTCGCCATGCGGTCGCGGTGGATTTGGTTACAACCTCAGAGAATAGTATTGCGCTAGCGCTGGACGCCACTCATGCAACCTCAGGTGAAGACCATGTGCTGACCACCGCATTGTTTACCGCCTTGTCCTCCCACTGTCGTGTGGAAGTGGAAACCGGACTGGCGTTGGTCACTTTGGTGGGGAATCAACTCACACAGGCTGCGGGAGTTTGCAAAGACGTTTTTGCCTGGCTTGAAGAGCATACGGTACGAATGATTTGCCATGGGGCGTCAAACGACAACCTGAGCATCCTGTTACCGGCTGACAATGCAGACAGCGCGATCAAAGCGTTACATTATCGGTTATTCGAATAACGTTTCTTTGTAGTATGCCACCAAAGGTAGAAGTCGTTTAATCCAGTACTGACGAAAAAGCAGAGCCCTGGTTTTTAAACCAGGACTTTGTGTTCAAACAACCGCACTCCGAGTTGGGAGAGCTATTTAGTTATGCCGATGATTGGTATCACCGCGACGGCAGCGTTTGTCATAGTGGCGCACCCACCAGTAACGATCGCTGATTTGTTCGTGCCCCCCCACTCTGGCACCCGCCAACCAAAGGACACCACCAACAAAAATACTGAGCACGGCACCATGTGCGAAAAACTGTGGCAGATTAAATTGCGGCAGTTGGTTTAAAATAGAGTAACCAACACCACCCACCATCACCACCAACCCTAAAGCCATGAGCACGTTACCGAGTAACGAAGCGTTTTTGCGTTTCATGTGTCACCTCCGGAACTTTGGGTTGTTACAGGGAATACCCCTAATCCTTATGTGTAAAGTATAGACAACACTGCCGTTCGCAAGTGCGGGAACGATCACAATTACAAACACTCACGCAACAAAACTTTACAAATAAGCCACTGAACACACTCATTTTCTAATAGTCCATTTCTGCAATTATTCAGCTTTTGGCGATAAGCACGCAGTTTTTTGTCAACAGCAGCGTCAGACAGTAAACTACACGTCGTTTATCGAAACACTCAGGACAAAACACGTGGCGATTAAATTGATTGTCGGCCTGGCGAACCCCGGCGCAGAGTATGCGGCAACGCGACACAATGCAGGCGCATGGTATGTCGATCTGCTGGCAGAAAGATTACGCGCTCCCCTGCGCGATGAGCCGAAATTCTTCGGCTACACCTCCAGAGTTACGCTTGAAGGTGAAGAAGTCCGTCTGCTGGTGCCAACCACATTTATGAATCTGAGCGGCAAGGCTGTCGGTGCGATGGCCAGTTTTTATCGTATTAACCCCGATGAAATTTTGGTCGCACACGATGAGTTAGACCTGCCCCCTGGCGTGGCCAAATTTAAGCTTGGCGGCGGTCATGGCGGACATAATGGCCTGAAAGACATCATCAGCAAGTTAGGTAATAACCCCAACTTTCATCGTTTACGCGTTGGAATTGGCCATCCGGGCGATAAAAACAAAGTTGTCGGATTTGTTTTAGGCAAACCGCCTGTTTCAGAACAGAAGTTAATTGATGAAGCAATTGACGAAGCGGCACGTTGTACCGAGATTTTGTTCAAAGACGGCCTGACCAAAGCGACGAGCCGGTTACACACCTTTAAAGCGCAATAAGCAGTGATGTGCGGCATTTTTCTCGCGTGCTGTGTATAATAGGCAAAGTTATTTACATTTCTACAATCTGTTTTCCATAACAGGTTGAATATCAAAAGATTAAGGTGATTTAAACATGGGATTCAAATGCGGTATCGTCGGTTTGCCAAACGTAGGCAAATCCACCCTGTTCAACGCGCTCACAAAAGCGGGTATTGAAGCGGCAAACTTCCCGTTCTGTACTATCGAGCCGAACACCGGTGTTGTCCCGATGCCCGATCCGCGTCTGGATCAGCTGGCCGAAATCGTCAAACCGCAGCGTATCCTGCCAACAACGATGGAATTCGTCGACATCGCCGGCCTGGTAAAAGGTGCGTCCAAAGGTGAAGGTCTGGGTAACCAATTCCTGACCAACATCCGTGAAACCGAAGCTATCGGCCACGTGGTGCGTTGCTTTGAAAACGACAACATCATCCACGTTAATAACAAAGTGGATCCGGCTGACGACATTGAAGTTATCAATACCGAGCTGGCGTTGTCCGACCTCGATACCTGTGAGCGCGCTATCCATCGCGTGCAGAAGAAGGCCAAAGGCGGCGACAAAGACGCTAAAGCAGAGCTGGCTGCGCTGGAAAAATGCCTGCCACAGCTGGAAAACGCTGGCATGCTGCGCGCGCTGAAAACGCTGACTGACGAAGACAAAGCGGCCATCAAATACCTGAGCTTCCTGACGCTGAAGCCAACAATGTACATCGCCAACGTCAACGAAGACGGTTTTGAAAACAACCCATACCTAGATAAAGTGCGCGAAATCGCGGCTGCCGAAGGTTCTGTTGTGGTTGCCGTTTGCGCTGCCGTTGAAGCTGACATCGCTGAACTCGATGATGCTGACCGTGAAGAATTCATGGCTGAAATGGGTCTGGAAGAGCCGGGCCTGAACCGCGTTATCCGTGCTGGCTACGAATTGCTGAACCTGCAGACCTACTTCACCGCTGGCGTGAAAGAAGTCCGTGCCTGGACCATTCCTGTCGGTGCCACGGCTCCACAGGCAGCCGGTAAAATCCATACCGACTTCGAGAAAGGCTTTATCCGCGCACAAACCATCGCGTTTGAAGATTTCATCACCTATAAAGGTGAGCAAGGTGCGAAAGAAGCTGGGAAAATGCGTGCCGAAGGTAAGGACTATATCGTCAAAGATGGCGATATCATGAACTTCCTGTTCAACGTCTAAATAAGTTTTGTTGTCTCATGAGGTTTCACTGAATCTCATGACAACGGTAAAACTCTATAAAATCCACGCAATTGCGTGGATTTTTCATTTCATAGCATCTCAGAGGCTCCCGCTGCTGCGCATCTGAAAGTTGGCACCAAACACGATGACCAAAAAGGCTGAGCTATTTTGGCAAAACAGCAGTAGCCACGTGAGCGTACTCATATTGAGGCGCGCGGAAGCCAGGGGCTGTCTACCCGCACTGTATCCCGGTGATCGAGCCCCTGGATAAGATGCAGCGCGCTAAGACGACCGATTTCATAGTGCGGCAGCTGTACCGTTGATAGCGGCGGCAAAAATAGCTCGCCGGTGCCCACCATATTGTCATAGCCCAGCACAGCGACGTCCTGCGGAATGCGCAGCCCTCGCCCCAGCAAGAGCTGGTAGATAACAAAAGCCACGCGGTCGTTACCGCACACCACCGCATCGAACATCGGGCACGCGCCTCTCAGGTAATGCCCGGCAATCTCCGCCGCATCAATATGGTGGCGCTCGCCCGGCGGAAGATAGTGGTGGAACATTGCATCAGGGTCGACACCCGCTTCACAACAAGCCCTCTCCATTCCCGCCCGACGGCGATCGGTCGCCACAATTCCTTTCGGCAGGTGGATGCACAGCAGTCGGCGATAGCCTGCGGCCAACAGCGCTTTCACGCCAAGATATTGCCCTTGTTCATCATCGGGAATATAGGTGGGGAAAGGGCCGCTTGTGCTTTCGCAGTTCGCCAGCACGCAGCGATACTTATGCAGCTTTTCCGGTACCGGTACCTGGCGCAGTCCCATCGCGGTGTAGATAATACCGTCCGGGCGATGTGCCAACAGCAGATCAACCATTTTCTCTGGCTTGTCATTGCTGAACATATTCACCACAAAGCTATTCCAACCGTGCGCCCGCGCGGTCTCTTCGATAGAGAGCGTTATCTCCACGGAAAATGGCGTAGTCATGGTGTCCAGCGCCAGCACCCCAATCGTGTTAGCAGTGGTTTTCGCGCCACGAATTTTTTTAGCGGAGAGATCGGAGACATACCCCAGCGCATCTACCGCTTCCATCACCTTTTTATAGGTTTCAGGCCGTAGTCGTTCGGGCTCGTTAATCGCCCGCGATACGGTCATTAACGAGACGTTAGCCCGCTGCGCCACATCCTTTAAAGATGCCATACCCTCTCCTTCGCCGATGTTCACTTTGCCGGGGTCTGAAAATGCGATCTCGATAACACCCGCAAAATGTTAACGTTAACTTTTGTGATTAACATCGATATTACCATCAAATCTGCGAGAAAACCGAGAATGTTAACGTTATCTTTTGATCAATTCACTTACAGGGACAAGCAAATGACGTCACTACTTTCCAAAGCCAACGAAGCCTTAAGCCAGCAGAAAGACCTTGTAAACCCGCGCTGGTATCCACGCTATCACCTGGCGCCACCGGCGGGTTGGATGAATGATCCCAACGGTCTGTCCTGGTTCGATGGTTACTACCATGCGTTCTATCAGCACTATCCGTGGCAGCCGGTCTGGGGACCAATGCACTGGGGCCATGCGCGCAGCCTCGATATGGTGAACTGGGAGCACTTGCCCATCGCACTGGCACCAGAAGGGCCGGAAGATAAAGACGGCTGTTTTTCCGGTTCAGCGGTGGTTGAAGGCAATAAGCTGGCCCTGATCTACACCGGACACAAGTTTGACGGCGAGGCGAATGAGGAAAACCTGTATCAGGTACAGTGCCTGGCCACCAGCACCGACGGGATTCACTTTGAACGCCAGGGCATGATTCTGGATACCCCGCGAGGCGCACACCATTTTCGCGATCCGAAAGTCTGGCAAGAGGGAGACAGCTGGTACATGGTGGTGGGCGCCCGGGTCGATGACGTGGGCGAAGTGCAGCTCTATCGCTCGCAGGATCTACAGCACTGGCAGTTTGCCAGCACGCTCGGCAGGGCCGATGACGGCATGGGCTACATGTGGGAGTGCCCGGACCTCTTCCCACTCAACGATAAGCTCGTCTTCATGTTCTCGCCTCAGGGCATCGCCGCAGACGGATACGATTGCCGTAACCTGTTCCAGAGCGGTTATATGGTCGGCGAATGGCAGGATAATCTCCATTTTCACGTCACCCACGCCTTCCAGGAGATGGATCACGGGCATGATTTTTACGCCCCCCAGTCATTTACCACCCCGGATGGGCGCCGCATCGTGATTGGCTGGCTGTCGATGTGGGAATCGCCAATGCCAGAACAAGCCGACGGCTGGGCGGGCATGCTTACCCTCCCCCGCGAGGTGACGCTCGATACCGATCAGCGGCTGCGTATGAACCCAATTAAAGAACTGGAATCATTGCGCGGTCCGCTCCATGTCTGGCCAGTTAGCGAACTGCACAATCGCACCCTGATGGTAGAGGAGCAGGCGCTCGCTATTGAAGTCGAACTGAGCCTCGATATCGCCCGCAGCAGTGCTGAAGAATATGGTATCGCGCTGGGTGACGGGATGCGCATCTACGTCGATAGCCAGGCACAGCGTCTGGTACTGGATCGTCGCTACCCGCAGCATGGTCTCTCTGGTTATCGCAGCGTGCCGCTGCCAGTTGGTGACCGGCTGGATCTGCGCTTATTTATCGACAGCTCCTCGGTAGAGGTATTTGTCAATCACGGTGAATATACCCTTAGCAGTCGTATTTATCCTGAACCGGACGATCGCCAGCTGACCTTATTCAGCCAGAACGGACACGCCATTTTTAATCAAGGGCAGGCCTGGCCGCTCAGCGCCAAATAAACACCCGTCTTACTGCTTTGGGGAAAAATAATGACTATCTGGACGCTCGGAGACGCCGTGGTGGATTTATTGCCGCGCGACAATATGCAGTTTGAAGCCTGTGCGGGAGGCGCTCCCTTCAATGTGGCAATCGGCGTCGCTCGCCTTGGCCGCGCCAGCGGTTTTATTGGCCGTGTGGGCAATGACACTTTTGGTCGCTTTCTGCATCAGACGCTGGAAACAGCGCAGGTGGATACAGGAAGTCTGGAGTTTGATGCACATCAGCACACCAGTACCGTACTGGTTTCACTGGCTCCCAACGGCGAGCGGCAGTTTGAGTTTTTGGTCAATCCGTCTGCCGATCAATTTCTCAGCCCGGCGAGTCTGCCCGACTTTGGTGCCGATATTCTGCACTTCTGCTCGCTGGCGCTGGTTGCCCCTGACTGCCGCGCCACCCTCGCCCAGGCAATGGCCGCATTGCGACAGACCGGCGGTACTCTGAGCTTTGACATCAATCTGCGTCCGCAGATGTGGAGCAACGAGATGCAGATGTTTGACCTTGTCAACGAGTTTGCCCGGCGGAGCGACATTCTGAAGATGTCAGAAGAAGAGCTGCTGTGGCTAACACAGACCAACTGTCTCAGTAGCGCCTGCGAACGTCTGGTTGATTTTCCTGCACGCCTGAAAATCGTCACCCGCGGTGCCGACGGCGCTATCGCTTTCTGGCAAAACAGCAGGCTAACTTTAAGCGGCTATAACGTCGAAAGTATCGATACCACTGGCGCCGGTGATGCCTTTATGGCCGGGCTGCTGGCGGCACTCGCCGAGGAAGGCTGGCCCACATCAACGTCAACGCTACTTCCACTTATCGAGCAGGCCAGCGCTTGTGGTGCTCTGGCGACCACCCGGCGTGGCGCGCTAAGCGCGTTTCCCGACAACCAACACCTGAGCAGCTTTATTCAGTCACAACCGTCGCTACGGAGGACGATTACCCCGTAATAAAGCGCACTCATTACGTCGTATCAGAAAGACCTTACAATGACCTGATCTGGATTGGAAAAATCATGAAGATAAATATGCCGTTCAGTAATGACAAATATCGGTACTCGTCCGGGTATCTGCTTTTTTTCTTTGCCGCCTGGTCGTTGTGGTGGTCTTTTTATGCGATATGGCTAAAAAATAAACTTGGTCTGTCCGGAACGGAGTTGGGAATGCTGTATGCCGTAAACCAGTTCTTTAGCATGCTGTTTATGCTGGTCTACGGTTTTCTGCAGGATAAGCTCGGCACCCGTAAACACCTTATCTGGCTGATGGGGATAGTCATCACGCTCAGCGGCCCGTTCCTGATTTATGTTTACGAACCGCTGCTGACCTCCAACTTCAAACTTGGTATGGCGCTGGGAGCCATTTTCTTTGGCCTTGGCTACCTCGCGGGTTGTGGTCTGGTAGAAAGCTTCGTCGAAAAAGTGAGCCGCAAATTCAACTTTGAATTCGGTACCGCCCGCTTGTGGGGATCGCTTGGCTACGCCGCAGGGACATTTGTTGGTGGTATCTTCTTCAGCATCAACCCACACATTAACTTCTGGTGCGTATCGGTAATGGGGGTATTATTCCTGTTGATTAACGTGTTGTTCAAAACCAACTCACCCGCCCCATCTTCTGTAAAAACGCGCTCTCCTGAACCCGACGCGCTGACCCGAAATGATTTTCTCACTATCTTTAAAGATACGCAGTTCTGGTTTTTCGTCATCTTTGTCGTCGGTACCTGGTCGTTCTATAGCATCTACGATCAGCAGATGTTCCCGGTGTTTTACGCCAGCTTATTTGACGATCCCGAACTGGCACCACGCGTATACGGCTACCTCAACTCGGTACAGGTCTTTATGGAAGCCGTCGGTATGGCGCTGGTTCCATTCCTGATTAACCGCATCGGGCCTAAATCCGCATTGCTGCTGGGCGGCACAATCATGACCTGTCGAATCCTGGGTTCAGCACTGTTCACCGATATCTATATTATCTCCTTGATTAAAATGCTCCATGCGCTGGAAGTCCCACTGTTTGTTATTTCAGTGTTTAAATTCAGCGTAGCGAATTTTGATAAACGCCTGTCGTCAACGATATACCTTATTGGCTTCAATATCGCCAGTTCCATCGGCATCATCGTGCTGTCACTGCCTGTCGGTAAGTTATTTGATAAAGTGGGCTATCAGGAAATCTTCCTGATTATGGCCAGCATTGTGGTAATAACGCTAATATTTGGCTACTTCTCGTTGAGCAAAAAGCATCATCAGCAGAAGATGGGAAATGAACTGGTGACAGAGTAGCGAAGTTTAAAATATACCGGACAGGGCCATTGGCCCTGTCGTATCCCCCAACAGTAAGTACGAACTGTCGATTTACTCAGGCATGTTCCAGCCAGTTACGGAATATTTTCGCTCGCAGTATTCCCTGAAAATCAATCAGCCCAGAACAACCAAGCTTCTTGATCAGATTCTGCCTGGCCTGGTAAATCGTTTTTAAATGTAGATTTAACAAGGCGGATATCTCAACAATAGTTCGCCCCTCCCCTAACTGCGTTAAAATATATTTATCTCGCGCAGTTAGAGAAATATTTAGTTCCGACTGATTGTCGTGTATACCGCCAGAACGAGTAATATCAATAATAAATTGTTTGAATGTGGCAACGCTAACATCTATTGGCAGTCTGTAAAGTGATAAATCATTGAGATATCTGTACAGATGACCATCAATCAGCAGTACCAGACGATGCGTACTCAGATCGTAATTTTGTCTTTTTACCGCGTTAAAGTGATTCGCGGTAAAGAACACCAGTCGCGCCTTATCATCTTCAAAAACGATATCTGCAAGAATATTCTTTAACCCTTGCCTGATAAAAATATCATCAATCCATAACTCTGCGTTTCCAGTGTATTCCTGAACGATGTTCATCATTATGGCCTCAATGAAAAATCACAATTGTTCTAGAGAAGGTGCTATGTATAGTCTTAATCAAAAAATGCTCAGCATGAGTGCTTTCAGCATATAACAAAGGTGCTGTACATATTATATTAATATGAAGACTTTTTAGACATCGTCAGCTGTGTAGCGTAACACTATTTCCAGGGTCTTTCTGATAATATCGGCCTGAACAACGTCAACTGTTGACTCCAGAGAACCAATCAGGCTTAAAATGATGTTTTTATTATTAACATTATCACCTGCAAGAATTACATTTGTTACCGCCTGCCCCAATACCGCAGACTCATCTGCTAATAGCTCACCTGCATTATGGAAGTAACTTGATAAAGCTTTATCCGTCATTACACTGTGGACATTAATTTCATGAAGCATGGTAACCTCGCTTGTATAGTCTGGAAGATTATCTTTAATGTAATTTAGGGTTTTTGCTGGCACTGAAAGCACTCTCATCTCTGGTTTTATCCGGTTTTCTACTTATCTTCCCCGGATTAATGTTTGTAAAATCATTGATAACGCTGTCAATTAATTGCTTGCGTGTGCTATCTATTTCACTGGCCTGCATAAGTCGCAATTGCTTAATCACTGCAGCTAACGAAACGTCTGTATGCATTCGCAAAATTTCTAGCACAGCCAAACCTGTAATTTCATGTTTCAGGCGTTCACTATCAGTTTTCTTCATAACTCCTTCACTACTTACCCCTATAAGTAAGGGGTTTGTTTTATTCAAAAAGCAGGCCAATTAACGCATTGTAATGTTTCTGTTCTTTCTCCCCGGATGCTTTTTCAAGACGACACAGAAGCTTGGTGCAAAGTGATTTGCGGTTCAGATTTCGTCCATCCTTGAGTATCTCAGTGACGATTTCTCCCAATGTTTCCTGTTGAGTTGGCAGATGCGCCTTCGCAAAGTAACGAGAAATCGCGCTTGCAGTATCAGTGCGAACGGTATGCTGCTGCATGTCATGCTCCTGTAACAAAATGCTGGTGAATATTAAGTTTTATAACAGTAGAAAAGTTGTACCAAAAATGTGTACAACGCTAACCATCAATTTTTATCAAAAAGTGCTAAATCAATACAATCAGTAAGTTAGGTAAACACCAAACTACATAAAATCAAATTCATCTGTACAATCCACTTCGTTTAACGAATGAATTCGATCTGTTTAAGGGTCTTTGTTTGTAAAAATAAAGTTAGAATAATGTATTAAAATCAGGACATAAGCTGGTTTGTTTGATACTGTCCATATCTCTTCCCTTCCCTTGATCCCGGACTGTCCATGCTCACGACCATTATTTACCGTAGCCATCTACGTGATGACGCCCCCCTCAGAGCGCTTGGGAAGGTGCGAATAAGCAGGTCATTTCTTCCCAAGCTGACTCGCTGATTAAAATTTCGCGGATCTGGGCCGATTTT
>NZ_JAOWGW010000047.1:0-5493 GCF_030332945.1 Citrobacter sp. Cpo037
CGTGAAGAAGTGGCAGATCCCGCGATTCATCAACACGGATAAAGCGCCCGCCTATGGTCGCGCGCTTGCTCTGCTCAAACGCGAAGGCCGGTGCCAGTCTGACGTTGAACACCGACAGATTAAGTACCGGAACAACGTGATTGAATGCGATCATGGCAAACTGAAACGGATAATCGGCGCCACGCTGGGATTTAAATCCATGAAGACGGCTTACGCCACCATCAAAGGTATTGAGGTGATGCGTGCACTACGCAAAGGCCAGGCCTCAGCATTTTATTATGGTGATCCCCTGGGCGAAATGCGCCTGGTAAGCAGAGTTTTTGAAATGTAAGGCCTTTGAATAAGACAAAAGGCTGCCTCATCGCTAACTTTGCAACAGTGCCGCGCGACGAGCAGCAGCACCAGGAGCAGAAGCACGTCGAGAAAAAGCAACAGCAGATCGAGCAGCGCCCACGGCGGGCCGCTCGCATCGGATAAGTCGAAAAATCCGGCTAAAGTGGCCGAGCTGCACATCAGGCCGCGCGGTTTTCCTCCCTGATCGCCGGCGCGGTTTCTTCCTCCCTGAACCGCATGCAGACTTGCCGCCTCGGACACCCCGAGGCGGTTTTTTTTCGCCTCGCTCGAGCATCGCCGCATCCGACGATGCCGAGACGACCAGGCCGCGCACGTCGAGCTGCAGCATCGCCATTGCCGACGATGGCACCAGGTCGCCGGCGGTGGCCACCGACCTCGAGCTCGCATCGCCACATCCGACGATGCGCGCCGGCGTCGACCATCGCCAGGTCTGACGATGGCGGCCGCCCTGCCCTGGATCTCGCATCGCCATTTCTGGCGATGAGATCCACGGAGCGGCCATTTAGACCCGCCAATAACGACCCGGCCAAGATAAATCGCATGACGGCCTTTTTGGCCGGGGGTAGCATGACCGGACACTTTGCGTATGCCCAAAGGAGCCCGCAAGTATGCGCAGGACGAAGCCAGTAGCCGCGCCGATGGTGGCGCGGGTCTATCTGCGCGTCAGCACCGACGCGCAGGACTTGGAACGCCAAGAGGCGATCACTACGGCCGCGAAGGCCGCCGGCTACTACGTCGCCGGCATCTACCGTGAGAAGGCATCCGGCGCACGCGCCGACCGGCCTGAGCTGCTGCGCATGATCGGCGACCTACAGCCCGGCGAGGTGGTCATTGCCGAGAAGATCGACCGCATCAGCCGCCTACCTTTGCCCGAGGCCGAGCGCCTGGTGGCCTCGATACAGGCCAAAGGCGCAAGCCTGGCCGTCCCTGGCGTGGTCGATCTATCCGACCTGGCGGCCGAGGCCCAGGGCGTCGCCAAGATCGTGCTGGAAGCCGTGCAGATCATGCTTTTTCGCCTGGCCTTGCAGATGGCCCGCGACGACTACGAGGACAGGCGCGAACGCCAGCGCCAAGGCATTGAGTTGGCCCGCCAGGCCGGGCGGTACAAGGGCCGCCGTGCTGATCCGAAGCGCCGCGCCCAAGTTGTCGCGCTGCGCAAGTCCGGCTACAGCATCAACAAGACCGCCGAGCTGGCCGGGTACAGTGCGGCCCAGGTGAAACGGATATGGGCCGAGGTCAGCCAGGCCGAAGCGAAGCAGCACGGCGCGTTCGTGGAGGACGCATTGACGGAAGCCGATGCCCTGGCCGCTGTCGGCCAGGATGAGCGCCAGGAGGAAAGGGCATGAAGAAGCCGAACCAAGACGACGAGCCGTTTTTCATCACCGAGGAGATTGCGGCCGAAATGATCGCCGGCGGCTATGAGTTCGAGCTGCCGCCCATTCCTTGCACCATCCGCCTACGCGACGTGCTGGAGCGCATGACCGATGCTGAGCTAGCATTGCAGCCGGGCGAGATCGCCGACCAGGAGCGTGAACGCTGCCGGCGCAAGCCGTGTTCAACCTCATGATCTGGTCATGGTATTTTTCATGGCACTGAGCCTGATAGTTCTTGCAAATTGTTGTCACTAAAGGGTTTTGTGTGCTTGTTTACAATCGAGTGGGAGTGACGGGCACTGGCTGGCAATGTCTAGCAACGGCAGGCATTTCGGCTGAGGGTAAAAGAACTTTCCGCTAAGCGATAGACTGTATGTAAACACAGTATTGCAAGGACGCGGAACATGCCTCATGTGGCGGCCAGGACGGCCAGCCGGGATCGGGATACTGGTCGTTACCAGAGCCACCGACCCGAGCAAACCCTTCTCTATCAGATCGTTGACGAGTATTACCCGGCATTCGCTGCGCTTATGGCAGAGCAGGGAAAGGAATTGCCGGGCTATGTGCAACGGGAATTTGAAGAATTTCTCCAATGCGGGCGGCTGGAGCATGGCTTTCTACGGGTTCGCTGCGAGTCTTGCCACGCCGAGCACCTGGTCGCTTTCAGCTGTAAGCGTCGCGGTTTCTGCCCGAGCTGTGGGGCGCGGCGGATGGCCGAAAGTGCCGCCTTGCTGGTTGATGAAGTACTGCCTGAACAACCCATGCGTCAGTGGGTGTTGAGCTTCCCGTTTCAGCTGCGTTTCCTGTTTGCCAGCCGGCCCGAGATCATGGGGTGGGTGCTGGGCATCGTTTACCGCGTCATTGCCACGCACCTGGTCAAGAAAGCGGGCCATACCCACCAAGTGGCCAAGACGGGCGCGGTCACCCTGATCCAGCGTTTTGGATCGGCGCTCAATCTGAATGTTCACTTCCACATGCTGTTTCTCGACGGTGTGTATGTCGAGCAATCCCACGGCTCAGCGCGTTTCCGCTGGGTCAAGGCGCCGACCAGCCCAGAGCTCACCCAGCTGACGCACACCATCGCCCACCGGGTGGGTCGCTATCTGGAACGGCAAGGCCTGCTGGAACGGGATGTCGAAAACAGCTATCTGGCCTCGGATGCGGTGGATGACGACCCGATGACACCCCTGCTGGGGCACTCGATCACTTACCGTATCGCTGTCGGTTCACAGGCGGGGCGAAAGGTGTTCACTTTGCAAACTCTGCCGACCAGTGGTGATCCGTTCGGTGACGGGATTGGCAAGGTAGCCGGGTCCAGCCTGCACGCCGGCGTGGCGGCCAGGGCCGATGAACGCAAGAAGCTCGAACGGCTGTGCCGGTACATCAGCCGCCCGGCGGTATCCGAGAAGCGGCTGTCGTTAACACGAGGCGGCAACGTGCGCTACCAGCTCAAGACGCCGTACCGGGACGGCACCACGCACGTCATTTTCGAACCATTGGATTTCATTGCAAGGCTGGCCGCCCTGGTACCGAAGCCCAGAGTCAACCTAACCCGCTTCCACGGGGTGTTCGCACCCAACAGTCGGCACCGGGCGTTGGTCACGCCGGCAAAACGGGGCAGGGGCAACAAGGTCAGGGTGGCTGATGAACCGGCAACACCAGCACAACGGCGAGCGTCGATGACATGGGCGCAACGGCTCAAGCGTGTTTTCAATATCGACATCGAGACCTGCAGCGGCTGCGGCGGCGCCATGAAAGTCATCGCCTGCATTGAAGACCCTATAGTGATCAAGCAGATCCTTGATCACCTGAAGCACAAAGCCGAAACCAGCGGGACCAGGGCGTTACCCGAAAGCCGGGCGCCACCGGCTGAGCTGCTCCTGGGTCTGTTTGACTGACGAGCCTGAAGGCCAACGATACCAATCAAAATGCTGCGTTCACAGCGCCGCGGCAGGGATCCGCCGTGCTGGTTGTCGGAAAAGGAGCCGCTAGTGGGAAAGAGGAGGGTAAATTTTCAGCGTTGCTGGCTCCCCGTCAGCCGGATTGGGTTGCATCGCAGGGGTGTCGAAAGAGTCAACTGCGGTCCAAAGCTGTTGGACTTGGGTGAAAAGGGCGTTTATTCTTCCTATACGTTGTCGGCAGCGGGCCAAAAAGGAATACGTCCATGCCCATCGAGGTGAAACCGGCTGTGAGCGCGGGTTCAAGCATATAGCCCGACAGGCGCGTATCCTTGCCGATCACGACACGATGGCGGTGGTCACCGCGACGAAAGACACGGCCAGCCGCCATGCCGACGCGCAAGGCGGTTTCCGCCGTCATCGCGCCTTCGTTGGCTTTGCCACGAATACCGTCTGTGCCGAAATATTTGCGCACCATAAGGTCGATTATCCTGTCGTCGGGTCGCCCTCAAAGGGGACATGCCTGCTGAACCGCGAATATAGAGAAATATCCCGAATGTGCAGTTAACGAATTCTTGCGGTTTCTTTCAGCGCCGCCAATACCGCCAGCCCGTCGCGCAAGGGGCGCGGCTCGTGTGTGCGGATGAAGTCAGCTCCACCTGCGGCGGCGGCAAGCTCTGCAGCGAGTGTCGCGGCCCCGACATCCCCCGGACCACGGCCTGTGAGCGCGCGCAGAAAGGATTTGCGCGAAACAGACAGAAGCACCGGCAAATCGAAGCGCAGCCGCAATTCATCGAACCGCGCCAGCACCGAGAGCGAGGTTTCGGGAGCAGCCCCCAGAAAAAACCCCATGCCGGGATCAAGGACAAGGCGGTTGCGTTTGATACCGGCACCCGTCAGCGCCGCGATGCGCGCGTCAAAGAACGCCGCAATGTGATCCATGATGTCGCCAGCGGGTGCCTCGCGCCGATCTGCCTGCCCGTCTTGCACCGAATGCATAACGACGAGTTTGGCAGATGATTTCGCCAATTGCGGATAGAACGCAGCGTCTGGAAAACCGCGAATATCATTGAGATAGGCCACACCACGCGACAAGGCATAGGCTTGCGTCGCGGGTTGATAACTGTCGAGCGAGACGGGAATGCCATCTGCCTTGAGCGCGTCCAGCACCGGCGCGATACGCGCGATTTCTGTGTCGGACGAAACAGGCGCGGCGTCGGGATTGCTGGATGCCGGACCGAGGTCGATCACATCTGCCCCCTCGGCCATCAGCTTACGCGCCTGCGCAATGGCTGCGTCTGGCGCCAGATACCGGCCTCCATCGGAGAAACTGTCCGAGGTTATGTTGACGATGCCGAAAATGATGAGCGATTTATTCATGGGGGCTTCTATAATAATAATAATCGAGCATGAGTCTCATACGGATGCTCGGGTCGAAAGGGAATCCCCAGGCGAGTAACCTGTTTGCGGTGATCCATTAGCTGCAGGAGCAGAATAGCATACATCTGGAAGCAAAGCCAGGAAAGCGGCCTATGGAGCTGTGCGGCAGCGCTCAGTAGGCAATTTTTCAAAATATTGTTAAGCCTTTTCTGAGCATGGTATTTTTCATGGTATTACCAATTAGCAGGAAAATAAGCCATTGAATATAAAAGATAAAAATGTCTTGTTTACAATAGAGTGGGTATCGGAGACGAAGAAGGACAAGGTACATGCTGACCGATACCAAGCTGCGCAATCTCAAGCCCAGGGACAAACTCTACAAAGTGAATGACCGGGAAGGTCTCTATGTGGGGGTCGCCTCAGAAAACGGAATCTATGGTCACTCCCGTTTTTGCAACACCGATTTTGACGACAAGTTGGCTTGCTTG
>NZ_JAOWGW010000048.1:0-3987 GCF_030332945.1 Citrobacter sp. Cpo037
CGTGAAGAAGTGGCAGATCCCGCGATTCATCAACACGGATAAAGCGCCCGCCTATGGTCGCGCGCTTGCTCTGCTCAAACGCGAAGGCCGGTGCCAGTCTGACGTTGAACACCGACAGATTAAGTACCGGAACAACGTGATTGAATGCGATCATGGCAAACTGAAACGGATAATCGGCGCCACGCTGGGATTTAAATCCATGAAGACGGCTTACGCCACCATCAAAGGTATTGAGGTGATGCGTGCACTACGCAAAGGCCAGGCCTCAGCATTTTATTATGGTGATCCCCTGGGCGAAATGCGCCTGGTAAGCAGAGTTTTTGAAATGTAAGGCCTTTGAATAAGACAAAAGGCTGCCTCATCGCTAACTTTGCAACAGTGCCCGTTTTTCCGATGTGCCGAAATGCCCGCTTACCAGGGTGTGCAGCTCATTCAGAATATAATCATACATCTGATAATGCGCTTTCCACGGCTCCTGTGTGGCATTGACATAAAACCCGGCACCCTGGCCGAGATCGTACTCTTTATCATCCGCCACCTGACTGCCGCGCGGACTGGTATCCGGCGCGACAATCACCAGGCCGTGTTCCGCTGCGTAACGCTGTGCCCCGGCTTTGGTGATAAAATTCTGCTCGTTGCAGGTCAGCCCGGAAAGCCAGTACAGCACAGGACATTTCTCTGTTTTTGCCTGCGGCGGCAGAAACACGGAAAAAGTCATCGGCGTGCCGGTCACCGCAGAGTGGTGACGCCAGACTTCCTGGCTGCCGCCGAAACAGACGTGATGTTCAATCCGTTCCATAGTATCTCCCTGAATACGTTATCAGTAATGAATGACTGTGCGGATGGATTTGCCGTCGTGCATCAAATCAAAAGCTTCATTGATTTTATCCAGTTCCATGGTGTGCGTGACAAACGGCGCCAGCTCGATTTTGCCGCTCATGGCATCTTCCACCATTCCCGGCAACTGGGTACGCCCTTTCACGCCGCCGAACGCCGTGCCTTTCCAGACCCGGCCGGTCACCAGCTGGAACGGACGGGTTGAAATCTCTTTTCCGGCACCCGCCACCCCGATAATTACCGACTGCCCCCAGCCACGGTGCGCACTTTCCAGCGCCGACCGCATCACATTGACATTGCCGATACATTCAAAGGTATGATCCACACCCCATTTGGTCATTTCGACCAGCACCTGCTGAACAGGTTTGTCATAATCATTGGGATTAATGCAGTCTGTGGCGCCGAACTGTTTTGCCAGCTCAAACTTGGATGGATTGGTATCGATGGCAAAGATGCGCCCCGCTTTTGCCTGACGTGCGCCCTGCACCACGGCCAGCCCGATACCGCCGAGGCCGAATACCGCCACAGAATCCCCTTCCTGTACCTTCGCGGTATTGTGTACCGCGCCGATCCCGGTGGTCACGCCGCAGCCGAGCAGGCAAACCTGCTCCGCATTGGCCTGCGGATTGATTTTCGCCAGTGATACTTCCGCCACAACGGTATATTCGCTGAATGTCGAGCAGCCCATATAGTGATAGAGCGGCTGACCGTTATACGAAAAACGGCTGGTGCCGTCCGGCATCACGCCTTTGCCCTGGGTTTCGCGGACGGCAACACAGAGGTTGGTTTTACCGGAGGTACAGAAATCACACTCGCCGCACTCGGCGGTGTACAGCGGGATCACATGGTCGCCCGGTTTCACACTGGTCACGCCCTCACCGACCTCAACCACCACCCCGGCACCTTCATGGCCGAGCACCACCGGGAACAGACCTTCCGGATCATCACCGGAAAGCGTGTAGGCATCGGTATGGCATACCCCGGTGTGACTGATTTTCACCAGCACTTCACCTTTCTTCGGCGGTGCCACATCAATTTCAACAATTTCAAGGGGTAAACCCGGCCCGAAGGCGACTGCTGCGCGTGATTTCATAACGGTTCCTCTGTGTCTGAGGCTTATCATGGCAGGCGATAAGCACGAATGCCGTCCACCATACCGCACAACAGCGCTGCCTGTATAGCGCCGGTCAGCAGGTGGCCGCCACCGGTGCCGGTTTTCTGATCAGCAGACAGATTGCCAGCAGCAGACCGTACAGTGCCGTGCCAATCAGCCACACCGTACCGTCCGCACTCTGCTGTGTCTGACTGAAAATAAAAGCAAACAGCAGCGGGCCCGCCACGCCGGTCAGATTGGTCAGGCTGACCAGCACACCCTGTAGTTTTCCCTGATTTGCCGCCGATGCCCCGGCAGAGATAATGCCCTGCAATGCAGGCAGTGCAATTCCGCCGCCTGCCAGCAGGATCAGGACCGGATACACCATCCATCCGGAAGTGATAGCAGACATCAGTAAAAACGCGGTGGCATCGGCAATAAATCCGGCGAAAATAATGGTTTTCTCACTCAGCCGTTTTGCCAGCGCCCCGGCAACCACCGCCTGAAACAGTGCATGCATCGCCCCGAGTCCCGCCAGTGAAAAACCGACCGCCGCGCTGTCCCAGGCAAAGCGGCTCTCCGTAAACAATACCCAGACAGTGGCCGGGATCTGCCCGATAAGCTGCGCGGTAAAAAAGACAAACAGCAACAGCGCCAGAGGTTTAAGCAGTGTGATAAAGCTGATACCTGCGCTTTCTTGTTTCTGCTCCGCCGGTTTTTCTTCTGTCTGTACCGCCGGTTTAAAGATAAAAAAGACCATCAGAAAGGTGCAGGCATTCAGTATTGCCGCAATGACAAACGGCAGATGCGGTGAGATATCCCCCGCCAGTCCGCCGATAGCCGGCCCGGCAATCAGCCCGGCACCAAAGGCCGCACCGAGACGGCCGAACCAGGCGGTACGCTCGCTGACCGCCGTGCTGTCCGCCACTACCGAAGCCGCAACCGCGCCGGTGGCACCAGTGATCCCGGAGATAATCCGCCCGAGATACAACATCCACAGCACATTGGACAGTGCCAGCAGTGTGTAATCAAACGCGGCACCCGCCAGGGATAACAGCAGCACCGGTCTGCGCCCCAGCTTATCTGACCATCTGCCCAGCAGCGGAGCAAAACAGACCTGCATCACCGCATACAGCGCCAGCAGAATGCCGTAATGGTTTGCCACATCCGCTTCCGGGAGATATTCCCGCAGCAGTGACGGTAATACCGGCATGATCAGACCAATTCCCATCGCGTCCAGCAGTGTAATCACCAGCGCGATGACAGCGGGTTTATTCATTTTTCAGATCCTGTGTTAATTCCCTATCATTGATAGAGTTGGAATATATCCCTATCAATGATAGAGTGTCAATCTGAAAATCGGAGGAGACGGTCATGGCACGGCTGAACAGAGAATCGGTTATTGATGCGGCACTGGAACTGCTGAATGAGACAGGGATTGACGGGCTGACGACCCGCAAGCTGGCGCAGAAGCTGGGAATAGAACAGCCGACACTTTACTGGCATGTGAAAAATAAACGGGCGTTACTGGATGCGCTGGCGGTGGAGATCCTGGCGCGTCATCATGATTATTCACTGCCTGCGGCGGGGGAATCCTGGCAGTCATTTCTGCGCAATAATGCAATGAGTTTCCGCCGGGCGCTGCTGCGTTACCGTGACGGGGCAAAAGTGCACCTCGGCACCCGCCCTGATGAAAAACAGTATGATACGGTGGAAACCCAGTTACGCTTTATGACAGAAAACGGCTTTTCACTGCGCGACGGGTTATATGCGATTTCAGCGGTCAGTCATTTTACCCTTGGTGCCGTACTGGAGCAGCAGGAGCATACTGCCGCCCTGACCGACCGCCCTGCAGCACCGGACGAAAACCTGCCGCCGCTATTGCGGGAAGCGCTGCAGATTATGGACAGTGATGATGGTGAGCAGGCCTTTCTGCATGGCCTGGAGAGCCTGATCCGGGGGTTTGAGGTGCAGCTTACGGCACTGTTGCAAATAGTCGGTGGTGATAAACTTATCATCCCCTTTTGCTGATGGAGCTGCACATGAACCCATTCAAA